>CAYOTP010000014.1:0-32145 GCA_964406955.1 uncultured Thermoplasmatales archaeon | reverse complement strand
TATTTTTATTTATGCTCAATTCTCTAATATAAAACTATCTTTATCAACAAATTTTTTTTAATTGATTCGGAAAGGAGGGAAAGCGGCGGAGTAATCCTGTATTGAGAGGGATGGGATGAGATTTAAAACTAAAAGTACATTATATACAAATCTGCCGCTCTCCATATTAACATAAATCTTCTCATTGTAAAAACCCCTCTTTGGATTTTTACTACAAAATTCCAAAAATGACCTTTATTTTTTATTTTTGAAGGAAAAAAACCAAAATGTACTTTTGAAATTATAAAAATTGAGATTCAACCTGATCTTTTTGATTTTTCCTAAGAGGTATTTTTTCCACTACATGTATGAATCAATCCAATCCTTTTTATTCCTATCATTATTCAAAGATTGTTGTTAACTTTCCATGATCAATCATATAACGCATTTTGATAACAATTCTTTTCTATGTCAAATCGGATGAGTTGTTTTTCGGTTCTTTTTCTGATATCTATCACCTTGATGTTGATAATTCCTCCTTTGATGTCGATGATATTAAATGTGTTTCCAAAATGTGCTCTAGTTCTTGTACAGGAAAAAGTACCTGCATTGACTAGGATTGTCTTATGCATCTGTACTGCATAGGGTACATGTCTATGGCCCATTAAGACAAGTGGTGTTTTTGTTTTAAGTAAAATATCAAGGGTTTCTCCTGCATCTTCGATAATGTTAGTTTCCCTACCTGAATTTGGTATGGGGATGACATGGTGATGAAAACCTATAATGGTAAGATTGTTGTTCTTTGTTAATCCTTCTTCGATTAGCTTATGTCGTCCTCTACCAAGATGTCCATCGTCCTTATCTGGTTCGCTAGAAGCAAGACCGATTAAATTTATATTCTGAAATGTTTTAATGAAATCAGGTTCTTTGAAAAACTCCGGGAATAATTTAAATCCAAGATTTCGTTCATCGTGATTTCCTGGAACGATTACTTTTTCACCAGTTATCTCTTCAAGTTTTCTTTCAGCCATTTCATATTCTGATAGTAAACCCATTGTTGTAAGATCCCCACTTATAAAAACAAGATCTGCATCGTATTTATTTAGAAGAAGAGTTGCTTTGGTAAACATATCTTGATTGAAATCATTGCCTTTGTGACAGTGAATATCGGAAATATGGGCGATTCTCATGGAAAAATCTTATGTATATATTCAGTTAAAATTGTTTCTAAAGGGTTTTTAGAGGATGCTCTAAAGAGAATCATGTTAGATATCAGAGGAGATCTGACTGATTCAAGGCGATTTATTATCGTACATTTATGAGATTCTTCACAAACGCTTTATGGGTTTTTTATGTATTAAACGAAGAGAATTCAGTAATTCTATAGAGATATTTAATTTTCATTCCATAGTGTTATTACGTTCATACCAATGCCTATGATATAATTTCCTTCATACTGTTCTCCAAAAGTATCAGAAACTGTTGCTTCTAGAAGTATTCCAGTATAACCAATGAACCATCCTTTAACGTTTGAGAAATAAGGGAAAGCGTATTCATCGCGATCATAGTTATAAATAAATCTAAAACCGTTGGTGCCAAGGGTGAACACAAAACCATCACCTAGAAATGAATTAAATCCGGAGAAAAGAGCAGTTATGTTATTATTAAGAAATGGAAACTGCATGACGGGTAAATCTAGAAACGATTGAGTTTTTTCTCCTTTGATTGCAAACCCAAATCCGTTGAAAACATTGAGCAGGTCAAAAAATATGCCTTGTGGATAGATACCTGAATGAGAATAAGACTGCGAGGAGAGTTTGAATTGTTGCTGTAACATATTTTTTTCTTCTTCAGAGATAAGATTCGTATCTTGAAGTTGATTCAATCTAGATTGTAAAAAATAATGTATGTCTTTTTCGTCTTGATGATTGATTGGTTCAAAAAAAGCTATGAGTTCATCAAGTGTGACTGTTTGTTGACGTATTGTCTTATCATTAAGATTATTTATGGTAACTTCTATAAACTCAGTTTCATCTTGAGATATTGTTGCAATGCTTTGAAACGATGTGGCAATTATCAGTGTAATAACTGCGCTTGTTACTATTCCAATCTTTATATTTCTATTTTTCTTCATATTTTTACCTCCGTTATGACCCCTTACGCTATTTTAATACTCTATAAGTATTTAAATAATTCTGTCAAAAATAAAGAATATTGTAAATATTAGTAATATTTTTCAAACAGATTCTTTTCCTTTTTTTAATTTTTTTCTAAACAGGTTCTTAACAAAAACCTGAGAATAATTTTATCATACATATTATGAATGATAATTTTATTCCTATTTTGATGTCTTCTGAATCCTCTGATGATTTTACCCTTGCTCGTAAACTTGATCTTGGGTATACCACCAATAGAATACTGATAATGTTGCTACTTCTTGTATTTCTGTTTACTTTTGGTTGGCACATCTATTCGGGGAAAAGTATCTTTCAAAGTGTTCTTCCCAGCTTTCTTCAAATGCTTTTTGTTTTTTTCTGCTGGGCTTTTGGTAGGGAAATTGATCCATTCCATGATTACGCTGCTTTCTTTGGCATCCCCTTATTATTCCTTCCGATCACCTTTGGGTATGGTAATGTTTTTATGTTACTCTGGTTCCTCATAGGAATAAGACTCATTAATCAAACGCCAGGTAAACCATCGACGAATACGGATGTGGTTTTTTTTGTTTTTCTCAGTATATTTTCAGCACTTCTCACTTCTGCACTTCTCATTTTACCTCTTGCAATACTTATCATCATTTTGACTTCATTGTTGCCAAAAAAACAACCTGGTTTATCTTTTCTTTCTCTTCCATTAATACCAAGTTTTTTGCTTTTATTCTTTATCAAACCAGAAGCTTGGGTTTTTTTAGATCCCTCCCCATTTATTCTTGTATATATAGCGATATCAAGCGGACTTCTTTTTTTGGTAACTACAACAACTGAGAAAAAACAAGTTTCCAAAGATCCTTCATTATTACATTTATCTGTGAAACGCGTGCAAACCGCACAATTAGTCACGGTGATTACGTTATTAGTAATCATTACTTTTCATGGAAATATCTTATTTGTTTTTCCTCTGTGGGCTTCGATAACTGGTGTTGGCATTCATCGACTCACATCTTTAATGATTAAATGATTCTACCTAGTTTACATCAAAACAATTGTAAATGCTTTTGTTAAAATGAAAACGAAAGTCGATGGGATTTATTGTTATATGGAATCATCAGATTTTGTTACTTTGAGAAAAAACTACACTTGGTTTTAAATAGAGAATGAATGTTAAATGAATGGGCACCTATGGCTATTCGGGCAACCCTCCTTGATCGTATTCGTATGGGATTTGCATATCTTCCGTATTTTTCCCTTAGCGGAATGAAGTATTTTCATTCATGGTTACATAATGAAAAAGTGCATAAATTTGATGATAAATTACGAATTAATTCATTTATTCCTCCGTGGCCATCGATTCCCCATGGGCGGTTGTTACATGCAGCCTTTTCAGATGCCCATATTCCATTTCAAGTTTATTATGCGGTTACTGGCATTTGTCCTTGTTCCTGCAATCATTGCAGTTATGCGAAACGAAATGAGCCTGAATTGGATTCTAAAGAAAGTCTAGAATTGATCCAACAAGTAAAAAATCTTGGCTGTTCACTGATGGGATTTACTGGTGGTGAACCACTTCTTCGAAACGATCTGGAGACGCTGGTTTCAGCATGTAAACCAGAGATGGCCACGATATTGTTTACAACAGGACATGGATTAACATTAAATCGAGCGGAGAGATTAAAGAAAGCCGGATTGGATTGGCTTACCGTAGGATTTGAAAGTGCAAATGAACGAACTCATAACTGTATTCGACATCATCCAGGTTCTTTTAAAAAAGCAGTCAATGCTTTAGAGATTGCCCATGAAGTTGGATTATACACTGCAATTTCAATAGTTGCTTCAAAAAGTAAGATTAAAAATGAAGAGATTGAAAAAATATATGAATTTGCTGAAGATTATAATGTCGATGAACTTCGTGTAATTCCTTATGTTGCGACAGGGGGCGGTTTGGGAAACACTGATGAAATGCTCGGATCAACTGAATACAATTATCTTACAAGATTTCATAAAGCAATGAATAAGAACCGATCTGGCCCGGTTGTTGAAAGTTTTTCCTATATTGAATCAGCAGAATTATTTGGATGTGGTGCAGGGTACCATCATTGTTTCATTGATGCAAGTGGGAATGTATGTCCTTGTGATTTAACACCGATTTCCTTTGGGTCTGTTAAAGATGAATTATTAACTGATATTTGGAGACGAATGAATGATTATTTTTCACAGCCAAGAACCTATTGCATTATGAAACGTATTGCCCCAAAAATAGGTGAAAAGAAATCATTACCTCTTTCTCTTTCAGAAGCGGATATATTGATCCCTCCGATTGAAGAACATATAGAATTACCTAAGATGTATAGATTTCTGAAAAAGAAAAAATGAATAATGATTATTTATCCCACATTCCGCACTTTGATTTTAAAAAATCTATTTTTTCTGATTTTTCAGTAATTTATTAGGAGTGAAAGCTTTTATGATCTGTTCAGATTTACCCTTATTTCATATCTTTTTTCTAAGTTACTAATGACGTGAAAGTTCATAAATATTTCATTCAAAAATGAGGGAATGCTAGGTAATTCAATCACTTAAGCAAACAGTTTTTGACTCCGATCTTTTCTTTTAGATGGTTTTTTTCTCCTGTTGGAGACTAATTTAAAAAATTGTAAAAAGATGTGCGGAAAGTGGGATTTATTTGCCTTTTTTTGCAATTGCGGCGATATACCGATGCGTTATAGGAATGCCTTTTTCTGTATGATACATTTCTTCTAAATTGGAGATGAATCTTTTATTGAATTCTTCTTTTCGATGTGGATAGATGCATCGTTCCAATCCTGCGAAGGCTCCAGTGTCATGTAAGCGTTTCACCGCTTCGTTGCCATTTTTTACCCAATACGTTTTATTCCCATCCCAAACATTAATGTGTTGAAATCCTGCAAGAGACAATCGTCTTTTTAGTGAGCCAATCGTGGGAAGAAAACGAATATTAAACATGCTATGAAACATTGTTGGATCTTCAGCTGCAGTGACGATAACAGGCCAAATAGTCTCTTTGATTGACCATAAGGTATTATCGATAACTGCAAATGTACCATTTGGTTTAAGAATATTGTAAGCCCCTTTGATTATTTGAAAAGGTTTACTATAACCTAGAGCCCAAAAGCAGGTGACAACATCAAATTTTTTATCCTGTTGATCTCTTAAGTAATTTATAACGTCAGAATGTTTAAATTCGCAAGAATTAAAATATTGTTTTCTTGCGATGGAAAGCATCCCCTGACTTTGATCAACACCAATTGGCTTTTCAATTGAATATTTTGAAAGTATGTGGGTTATAAATCCTGTACCACAGCAGAGATCAAGAGCCGATTCTATGGTAGTAAGATTAAGTCTATCGATAAGAGCAATGCTTTTATCTCGCATATGTGTCGTCCATGTATCGTCATAACTAGTTGCAATCGTATCATAGCTTTCAGTGACAAGTTGGGAAGTTGAAACGTCTTGGAAAAAATGAAGTCGGAGTGCTCTTAAAATAAGATGGATCCAATGTTTTTGAAAAAGGGATTGTTTTCTTGATGCCGTGATTACAGTCATAGTTATTGAGTTGTCCCAATTGAGTATCTCTATATTAGATTTTTTTGTTTTATTTGAGGGATCGATTGAATTTTTTGATGAATGCAGCGGCAGTAATTATCAAAAATTTTCTACTGGAATGTTTTTCCACAAAACCAGCAGTAGCAATTCGATTGAAATCTCGGTCATAAGTGATAATACCATGGATTTCAGGATGCTCAATTGCAGCTTGAATCAAAGAGAGATCTGCTTGAGATGGTTGTTTGAAACCAGTTGCTTTTAATCGTTCCAATGTCTTTAAAATCTTCCCAGATTTATAGATGTGAAGGGTATCTGGAAGCTGTTTTTTAACAATTGGTCCGATTTCCTTGATGATTTCAGTAGTCGTTCCCATATGGATAGATGCCGTTTTCACAGACAATATTTTCCTGCACATCTCTCCCTGATAAGTTGGATTATCTTTTGCGTAGATCATGATATTTGCATCAAGTAAGTAGACATCATAAGGAGTGCGTAATCGAAAGAAACTTCGGTAATCTAACCAGTTACCACAGTGACATTGTCTTTTTTCCCCTCTTTGAAGTTTTATTCTTCTTTTACAGGATGGGCAGGTTATTTTCATGTGGTAATCACCAGTAGATCTTTTCCCTCCTTTCAAACACAACCATGAATGAGATGGGGAGTAGAAATAATTTATTTTTTTAAAAGAGAGGGATGCTACTAAAAGAATCCTAGATATAAAATATTTCATATCTTACTCATATTGAACATGAATTAGATTTCTCTAATGATGGATGTACTAAGCATTTTTTTTACGGCAACATTGTAAGTTCAGCAGGGTTGGATTTAAAAACAGTTCCACTTAAATATGCATTCATTTGAACAGGTATTCGTTGATTTGAATTTGCAATGATAATATCTCCAGTGATACTTAATAAAAACCAATCCGGGACACCATCGCCCACAATTGGAAGAAATGAGATGATTGGTAGTTTAAATGTTGTTTGTAAACAGGTTTCCTCTTTGCTAGGTAGTTCACAGTGAAGTAAACTATCCTCTGCAATCAATGTCTTTGTTTCGTTATCCATCCGATAGACTAAGATCTGTAATTCTGATGCGATAAGTGGAATTAATGTAGGATTATAAAATCTGAAACCAACATTCATGTTTAATCCTGTGATACTTGCATCAAAATCTGCAGATAATGAAATAACAACATGTTCATTGTCCATAATAAATGAGGCTAAATCAGGGATGGATACTTCTGCAGTAGCAGAAAATGATCTATTAAGCGAAATCCCCGATGCTCTAATTTCCACATCACCAGATAATGCTGAAGAAAGCAAGCCCTCTTCAAACGTTTCATAGCCAATGAATGCTGAAAAAAAGATAGGTACTTTGGAGTGTGGGGAAATAAGCGTATCGGTAACGGAAATATCACTGTTAATGTCTGTATTTGAATGCTCGATATCTATAATAAGATTTGATAATGACATGGAAAATTCATTTTGGTTGTGAACAAAAATCGTTCCATTGAGTTTGACTCCTGTTTCGGTAATTTCTTCAATTTCAGTATCAAACGAGATGGTTGGAAGAAGAACGGAATCTATTATTGGTGTTGGATTAGTTATAATGGTGATATTTAATGGTAATGATAGCGAAAAAGGTCCAAAAAAATTTACACCGAAACTTCCGGTAATATAACTTTCAAATTCCTCCAAAGGTAAATTATTGAATCCAAAAGTCCCAATAGTGTATAAACTGATTTTTTCATGAGCAGATATCTTTTCCGTAGGGAACGTAAGAACTCCAATGATATCATTTTTTAGATTTTTTACTTCTACTTTCATGTCTTCAAGGATCAACGAGTAAGAATTTTTGTTTTCCAATTGCATGGAAATGTTTAAGCTTACGTTGTCTTCGGTGAGTTGAACAGCATCGATTTTCACTACGACTGTTGGTGTACTGATCCCTGTTAACGAAACAGCTGCAAAAATAATGATTACACTAAAGAGTATGAGTATTATTCCAATGAGTAACCATTGTTTTTTAATCATGAACATCAACAATATTTATCTATTAACCTTTAATTAATGGGATACTTATTATATTAGAAGTTTAAATATATTGTTATACAATACGTTCCCTTGCTTTTTATTTTGCTTTTATTGGTTTTACTTGAAAAGGAGGAATCGTTGCAGGAAGATATACTAAGAATAAGAGTATGATAAAAAGATAGATTTCATCCATCCTCATATGTTTTAGATATCCATGAAATATATATCCAAAAATAATGCCAAATGAAGTAATTGCGTGGGCTTGGATCATCCTTTTGTTTGCAGGTACCAATAGGTTGGGTTGATCGTAATAATTAAACAAAATCCGATTGGAATCAATAACAAAAGGTATTGAGATAAAACTGATTAGAATCGGCCATGGAAGTACTTTAAAAAGAACAGAAAGAAGAATTATACTGTACGTTAAAATCCAACTAGAAAAATATAATTTCACCCCAGCTTTTTTTCCAAAACGAGCAACAAGGGTCAGTTTTCCTGCTAGTTTATCTTCAGTAATATCTGGTATTTCATTAATAACAATCATTGAAAATAACATTATTCCACAAGGAAGTGTTGCAAGAAATGCTTCGATACTTAACTGTTGAGCCTGAACGAAAAAAGCACCAAGGCCGATTATTGGTCCAAAGTTCAATAAGAGTCCGATTTCTCCTAGTCCATGATGGGCGAATTGGATCGGTGGGGAGGTATAAAACACAGAACAAAAAACACCGATTAATCCGAAAACGAGCACAAGCATTCCCCTTTCAAAGCTTAAATATAATCCGATGCTGATGACAAAAACATATAACAGGAGAAACACAGTAAACATTTTTTTAGGTTTTATAAGACCATTTGTTAATGTTTTACTTCCACCCGTGTAGGGATTTTTCTTTCCGGATTCAGTGTTATCAACAGCATGTTTGTAGTCAAAGTAGTCATCAGTCATGTTTAAAGCTATATGATTAATGGAAACCCCGATGATAACTATCGCAAAAAAATATATTGAAAAAGCATCAAATGATGCCCAACTGACAATGGACCCAATTGCTGCTGGAAAAACGGATGGAGGGATGAAATGATAGCGGGATGCTTGCCACCAGGAAAGAAATGAATTTTTAAGATGTTGAGGCATAATCTATTCACTCATATTTATCTACAGTTCTTTAAAAAAGATTGCTGCTTATTTGTTCCGTTTTACAAATTAGATTTTTTCTAAAATGAATAAAATGATTTAAGAACAATCATATTGTTTTCTTTTTTCAATGAAACTAGTTATTCTTGGCGGTGGATTTTGTGGTGCAACAGTTGCGAAAGAATTAGATGGTACAAAAAATATTCAAGTAACTCTGATTGATAAAAATCCTTTTTTTGAATATAATCCTAGTGCCCATAAATGTTTAACTAATCCGTCCTATCAACAAAACATTCAGGTTCCCTTTAAAAATTTCCTCACAAATACTCAGATTATCACCGAACCAATAAAACGTGTTTTCCCTTTTGAAGTATACACTGAATCGAACCGTATTGAATTTGATTATGCAGTTATCTGTTTAGGCTCCCTGTATCCAATTTTTTTATCTTCAACTAAAAATGTGTTTACCATGACCAATGCCCTTGAGGCAAAAGAACTTTTTAATGCATTGAAAACCGCAGAAAAAGTTGTACTGGTTGGAGGTGGTTATATTGGAACAGAGATAGCTGCTGAATTAGTTACTAAACGTCCAGACCTCCATATTACATTGGTTCATTCAACTGATCGAATGCTACAACGAAGCCCATCGTTTGCATCATCATATGCAAAGAGGTTTCTTGAAAAGAAAGGTGTAAACTTCCTTTTTGAGGAAAAAATGGTCGATCATCCAACTGACCATGAGTTCATCACAGAAAGTGGGAGGAAGCTTGAAGCAGATGTGTGTATTTGGTCTGCAGGAGTGAAAACTGATGCGTCTTTTTTGGAAGGTTTTACTCCGTCCACTGTAGATAAACTCGGACGGATTAAGGTGAACAAATCATTACAACTGTTGGAATATCCTCATATCTTTGTTGGTGGGGATATTACATCTATTGATGAAGAAAAAACTGCTCGGAAAGCGGAGCTTCATGCTCGTATAATTACCTCAAACATTAAACGAATATCTCAAGGAAAACCGTTGAAGAAGTATAAGACAAAATCTTCTCCAATGGTGATTAGTTTGGGTGATAATCAAGGTATAGGTCAATTTGGTCGATTGGTAATTCCTGGATTTGTTCCAGGATTGGGTAAATGGCTCATTGAATGGTGGACACTTCGACAATTTCGATAATATTGAACTCTACGTCGCCGAATTTTTATCATATATAAAACTTATTTTTTTACGATTTTTTAAGTTTTTATCGAAAAGTATTTAATTGAGATGTTATAACGTATCATGTAATATGGATTTAACAATTGTTTCAAATTTGTCGATATTTATCTATGCGTTGGTGGTTCTTGGAGTCTTTTTTTTCATGGAGTTTATGGCATGGTTTTTACATAAGTATGTTATGCATGGTTTTGGCTGGTTTTTACATGAAGATCATCATCGATATACGAAAGGACGATTAGAAAAAAATGATGTTTTTGGATTGATTTTTAGTGTCGTATCATTTCTCTTTATTTTTACAGGTTGGCTTGATGGATATGATATAAAATTTGCTATTGGTATTGGGATTATGGCTTATGGCATTGCTTATTTCATGGTTCATGATGTTTTTTTCCATCGCCGGGTCAAAATCCACTATAAACCAAAAAGTCGATATATGAAACGAGTATTACATGCCCATACGATTCATCATCAAAAAAGTAGTGCATATGATGGTATCTGTTTCGGCTTTATCTATGCAAATAAGAAATATGATGTGTCTTGAGAAAATATCTTTAAGATATTTAAAGAAATATGTATAAATATATATGAATGTATCCACAATTAAATACATGTATACATAAAAGACTGATGAGGAATAGATATGTTAGAAAATTATTTGACCTTGAATATACTCATATTGATCTTCCCCTTGCTATTCTCATTTAAATGGGTATTTCCTTATTACAAAAATTATAAACCACTTTTCGCTTCAATTATCATCGTTGGAGGCGTATATATTTTTTGGGATATGCTTGTCACTATTCGGGGAGACTGGTGGTTTGCAGAGGAATATCTCATAGGTATTGAATTCATTATACCCCTTGAAGAAGCTCTTTTTTTCGTTGTAGTCCCTTATTCCTGTATTTTTATCTATGAAAATCTTCAATATTTTTTTAAGGACCAAAAAATAAACTTCAATAAATGGATCTATTACGCTACTGCAGCAGCCTTATTTATCGTAGGTATCATCTATTATCACCAAGAGTATACCATTCTTGCTCTTCTATCTGCGAGTGCATTTTTATTTATCGCAGCCACCTGGTTTCCCGATATTTTACAATCGCGAAATTACTGGGCATATATTATCATTTCTTTTTTTGCATTCCTTATCTTTAACTATCTACTAACAAGTATTCCCATCGTATTGTATAATCCAGCGGCCATATGGGGTGGAACAGTTGATCAACTCTGGTATGGACGATTCATCACTATTCCATTTGAGGACTTCTTTTATAATTTCAGTATGCTTTCGTTTTACTTGCTTGTCTATCTACAGTTTAAAAAACGATGGATGAAGCAAACAACTTCTCTCGAAAAACATAAAAGTAAATCGAGCATAACCAAAAAATGAGGGATGAAATTAAAAAGCATCTGTTAGAAAGTTAGAAAAGATTGTGATAGCTATGAGCGGAAATAATGTTATCATCGTAGGTGCGGGAATCGGAGGTCTATCCTCAGCTGCACTACTTGCAAAAAAGGGCCATCATGTGACGGTTATTGAAAAAAACGACCAACCAGGCGGTAGAACCTCGGTTTGGAAAAAGGATGGTTTCACCTTTGATATGGGACCATCGTGGTATCTAATGCCAGATGTATTTAACAATTATTTCGCTGAATTTGGCAAAAAACCGGAGGATTATATGGATTTAGTTCGCCTGGATCCATCATATCGCGTGTTTTTTGATAAGGGTGATCATGTTGATATCTCTGCAAATCTGGAAAAAAACCTGGATTTATTTGAACGTATGGAACCAGGTGCAAAACAAAAAATGAAAGAATATCTGAAAAAAAGTGAATATGAATATGAAATTGCAATGAAAGATTTCATTTACAAGGATTATAAACATATCACTGATTTTTTCAAGCCACGTCTTATTGTCGAGGGAACAAAACTTCATATGTTCGAAAAACTTGATAGTTACGCGCAACGTTATTTTAAAAATGAACGGATTCGTCAAATTCTTGAATATACCATTGTTTTCCTTGGCGGCAGTCCATACGATAGCCCAGCTCTTTACTCATTAATGTCCCATGTTGATTTTAACATGGGTGTTTGGTTTCCAAAAGGTGGAATGGGAAAACTTTCAGAAGCCATGAAAAACCTTGCTACTGAGCAAGGTGTTAGTTTTAAATTTAATGAACCAGTTACTAAGATAAATATTGAAAACGGAAAAGCAACATCGGTACAATCAAACAAAAACCTGTATGAATTAGATCTGGTGGTGATCAATGCCGATTACGCTTGGGCTGAAACAAACTTAATTGAAGAGAAATACCAAACTTATTCTAAAAAATATTGGGATAAACGAAAAATAGCCCCATCTGCATATTTGTTATTTCTTGGTTTAGATAAACAAATCGACGCATTCACACATCATAACTTGTATTTCCATCCAGAGTGGGAAAAACATTTTGAAGATATCTTTACTCACCCTAAATGGCCTGACCATTTTTCATATTATGTTTCTTGTATCTCAAAAACAGATCCAAATACTGCAATAGAAGGTGGAGAAAACATCTTTGTTTTGGTCCCCGTCGCGGCAGGATTAGAAGATACAAAAGAAACTCGAAATCATTATTTTAATAAAACCATTACTCATATGGAACAACTTGCAGGGGAGAATTTAAGAGATCATATCGTTGTGAAAAGGATATTTGCCCATAATGATTTTTCAGATCGATACAATGCATACAAAGGAACAGCGTTAGGCCTTGCTCACACGTTGAAACAAACTGCTATTTTCCGACCCCGTCATCAAAGTAAGAAAGTGAAAAATTTATATTACACTGGACACTATAATCATCCAGGAATAGGCCTACCCATGGTTATTATTTCTTCACAAATACTCTCTGAAAAAAGTGAAATGAATTGATTGGAAAAGACCTATGCTAATTGATAAAACTATATTCACCATTTTTAAACAAGGTAGTACTACCTACTTTTATAGTAGTTTATTTTTTCCGACAAAAATTCGAAAAAATGTTTTTATTCTTTACGCATTTGTCCGGCAGGCAGATAATTTTGTGGATCAAGTTCCCCAGGATAAAACTGGTTTTTATGCGTTTAAAAATAGATTTGAACAAGCATGGAATGGTGAAGAAACTGAAGATATCATCGTCGACTCATTTGTACTATTAGCTAAAGAGAAACAATTTCAAAAAGCCTGGATTGATGCGTTTTTATCCTCTATGGAAATGGATTTAACAAAACGAGAGTATCACACGATGGATGATACACTGGAATATATTTATGGATCTGCTGAAATAATAGGATTGTTCATGGCTCGAATTCTTGGTCTTGTTGAACGATCCTTTGAATCTGCACGATATCTTGGCCGATCTATGCAATATATTAATTTTATTCGAGATATAAATGAAGATAATTCACTTGGTAGAGTGTATTTTCCCCAAACCGAGCTTGCTCGATATGGTCTGGAGACATTAACTCATGAATATGTTGTCAACCATCCAAATCAATTTAGATCATTTATCAAAGCTCAGATCGAACGATATTGTGGATGGCAAGAGCTTGCCGAACATGGTTATGATTTTATTCCAAAACGATATCTTATACCAATCAAAACTGCTTCAGAGATGTACAGATGGACCGCTCGTCAAATCAACCACAATCCTTTTATTGTATATAGATGGAAGGTAAAACCGATGATTTCTCAGATTATTGCAGAGACCTTTAAAAATATGGTTGATGTTGTCTCTAAAAAGGACCAGATCCATAAATGTGAAGAATATTTTAATTAGTAGCTATGAATTAATATTGGTTATTTTAAAAGGTAAATTTTATGTCTGAAATTACCCCTATTAGAAGCGTATCATTTGATACCTCTTTTCTTCTAAAAGATAAAGCTGAAATTGATCAATGTGTAAAAATGATAAAAAAAGATTACATTCCTTGTTTTTTAACCAGTACTGTTGTTTCAGAACTTGAACAATTAAAAATCTGGGGAAGAATCACAGATAAACAATATAAAAAAGCGATATCACGGTGGAAAAAAACCCATGGAAAAATCATTGATTTTAAAAATCGATTTCTTTCAGATGCATTTGCAAAAGAATGTATGATGTCGATGAAAAAACATCATGGCGTGGCGGAAAAAGATATTGCAAATGATTGTTTTATATTGGTTTCAACGTTGAAACAGGGTGTAGATATCTTTCTTTCTGAAGATTTCCATTTCACTTCAAAAATCACTCAACAAGTTATCGATGAAGTGAAACATGCAGCTTGTACCGAGTTTCATCAGATGTGTGATACCGAGTTGTATGCTTTGAATGCAGAAACGTTTCTTGTTTCGTATGCTCGTGGGAAAATTGATGTTGCAGTGATTGAATCGATGGTGAAGAATGTTAGAAAAGCCGGAAAGAATCTGTGATTGAGCAATTATTTTTTTCTTTTAGTGTGAACTTGCAGTATATTGATGGGATGCTTTGGCAAGTCCAAATAGTACAGATGCATGAAGAGTCCCTTCAACTATGATAACGGTGCTTTGGCCCCTGATCCAGTTTTTTAGAAAATCAAGAGCGGAATCAGCTAATCCTGCATAGTTAATGGTCATCGTAACCTGTTTGATTCTATTTGTTTGGGCCGGAATTGTAATGTTAGAAAATGATCCACGGCCAATATAGTTTTGTTCGATATATAGGTCAAAGGTTGAGTATACATTGTGTATGTCTCGGGTTGATGGATTGGTGATGTTTAAAGAAAATGTTATGATTGCAGAGCTGAACTTCAGGTTGATATCATCGATGGTTAAAATCTCAGCATTGATCTGTTGAATTGATTGCACATCAGTTATATATATGTATCCCATAAATAAGGATAAGATCAGGATTATGAGAATGATTAAAGCAATACCTTGATATGTTCTTTTTATCATTCATGACCAACAATGGCGTCATGTTTTTTCTAATCTTCTAAATGAAAAAATTTATTAGAGAATGATGAAGACTCCAATAATAACTCCTGATGTTTCTAGGAAGATTTCATCTGCATTGCTAGCTTCCGCTGAGGCAGTGATCTGTATTGGCCCTATTCCAAACAATGACCCTGCTCCAAGAGTTCCTTTTGATTTAACTTCTCCGGGTTCAAGAGTTGATCCACCCTCACCACAACCAGTACATTCTTTGGTTAGATCAATGGTATTAAACAATCCTCCACTGATAGTTATTGTAACTATGAGGTCATTTGCGGTAATTTCGCCAGTATTTGTTATGTCAATGGTAACTCCCCCTATGCCTCCACGAATATCAATGAATTCCATGGTGGTAGTTTCGGTTGTTTGACTAGAAATTGTAGGGATGAGTATCATTCCCATGATTAGCCCTATGATTATCAATCCTTTTTTTATTGTTTTCATTATATATCCCCCAAAAGGTTAACAAATGTTAATGATAATATATGAAGAGGGGTATAAATCTTTTACCCCTACCTGAAATTATCTAATTTTTTAGTAAACATGAAGCATCTCATATTCATTCAACAGTGATAAAACAAAAATGATACACGATTATTCCTCAGATGAGGGTAAATTTATAAATAAACGATGTGCATAAATGTTTGCTACTGATAGGAACAAAAATTTGTATATGCATAGATACCATTTGTTTCATCAGTTTGATAGGAGTTGCTTAGTGATATGAAAATCTTGTTGGTAATGCCTCATCCGAATCCAAAACGAAGTATTTTTTCAAAATTTCAATACCCCAGTTCAACATTGCAGCAAGTTGCAGCAATAACTCCGTCTGAACATGACGTCACTATTATAGATGAACGATATGAGCCGATTCGATATAGTTCTGAATATGATGTAGTTGGTATCTCAGCATTAACTTATAATTCATATAGAGGATATGAAATTGCTAAACAATTCCGCCAAATGGGTGTTCCTGTCGTATTTGGTGGCTATCATGCATCATTAATGCCCGATGAGGCAAAACAGCATGCAGATAGTGTAGTAATCGGTGAGGCAGAACTTACATGGCCAGAATTACTTTCAGATTTAAAAAAGGGAAAACTCAAACCTTTTTATAAGAATACTCGCGTTGTTACTGCTGAAGAAATCCCCTCTGCTCGCCATGATATTGGAACGTACACGTTCTGGGAGGCAATTCAAGCAACCCGTGGATGCCCGACCGGTTGTGAGTTCTGCGCGATGAATGTGGTCGAGGGAAAAGTATTTCGGGGAAGACCTATTGATGATATCATAGAAGAGATACAAGGAATCTCTGCGAAAACATTATTTTTTGCTGATGCATCACTTACAATCAATCCAAAATACTCAAAGGATCTTTTTAGAGCATTGAAAGAAGTAAATAGAAAATTCCACTGTTTTGGAAACATTAACGTTCTTGCTAGAGATGATGAATTTTTAAAATTATCTAGAGATGCAGGAGTGGAAAAATGGTATCTGGGAATCGAATCGATTTCTCAACAAAACATTGATCAGGCAGGGAAAGGAACCAACAAGGTTGAAAATTATGCAAAAGCTATAAAAAAGATTAGAGATAACAATATGATTGTCACCGGTTTTTTTATATTCGGCCTTGATTTTGATACCGTAAAAACATTTGATGCGACGTTAAAAGCTATCTATGAATGGGAACTGGATGAAGCCTCTTTTAGTATTTTAACGCCATATCCCGGAACTCGTTTGTTTGATCGATTTGAAAAAGAGGGATTGATCACAAATTATGATTGGTCCCAATATGAGGAAGGAAAAGTAAATTACAAACCAAAGAATATGACTCAAGAAGAACTTCTTGAAGGAATACAACGAATAGCAATGGATTTTTACTCTGTAAAAAGTTGTGTGAAACGTAGTTTCAACGTTAAACCAAAAACTCCCTCCAAGGTTTTTTCCTCATTACTTACAAATTTAAGCATTCGCTCGTTTTATAAGCGAGAGAAATTCAACATAGAAGAATTGGATAGTACATAGGAAAATGGTTTTGATATGAAAATATTACTCGTCTTTCCAAAAATTGAGCACGGTGCAACTACTTGTAAAGATAAAGGGTCATGGACATCAATCGTCTTTGGCTACCCAATTATCACCCTTCCCCATATTGCAGCAATTACGCCAAAGAAATATGATATAGAACTTGTAAATGAGAATTATGATAAATTATCATTTGATGTTGATGCAGATCTTATTGGTATCACTACCTATACCATGACGGCACCACGAGTTTACCAACTCGCTGATGAGTTCAGAAAACGTGGGAAAAAAGTGGTTCTAGGCGGATATCATGTTACAGCACTTCCACAGGAAGCAAAACAACATGCTGATAGCGTAGTTTTAAGTTGGGCTGAGGGAACTTGGAAACAGCTCTTGCATGATGCTGAGAATGATAAGTTGAAATCGTTCTATGGGCCAAATGATGATTACAGTGTTGATAACATTCCGCCTCTTCGACGCGATCTAATAAAACGTAATCCATTACTTGGTGCCGTACAAACAACAAGAGGATGCTCAAATAGTTGTGAATTTTGTGCCATTGGTAGTTTTAGCCATCATGGTATTCGTCAAAGGCCGATCAAGGATGTTGTTGAAGATATCAAACACATGCCCAATCGAATGTTTATCTTCCACGACCCCCACATGACGGTAAATAGGAAATATGCAAAGGAATTGTTTAAAGAACTCATTCGACAGAAAATCAATAAATATTGGGTGGCAAATGGGACAACAAATGTATTAAATGCCGTTGATGAAGAATTCTTAAACCTTGCAAGAAAATCCGGTTGTGTTGAATGGTTTATTGGTTTTGAATCCGTAAGCCAAGCAGCATTGGATGGTATTAAAAAGACTCATAATAAAGTTGAGGATTTCAAAAAACTCATTAAAAGATTACATGACCATGGGATGACCGTTCAAGGAGGAATTATCTTTGGATTTGATGAAGACACTCCAGATATCTTTGATACCACACTTGAAAAGATAAACGATTTAGATATGGATGTCCTAGAACTTAACATCCTTACACCATATCCTGGAACGCCCTTGTTTGACCGATTAGATAAAGCAGGAAGAATTCTTACTCGAGATTGGTCCAAATATAATCAGGTTGAAGTTGTCTATCAACCAAAGAATATGACAAAGGAAGAATTGGAGCAAGGATCTCGAAAGATTGCTAAGGAATATTACTCATATTATAATATCATCAAGCGAAACGCTCGAATTCTTGCGACAAATCATACAATTGGCTCTCTTTTACCCCTTGCGACAAATTACAATTTTAGAAGGTATTATAAGAAAGATTTTCATTTTTAAAACGTGATTGAGCATATGAACCAATTCTACAATCCCCTATTTCTTCTCCGTGTAGCCAAAAGTTACCTCTCTGAAGTAAATCGAATTTGGACATTTGATGAACAAAAACTCAAAAAATACAAGGACAAGGTATTTAGAAACACAATTCGGTTCGCATATAATCAAGTTCCCCTATATCATCAGAAATACCGGGATCATGGAATCCACCCTGAAGATATAAGAAATATTTCTGACATCAAGAAAATTCCATTTGTTTCCAAAGATGAACTGCGAAATGGATACCCAAACAATATCGTACCAAAGCGATTCAAAGAGCAAAATAACATCCTTGTGTCAACATCAGGGTCAACGGGAAAACCAGTATTTGTTTACCATGATCGATTGTCCGCTATCAAAAGTCTTGAAGCATTTCTTCGAGTCTTGAAAGCTTATGGTGGCCATTGGAGGAAAACTAGGATAATTCTTGTTATTGATATGGAACCGGGAAGTATCGAGCATACTCTTTTCTCAGAAAGTGTTTCTTCATTTATAAAAAGATTCGTCCCTATGGATAACATAAAATATCTTCATATTGGAGATGACCCCCTTGATCTTATCAAAGAGATCAATGCATTTAACCCAGAGTTTATTGGATCTGATCCCAATATGCTTCGAAAATTTGCAGTGTTGATGAACAATGGCCATGGTTCAGATATTAACACCAGTTTCTTGTTTTCATCTGGTTCAATGCTTGATTCATATACCAAACGCTATATTGAACATGCATTCTCATCACGGATTATTGACATGTATGGCACAACGGAGGCTGGCCCTCTTGCCTTTGAATGTGTTGAGGGTGGTTATTACCATGTGCATTCAGATTTTGTTCATCTGGAATTCTTAGATCAAAATGATGATGATGTGGAGTATGATAAAGCAGGTCGTGTAGTTGTAACAAAACTTTATGGAACAGCAACTCCGATTATTCGGTATCTTGGTATAGAAGATATGGTGACACCAATTACTTTGGATTCTAGTTCTTGCAGATTGCATACCCAGCTTATTCGATCTATTCGGGGTAGATACACTGATCTTATCGTTCTGCCCAGTGGTAGACTATTATCACCATTGACCGTAACGGGGATTCCAGCTAAAACGATGGATAAATTTAACTCTTATAAGATCAAACAATTCCAAATCATTCAACATGATAGAACCCACCTTGAAGTATTAATCGTCATTGACGAAAATCTTCGAACAATTGGTATCTCCATTGAAGATCTGCTCAATGAATTACAACATCAATTCTCTGATCGTATTGGGCCTGATATGAACGTGTCTGTAAGAGAAACAGATAAGATTCAAAAAGATTCCCGGTCTGATTATGTTAAAGTCGTTATTAGCAAAGTAAAACCTAGTGAGATTGCAATGGATGGATATCAATTTGAATGATATCTTGATTTTTTGACAAGAACTAAAGAAAGAATTGAACCAAGAGAAGGTGAGCTTACTTGATCCTTCACCTTAAATGTTCTTAAGATTGATGATGGAAGGGAAGCATCAGTAAAAGATGGATCATACGGTTGACGATAGATAACTCGAGCTGAAGGATTCATTTTCTTTTCCATGAGTGAGAACAATTGGTTTTCATCATGTATTCCATAAGATATAAAAATAACATCAAAAAGCGAAACATCAAAATCAGATCCATTCGCATAACGTATATGAAGCCTTTCATCTAAGCTATGTTGTTTTACGTATTCTTTTCCCCGCCTTACCGCATGTTGATCACGATCTATACCTACTACTTCTGCGCCAGTCTTTTCAACGATAAGTTCTGCAGTTGCAGGAATGGAGCCGGATCCGATCACTAAGACACGGTCCTTGGATTGAATGTTTGCAATTTTAATTTCGTTATTTGTTATCTCATCATAGAGTTTTAAATACAATGTTGAAAGAATCTCAAAACGAAAAAATACTTTTTCAAAAAAGATATATAGTTTATCCATAAGATGTTTGAGAGCTTTTTCATTAAATTTTGGTGAAATCTCCTTGAAGAATAGATGATGTGCCATTGAAAAACATCTTGAAGATATATTTGTTTTCATATCTTGGGAAATCACCAGTATATATATTAACTTCACCACTTTAATGTTTTTAGAAATCTAAAAAAATTAAGCTTTAATCTAGAAAGATATGTATTGTAAGATGTTTTGAATAAATAAATCAAGAAACATAAGATTAAAACTAAATAATAAAAAATTAAACCCTTTACGTCCAACAACAGAGCTATATGCTTGCATTTCTTTCACATCTTTTTTGAGAAGACGAAATGAAAATGAAAGAGTGTAAATCCATAAGAAAAGATAGGGTATGAAAAAAATAATGGTTAATGACGTCCTTAAAAACAAGAACGTGGCAAATAAGGCGGATAATACAAACCAGAAAAATGAAACAAACCCTGCAGCTTTCTCCCCAAATGATGTTGCATACGTTCGAACGCCCTGAAGTCTATCACCTTCTGCATCATGGATCCCTTCGGGTATATCATGGGCATTATCTGTAAAATAGATAAACAAAACAAGAATCAACATGTTTTGCATTTCAAATGAGGTAGTCGAAATACTTCCAAGAATGGGAACAGTAAAAATGAGTTGAGTTGATTGGGGGATGACCGTCCAAATAGCAACATACCCAAAAAGGGCAACCACGATCCATTGTACGGGTGTGAATATCTCAGAATATGCAGGAATCTTCACTCTCTTTTTAAGATATTTATCGTGGATTGCGACAAATAATGCTGCACCAGTTACGACAAGTAAACACCACAAACTAAGAAGGATGCTTCCAAGAAACGTTATCGCTGAGAACACGAGTGCAATTTCAAAAAATCGTTTCTTTGAGATTTTTCCTGAAGGAATCGGTCTATCTGGATGAACTTTTGCATCAATTTCAGCGTCCGTTATGTCATTCCAGATCAATGCTGCAAAGAAACCTGCATACAATGTGATCACGGTTAAAAGAAGAACAAAAAACATTTCAGATGTATATGGTTGGATTCCATATGCTAACATGGGAACACTAGTATACATGAAAAGATAACTAATTATTTCATAAGGGGGTAGAGAACGCCATCCTGAAAGAAATTCAAACGGACGAAGTAACAGATTATTTAACGGGCAGGTCCTCTTCATGTCGTAATGGCACCTCATATGTTTTTCATTTGATTTAGAAGTGTGTTATCCCAGAATATGTTCTCTGATAAAATTTTTTGCGCATCTTTTGTTATTTTCCCTTTTTCAATAGGTGGCAACTCTTCATCAGGAACTTTTGCAGCCCATGCAGCAAAACGGCGAACTATCCACCAGGTGGCAGTGAACTCTTCGACTAAATCATTGCTTAGGGGTTTAATATCATGCCATCGATGAAAGCCTTCACCCATCACATGATCTTTTTCCATAGTTTCCTCTTTAATATGTCCATCATACCAAATCATGTATTCTGGATGAGATGTGCATAACAGTATTCTCCCCTTTTTTTCATTGGGGTAGATCTCAGTAGTAATTGATGGTTTATTAGAAAGATCCATATCGATTTGATGGGATGTTTTTTTCCAAGGACCACTTAAATAATAGCTATAAAGAAACAAGTTTTTCAGCGACTCATGTTCATGTTTGATGAGATGAAATGCTTTCCACATTCCCCTGAAAAGACCAAATACCCTTCCAGTATATCTCCAAGCTTGTATCGACGTCTTGGTGTTTTTTGTTAATACATCAGGTGGATACCAAGCAATGACCTCAATATCTTTAGAATCATTCTTTGGCGGAAGTAACCCGGGACCTCCCCACCACCGAATACGAACAGTATTTTCTCCCAGGTCGGAAAAGATTGGATGCTTGTTATTAACAACAAAATCAATAGGTACACCACCTGTGTGAATATACACATCATCCAGGGTTTTTCCTGGGGCAAATGAAAAGATGTATGCAGTGGCCCCTATCTTTTCTGGATGCTTATATTGAAATGGATAAAGAAGTGGAAATGCAATGTTCTTATAATATGATTTTACCTGAGATATTCCAATAGTGCTATTGTTGTAGAGTTTTTCAAGAAACGTTGTTGGTTTACTCTTTTCGGTCTTAAGCTCTGTGAACAAAGCTGTCCCACCACAGATACCAACATATCCTCCTCCTTCTTTGATGAACTGAGCAATGGCTTTTTTCCATGATTTGACTTTTGGGAGACATAAAACACCCTTTGCAATGGCTTCACCATCTCCCACACCACCACCGGGAACAAGTAATATATCAAAATTTTTTTTGGTCAATGATCCTTTTAAAATATCACAATCATAGATATATGAAGTGGAAAACGAGTATACGGTATTTCTTTTTTCCCAGGAATAGTTTAAAATCATTGGAAAGTAATGCTTCCCTGAACCCCATCCTAATGGTTCCTCTGCAAGGATGGCAACACGAATCGTTTTACGATCTTTTGGTGATTTTCGTT
The DNA here is from genome assembly GCA_964406955.1 of uncultured Thermoplasmatales archaeon. Classification (GTDB taxonomy): domain Archaea; phylum Thermoplasmatota; class E2; order DHVEG-1; family DHVEG-1; genus EX4572-165. The sequence continues at coordinate 9,226 of CAYOTP010000014.1, read as the reverse complement.
CAGAAATCATAAACTCTTCCCACAAATCAAAATAGTTTCGTTCAATAAATCAATTTTGCCTAAAAAATCATTCACATCCATTTCCTCTCAAAACAGTTTCAGCTTCCGTTAGACCTTGTTGAAACGCATTAAGGTTCAATTCCTTATATGCTACAGGAACAGCATCTATTACTGCAGATCGCACCGCTGTTTCATCAACAAAAGCAAGTATTTTGGTCATTGCTCCAACCATGACGATGTTAGTGACAATTTTGTTGCCAAGCTCTTCAGCGATTTTTTGTGCATGAATTGGGTATATTTTCCCCAGTTGAGGTGTCCTTTTTACAAGATCTGGATCAAACAAAACTTTTGTATCTTCCTTAAAATCAATAAAACAGGAGTTCCATGATTTCTCTGCCATCAAAACAAGAAGATCAACAGCTAGAGATCGATGATAATCAATTGTTTTATCTGAGATAATTACTTCTGATTTCACAGATCCACCTCTTGCCTCAGGTCCAAATGCTTGGCTATGGACTGTATGGTAATCCATGTAAACCGAGGTAGCTTTCCCAAGGATTGATCCTGCAAGGACAACTCCTTGACCTCCAATACCACAGATTCGTATCTCTTTTCTCATAAATGTTCACATTTCCTTTTATTCGGTTTCATAGAGTTTTTGAAGGATTTTTTGATATTCGGTAAAAAACTCAGGTTTTTCAATATCTTGAAACACCCCGATTTGCATCAAGGATTGGATGCGATCTTTTTCAGAATTGTCTGTCCCATCCATGATTTGTTGATATTGCTTAATAGAAATGGTATGATCATCATACCATCTCCAAAGTTTTGGAATGCTACCTAATTTATTTCTTCGACCATAATTTGTTACACACGGTGAAAGAAATTCAATAAATGAAAAACCTTTTTTTCGGATACCTCTCTTTATTATTTTTATGGTGTTAATTGGTTTTGAAGCAAGACATCTTGAAACAAAAGGTGCTCCAATGGCAAGAGCAAGTTTACACATATCAAAAGGATGTTCAATGTTACCATAAGGAGTTGTAGCAGTAGAACTTCCTCTGGGAGTTGTTGGTGCGAATTGTCCACCGGTCATCCCATAATTGAAATTATTCACCATAATAACAGTGATATCGATATTTCTTCTAGCTCCATGCATGAAATGATTTCCACCTATCCCTGCACAGTCCCCATCTCCAGTGAACACAATGACATGAAGATCAGGATTCACTGCTTTAATACCTGTGGCAAACGCAATGGCCCGACCATGAGTAGTATGAAGTCCATCAGCATTAATATAACCAGGTAATCGAGAAGAACATCCAATACCTGAAACAAATACAACTTCATCTAAACCGATATCAAGTTCTTTTAAAGCGTGAAATGTGTTTCCAAGAAGTATACCATTTCCACAACCTGCACAAAAAATCGTTGGCCACATCTCCTTTCGGATATAATCTTCTACTGTACGCGTGTTTAAATCATCCATGATTAGAATCCCCCCCGAATAAGAATTTTCATTAGTTCTTTAGGATGATGTGCTTCACCACCGATTTTAGGTGAAGAAACAACATTGCAGTTACCATAAGAATATTCTCTAACGGAATGAACAATCTGTCCAAGATTCATTTCAGGAACGATAATCGTTTTGACCGATTCGGATAGTTTTTGAATTTCTTGTATGGGAAAAGGCCAAATAAGTTTCAAGCGAAGCAATCCAGCTTTAATACCATTTTTCCGTGCAAGTTTAACAGTATATTCGGCAGGTCTGGCACTGGCACCATAGCAGACAAAAGCAACATCAGCATCATCTAGACCAATTTTTTCAACCATCGTCAGTTTTTCTCTATCATCTGTAATTTTACTTGTTATTCTAGTTATAAGCTGTTCATGATCCTGTTGATTAAAAGTAGCAGGAAAACCTCTTTCATCATGGGTCAAACCAGTGATAAAGGAACAGTAACCATTACCAAAGGTGGGAAACAACGGTATTTTTTCAATTGGATTTGACCTTGTATTGCCTTGTTTCCTATCAATGATAGATAGTCTTTCTTCGTCTGGAATGACAATACGGGCATGAAGATATCCAATCTCACCGTCCATTAAAAGACAAACAGGGGTCTGATATTGTTCAGAAAGATTGAACGATTCGATGGTAAGGTCTAAACATTCTTGTACGGTACTTGGACTAAGAACTATCGCCTCAAAATCACCATGCGTTCCCCAACGGGCTTGCATCATATCGCCCTGGGAACCAAGGGTGGGAAGACCCGTTGATGGCCCTCCTCGTTGAACATTAACAATGACACATGGCGTTTCAGTCATCGCAGCATAACCATAATTTTCCATCATCAATGAGAAACCTGGACTTGATGTAGCAGTCATTGATTTTGCGCCAGTCCATGACGCGCCAATAATAGCAGCGATGCTACCGATTTCATCCTCCATTTGAAGATACATACCTCCTACTTTTGGCAAAAGACGGGCCATTCCTTCTGCAATTTCTGTTGCAGGAGTTATTGGATAGCCACCAAAAAATGAACAACCTGCAAGGAGGCCACCATAAACACAAGCCATATCTCCTTGCAGAAATTGAACATGGTTTCCTATTGTCTTTCGAATTCGATTTGGATTTCGTTGGTACCGGTGCATATTGAAGCCTCATTTTAGATATCAGACTGAGTGAACAGTCAGATTATTTTCTTTAAACCACATAAATTGCTAAATCAGGGCAGAGAAGTTCACATAATCCACATTTATTACAAGAATTAATTTTTTTTAACTGAGGTAAGTGGACGCCGTTTACGTTGAATTCATTTGATTCTTCCAATGCTTGTTGAGGACAACGATCGATACAGATGCCGCATCCTTTACACCAATCTTTGTTGATTTGAATCATAACCATTCGCCCTGATATCTGATGGTGGCAATGTCAAATGAGATAATTATAATTTTTCAAATACCTATTTATAGGAATTGGATACATCTTAGTTGTATTAATATTGTTTTCTTTCTCGAAAAATGGTTTTTTATCGTAGCATTTTTAAGAATCGTATCTGTTCTTCCTTTTCATTCTAATCATCTAGATGTGATATCTGGTTAAGGTGACAAATTATGAGTAACAAAAAAGAAAAATATGTCTTTGAAAACACACCATCTCAAAAGAGTTCTGTAACCTCTACGCTTTCAATAAAAACGGTCAATAACATGGGTGTATTCAAATCATTTTATAAGATGCCATTTACAATCTATTCTGAGCAAGAACCCTGGGTTCCACCGTTTTGGTCGGAAATGCGTGATTTCTTTAAGAAAAATCAACTTTTTTGGTCCCATGCAGAGTGTCAACTGTTCATAGCCTATCGAAATGACGAACCGGTTGGGAGAATAGCTGCAATTATTGATCATAGTCTTGCCGAAAATGAAAAAACAACTATTGGATTCTTTGGATTCTTTGAATGTATCGATGATTTCACTGTAGCAAAAGAGCTTATGGATATCGCAAAAAAGTGGTTAAAAAAACAAGGAATGAAAGAGATGCATGGCCCGGTCGATGGGAGAGTCGATGTTGGTAGTGGTTTTGTCTTCAGAGGATTCGATAGTCTACCATATCTTTTGGGTCATTATTCAAAGCCGTATTATATTGATTTTATGGAGCAGTATTCAATGGAAAAGGAAAAAGATCTTGTTTCTTATCATATTGATCTAACGAAAGAGATTCCTTCAAAGGTTAAAGAATCTGCAAAAAGATGTGAACAACAAGGGATTTCTGTTAGAAAGTTCAACCGATTTCGTTACAATAAAGAAATGAAATGGTGGATTCCAATGCTTTTGAATATTTTTTCCCATCATTGGGGTTATACCTCCTCTTCAGAAGAAGAGGTCAAAGAACGTTTTGGTATCAAACAACTCAGATGGATTGTGAATCCTAATCTTTTTTTAATTGCTGAACATGAACGCCATCCTATTGGATTTCGTTGGTCACTTCCCGATTATAATCAAATATTTAAAGAGATGAACGGAAAACTTGGATTGATTGGTATGATAAAGGTTCTTCTCACTCGGCAGAAAAAGATTACAAGAGGACGATTTATTATCATGGGGATTATGAAACAGTATCAGGGTAGGGGAATTGGAACTTTTTTGAACTATCATACACTCGTTGAAATGAAAAGGCAAGGATATGAGTGTGCTGAATATGGGTGGATTGATGAAAACAACATTGCTTCTTGTAAGGCAGGGGAAAAGATAGGTGGGGAGGTATACAAGATATATCGAGTATATAAGACCAAGCTATAACAATGTCTTTTCAATTAAATATTGAGACGGTTCATTTAACGATACTGTAATTCTTTTTTTATCCAAGATTCAATGTGTCCCATTGCTTCTGTGTATGATACCTTTGGCGTATAATTGATAAGTTTTTTTGTTCTTGTAAGATCAAAGGTTCTGGTGTTTGTAAGTATGTCAACGGCAAATGGAGTGATTAAAGGTCTTACTCCTAGAGGGCCTAGAAATTTTACCATGAGATGCCCAATTGTGGTGGCAGTGCGTTTTGAAAGATTTTTATTTATTGGTTTTTTTCCTATTATTTCTGCTAGATCGTTAAAATAGGTTCCCCATGTAATAGTATTGTCACCGTCGGTTACAACGATTTTTTTTCCAATTGAGCAAGGTTCATCGATGCAAAGCAAGATGGCATCTAGGAGATTTTCAATATAGGTATGAAGAAATATTCCTTCCCCGTTGTTTACCAGAAGCAAACGATTTTTTTGAATTGATTCAAGGGGTCTACTAACCCATACTGCATCCCCTGGACCAAACACGTTTCCGGGACGAATGATTGTGATGGGGAATCCGTTTTCATCATACTCTTTTAAGAGTAATGATTCCGCAATGTGTTTTGTCTGGCTGTAATATGATTTGTTAGAGGATGATTCATAAGGAAGGTGACTTAGGTAGACAAATTGTTTGATATTTCTTTCTTTACAGATTTTTATGAGATTTTCTGTTCCCGTAACGTTAACATCGAAAAAATGCTTCTTTGGCCCATAATCTTTAACCTTTGCTGCGCAGTGAAATACAATATCAACATTCTCTTTAATCTCAGAAATTGAATCTAAATCGGTAATGTCACCTTTAATGTAGGTTACCATGGATAGTGATTCTTTAGGTTCTGACTGATGAATGAGTCCTATCACTTTATGATTCAACTGTGCCAAACGTTTCACTAAACAACTGCCAATATATCCAGCTGATCCAGTGACTAAACATTTCATAGTTCCCACTTCGAAAATTCATATTGATTCCTTAAAGTAATCTGAAACAGTGCGGTCAAGATGAGAGATGCGATGTATATCACAAGAATTGCTTTAAACGATACTGTTAGTGATATTGCTGCTGAAGCCAATGTAATTCGCTCTAAGACAAAACACTTATGAATTGTCAATGCTTTTTTTCGAGAATAGTTCTGTACCAATTTGAGTAAACAAGATCCGATCATTATTACAAGAATTCCATCAATGAAAATTAAAATGTAAAAGGTATATGAAAAAGTGTAAAACACTTTCATTGTTCCTAGAAGTAATAAAAACCAGGTAATTGAAAAAAATATGGCGATATACACTGCTTTTTTTAATCCATAAAGGACTGGTATTGTATGATATCCTCCTTTTTTATCACTATGCATATCTCTTAAAGTGCCCACGAGGTTGGTGTTCATGTCGTGGAAAAGAAACACAATGCAAAGCAGCCATATTGAAAGAGGAATGTTTGAGACAGAAATTTTAAACGAAACTACTCCAAAAAGAAAGGAGATGACTGCTAGAGCACCTCTATTTAAATTCCCCAATATGCCACGGGGTTTCGTAAATCTAGCATATGAATATACAAGGAGCGCTGCGCAGAATGCAAGAATGAGATTTTGAATACCTAGCATTACCGTTAAACTTATTCCTATGGAGGCAAACATTGTTCCAACAATCAATGCTTCATATGGATGCATCCGACCTGATGGGATTGGTCGATGAGATTTTTGGATCATGTCAAGATGTACATCAAGATAATCGGAGAGATATAATCCTGCTATCCAACCCATAATTGGTACTACTAAAACAAGAAAAATATGGTGTGCTGGTGGAAGGTCATTAATGATAAGACAGGCACCGGTGAGGCTCAATAGACCACACCAGATAACAGTATATGGTCGCCATGTTTCGATATGTGCAAAGAGTTTTTTTTTGAATTGCAGAAATCTGTAACTCATGAATCGTTGCCACCGTGTGTTATCATTGTAACAAAAGGGGTGCTTTTAAAACTTCCAGTCTCTAACTCTTTTTTGTTAGTCTTTTTTTAATGATTTACAGCTTCATAAAATGATGTGCAAAAATCGCTAATTTAAAAAGCGGTGGATGATATACGACATGTTGAGGTTTATTTTATGCCTTGAGTTTAATGTGAGTTGATGTGATGAAAAAGATAATGGTTGTGGATAATGAACCTGATATTGTTGATCTTACTCGAACGGTACTTGAAATTGGCGGATATGAAGTTGTTCCTGTATATAGTGGTGAGGAATGCCTTGAAAAACTTGAAGAGGTCTCTGTTGATTTAGTTTTACTCGATATCATGATGCCAGGGATGAGTGGATGGGATGTATTCAATAGGATTAAAAAATCAGATAAACAATTGAAAGTTGCGTTCATGAGTGTACTAGAAATTTCTGAGAAACGTAAGGAAACATTGCTTGCTGAAGGGTTATCTGATTATATTCTAAAGCCTTTTGATAAGGATACTCTTTTAGATGCGGTAGATAGGATTTTAGGGGATAAGTAATCTAAATTTATTTTTAACACTATCATTTATTTTTCTTCTTTAATATTTGAATAAATGAAAGGGTTCATAAACTAGTGTTTGTATGTTGCCAATTGCCTAAATTGGGGAGGCACTAAGAATATGATTTGTAAAGCTTGGGAACTTCGTACGTATAATCTGGAAGATTTAATTCTAACCAAATATCTGTAGCAGTATTACAGACTGATTTGGTTGGCTAGTATGTTAAATATGATTCCAAAATTTTCTTTTCTTTCTTTTCATTTGATTAGAAAAAGGAAAAAATAAAGGAAAAATGTTTTTTTGTGTTAATTATGCTATGGTGATTAGTGGATGAGTTATTGATTTCTGATTATTACAGCGATCTGTTACAGTAATAGTTAGAGTTTTAAAGTGAATGCCTGATTCCGGTTTATATTCCCAGTTGTATGGTTCAAAGTGTTCAACATTTTCAATCTTATTATCTATAGCAAACGTTACATGGGCAATCCCTGATTCATCATCTTTTGCATCAACTACTATCGATAGAGAATTGATGACGATACTTGAGGTAAATGGTAATGATGATTTTAGATTGTTATTAACATAGACACCTCCGGGAATGGGTTTAGTTACCGTTAATGATGGTTCTATTTCATCAGACTGAAAGATAATCTCAAGATTGATGACATGTTTGCTATTTTTAGGATTATAGTCATACCCCCCATAGAACCATGAAAGAATATCGCCACTGTTAAGTTCATATGAGTCAGCACTTATCATTGGTATCTCCTCAGTTGGATAGTTAACCCAGTATTGCCAGCCATCCCAACCTTCATTTTCGATGCCGTTGATAGCTTCTACGAATAATCCAAATGATGATACATAGTCGTCATTAAGTACATATGAATATTTTTCATTATCGGCTGCTAAAAGGAGGGCAGATAATGCATTTGTTCCGGTTATCGTGTAAATGGTGTTATTAATGTCTATATGTCGGGTAGAATCACTGTAAAGAACTATGGGAATATTTTCCTTTTGAAACGATTGAAAGTTGTTTGGTATATTAGCTTGAAAAACAGGCGTACTAATTAAGATTACACCAATTATTATCAAAATTAGTTGTACATTTTTACTTGTTTTTTCTTGTATCATTAATATTTTTCCTCCAAATAGCATAAATAAAATTGTTTATTTAAAATTATTGAAAATGGTTACACTTATTACCATTTTAGGTAATATAAAAGTGGGGCTTTTCTTATTTTTTCTGTTTTTTCATTCTGAGATTAATTTGTTTTTTTTCGAGGGGAATGATTTTTTTAATACTTAGCGTCACGTCCTTGTTAATGATATATTCATCGATGGAAGCTTCAGGTGGTTTTCCATTAACTTCATAGATGTAAAATCCTTGTTCTCCATCAATAGAAGTGATAAATTGTTTATCTTTATAGGTTTCAAATCTAATCGATGGGAGTTGTTGTAAAGCATCAAACAATGTTTTATTTTGTTCAACTTCAAGATCGTTATGATCTGTGAATTCAGAATAGAGTTTTTCAAGGATTGAAAAATCTATGGAGAGTAAATGAACGTTACCAATAACTTTTTTCTTTACTAATCCTGATTTTTCTAAGATGTCAATATGTCGAGACATAACAGGTACCGAAATACCTATTTTTTTTGCAAGTCCAGTTATGTGAAGTTCCTCTTTTGCCAGCTTTTTCAGAATACGAAGTCGTGTCGAACTACTCAATGCTTTAAAAATATTGACATTATCCATATTGGTAACAACCCTTATCATAAATGTTATCTTTATATATAATGGTATTCTTGCATAAATCCGATGAAACGCCGTCCTCAAATCCTCGGGTTTGTCATGATAATTAATATTCTGCTTTTAATTTTCACCCCACTACTTTCTTCCAAAACATCAATACTTGATGAATCATTTTTCCCTCTATCCGAAAATAATCCTACTATCCAACAAGCAATAACATATTTAAAAAAACATCAAGCAAACGATGGATCAATTGGAGGCTTTCACATTTCACCATGGGTATCAATGGCATTTGCAACAGTAAATGATGATTCAGATGAATTTGATAAGTTAGCTGATTATCTACTTTCAACTATAGACTTACTGAATCAGTCTGGAAAACCATCAGATTGGCAACGACATATCTTAGGGATCCTGGCAAGGAACAATTCAATTATCCATACTAAAACGCCGTGGCTTACAGATAAGCTCCTCTCCTTTTATCAAGAAAAACAATTTGGAGAATCAAACAATATCTATGATGATTGTTTCGGTCTTTTTGCATTGACTAGCATTACGAACAATACACTTAACCAAACAATGATTACGTCCAAAACTTTTGCAGTTTTCATCCAATCTCGATCGTAAGTGGTGTTTTCAATTTTT
>CAYOTP010000013.1:0-32179 GCA_964406955.1 uncultured Thermoplasmatales archaeon | reverse complement strand
GGTGCTTTCATCCCCTCTCTTTCAAAAGGGGACTTCCCGCACTATAAGTTAAAAAACGAGAAAAGATCAGTTTCTATTTTACTTCTGAATACTAGACGTTGGATATTTATAGGACTTTGTTTCTATCGGTTTTCGTAGTTCATATGATTATTGGATTTATTTTAAACCCCATTGCGGGCATGGGTGGACGAGTTGGTTTGAAGGGAACAGATGGCGTTTATTCTGAAGCAGTCAAAAGAGGAGCAACTCCAGTTTCTTCAAAAAAAGCTTTTATTGCCATCAACTCATTAGTTAAAGAACAAAACATCGATATAAATGATGTTACTTGGGCGACCTGTTCAGGGGATATGGGAAAACAAGTTCTTCTGAACGCTGGTATCAAACCTAATCAAATACGAGTCATTTACACCCCATCCTCATCAACCGTTGGTGACACCTCAATAGATGATACAACGGAAGCATGCAAACGTTTCCTTGATGAAAAAATTGATCTACTTGTTTTTTGTGGCGGAGATGGAACTGCTCGCGATATTGTCTCAATCGTTAAAAAAGTAGTTCCAATACTAGGAATTCCTTCTGGAGTTAAGATGCATTCTGGTGTCTTTGCAGTGACTGCCCACGCTGCAGGTGAAATGATTGCTCGATTTATAAAAGGAGAGTTGAGCACAGGTGACGCTGAAATCATGGACCTAGATGAAAACTTATATCGGAAAGGATCTTGGAAGGTTCGATTGTATGATACTGCTCAGGGAATAATCGAACCAACGTATGTACAAGTTGGAAAAGCATCTTTTGCTCAAATCGATGATACTGAAGTAAAAGATGATATTACAGAACACATTTCTGAAGAGTTACAACATAATCAAGACACATTATATCTTTTTGGATCCGGAGGTACCATTGATTACATCGCTCAAAGCCTATCCATTGAAAACACGATTCTTGGTATTGATGCTGTTTATCAAAATAAGACTCTATTAAAGGATGGTAACGAAAAGGATCTTTTATCATTAATTTCAAAATATGACAAAGTAAAAGTTATTTTAAGTCCAATAGGTGCTCAAGGATTTATCTTCGGACGGGGAAACCTTCAATTAAGCCCAAAGGTCATCAAACGAATTGGCCTAGATAACATCATTGTTGTCTCCACACCATCTAAATTAAAAGCAACACCGGTATTACGAGTGGACACTGGCGATATAACCTTAGATAAAGAATTTGTCGATTATGAAATGATGCTTGTAGTAATTGGGTATCGTACAAGCCGAGTTGTTCATATCGAATCACTGTAAACTGTTGAAAAAAATTCAATTCAATACTGCTTTATTGTTCATCTTTAATGGAATTGACCAACATCTTTTAATATGGTTTTTTCTTTCAGTGGCATCAAACAAATTTGCATAAACAATTATGGATAAAAAGAAAACCAAGAAATCTTGGGGGAATAATTGAAAAATGAAACGAAATCCAACAGCATTTTTAAAGGAAGAATATGAAGAATTAGTTGAGAAAGATTTTGATTGGAAGTTACGTATTTTGGAATCGGGATCATTGCCTCATTCCAAAGTGGATGGAAAAGAAGTCATCATGCTTTGTTCGAATAATTACTTGAGTTTGAGCAATCATCCTAAATTAATCGAAGCGTCTTGTAAAGCTGCAAAACAATTCGGAGCAGGATCTGGATCTGTCCGAGCGATAGCAGGGACAATGAAGCTTCATATGGATGTTGAAAAAGCATTGGCTCGATTTAAACACACAGAATCTAGTTTGATTTATCAAACCGGGTTTGCTGCCAATGCAGGATTGATTCCACAGCTGGTCAAAAAAGGTGATATCATCATCAGTGATGAGTTGAATCATGGCAGTATCATCGATGGTGTAAGGCTTTCCAAAGCAGATAAAGCAGTCTATAGTCATTGTGATATGGGCGAACTTGAAAAGGCCCTTAAGGAAGCGGATAAAAAATATAATCGCATTTTGATTGTAACTGATGGAGTTTTCAGTATGGATGGAGATATTGCACCGATGGATACCATTGTCGATCTTGGATTGGAATATGGTGCGATGACCTATGTTGATGATGCCCATGGTGAAGGAGTAATTGGCCCAGATGGCAGAGGGATCGGTGCACATTTTGGTATTGAAGGAAAAATTGATGTTGAGATGGGTACGTTCAGTAAAGCATTTGGTGTTGTTGGTGGTCTTATCGCAGGAAGTCAAGATCTTGTCAACTTTGCCTATAATAAATCCAGAACATGGTTGTTATCCGGTTCCCATCCTCCAGCTGTTGCAGCTGCTCAATTGGAAGCAATTAAGGTTCTTGAGACTGAACCAGATCATGTGAACCGTCTTTGGGATAACACGAAATATTTCAAGAAGGAATTAAAAGACCTTGGATTTGATATTGGTGAGAGTGTAACTCCTATTACTCCAGTTATCGTTGGTGAATCTTCAGTTGCAAAGACATTAAGTAATCGTTTATATGAAGAAGGTGTGTTTGCTTTACCGATTGTTTTTCCAATGGTTGCTCGAGATAAAGCTCGAATTCGAAATATGGTAAATGCAGGGTTAACTAAAAACGATCTTGATATGGTTCTTGAAGTATATGAGAAACTTGGAAAAGAATTAAAACTGATCTAGATAGATCAGTTTTTTTCTCCCTTTTTTTGGTGTCAAGAATGGTTGTTTATGAACATATCGCTTTGGAATGTGACACAGTTGAACATGCTAAGATGTTGTATGAAGAGGTCTTTGGGTGTTCTTTTGTAAAATCATTTGATCTTGCTAAGGAATTTGTTGAACAGGTTTTTTCAGTTAAAAAAGATGTCAAAGCGCTTGTATATGAAGCAGAAACAGGAATTTTTGAAGTATTTATTACTGGAAAAAGAATTATTCCAAATAGTTTTTCACATGTTTGTATCTCAGTAGATGATATGAACGAATTTTTCCTTCGTTGTGAAACTATTGGATTAAACCCATATACGGTACAAAAAAACAAGAAAAGCTATTGTTTTGTCCGTGACATGATTGGAAATTTGTTTGAAGTTAAAGAAAAATAAAACTTGTCAAACATTTGATTCTATGCTATTGTTTTGTGTTCTGCCGAATGATTTCTTCAATGGTATGAGTTGGTTTTTTTTCGGTTTGATTGTTTGATCGGGGTAAATCATCGATTTTTTGGTTGATGTTATCAATGTTTTCATTATCTGGGTACTCTTCTTCATCAGTTCTATATTTTTTTCTGAAGGTCACAATAGGTTGATGTTGTTGTTTTCCCAATAAAGATATTGCATCAATGAGGAATCGTTGTTCTTCAAAAGTTGGCGTCCAAGAGATCGCGTGTTCTTCCATTGTTATATTTGGAGCGTTGGGGTTAAGATGGGCAGTTAGGGACATCTGTCCAGTGGATGGATGTCTGATGAGTTCTATTTTACAATAAATATTATCTTTTGACATGGTTTTCTTCGCCTTTGCATCCCGTTGACTTTTTTTGTATTTTTGAAACAATTATTGACTTTAATAGTTTTTTGTTTGTAGCATCTTTTCTGTGCATAACTGCTGAACATTGAATCATGGGTTGAAAACTAGTAATGTTTATGAATGAAAGAGTGAAAGCAATCCGCATAATTACTCATTACTACATTCCTACCCTGTATCAGGGTCATCTAACCATGTTGGTTTATGAGACTATTTCCCAGCAAATAATTGGTTTATTTGCCAAGTATTAGTTCATTATGGGGTAAATGAACCATAAATATATAAATAATAAATCATAATTTATAGTCATAGTGTTTATCTTATGAAATCGTTAGGGTTCATTATCACATCAATAGGTGTTTTTTGTTTGTTAGTTTCCAGTCCATCCTTTCAAGCAATAGAAAAACAGCTTATTGAAGAAGAACAGTTTGACATGATTAATGATTATTTTTATCAGAATCCTTTTTTCTTCAGGTCTGCTTTAAAAAAGATTTTTGGTCTTTTGCAGCTTTCTTTAAGTATTGGGCTTTCCATTTATATTACACAACTGTTATCATTACGAGTTCTTCCCATTGTTTTGGAGATCGGATTGGGACCAGTTGTGTTTTTATTAGTCATGGCTTTATTGTTGACCATTCCATTTCAGTTGATCAATGGTACTTGTTTATTCCTTCAAAAAAAATTTTTGTTAAATAACATTCAAACGAAATTGTTAACGGCGTTTAGTTTTCTTCTTTTCATCATAGGTAATATCCTTGTAAAATTTTTGATACCTTCAGTATAACAAAAATGTTATCCAGTGTATGATCGTTTTGGAGTGAAAATTAAAGTAGTAGCCTATGATTTCATCTTTTAATAGTTAATCCAAAGACAAGGTTGATTCATATGAAAGAAGGATATTTTCAAAAGAAATTAACTGAACTTGCTGAACAACAACAGGCTCTTTCTTCATCGTTATCTTTATTGGAAGCTGAAATTGATAGATTGGAATCAAGAATTGGAGGATTGAAGCCAATAGTAAAACGATTAAATGATGTTGAATCGTTTAAGGAGCAGTCCTTGGCAGAATTGAAAGAGAAAAATGATGGGTTAATAAAAAAGGTCGAAAAGGATTTAATCAAGCGATCTGAGAAAACAGTCAAGGAGATCACCCATAATAAAGCAGATATTTTAAAAGAAAGCATGATTCAAATTAAACATGATGAGGAATTATTCAGAAGATATGCTGAAAGTATTTCTTCTATTCAATCTGAGATTGCTTACGTTAAGGAATTTCATCGTTTGTTAATGATGAAACTGATCAATAAAGGGGTGCTTTCATATCATGAACAACAAGATATAAGTAAGCGATCATCCAAGAAAGCAAAGATGGATACTGATTCTTGAATCCCCAATATTTTTATTTTTTGAAAAATATTCACCGTAATGATTAAATAGAGGGTGTGGATGTCCCAATTCTATCTGCTTTCAAAGCAGTGTACTAAATAAAAGGAGGAGGACAACAAAAGTTCCCCTTAGATTTGTTTTTTACCTCCAATATGCCCCCTTAATATCCTCCCCTTTTATTGCCTCCTTTTATATTGTGAAACGATGAGTAATTGATGTTATTTTCATCTGGATGATTATTTTTCCATGATGATAATCTTACAGCATTGTTTTATAAGATAGAAGAAAAAAATTGTACTATTGTGATTTAATTGGAAAAAATAAATGATCATCAAAAAAAGAAGATCATCGAATTTCTTAAAAATAAAGCAAAAGATGATCCATTGGTTAGTACGGTTTATACTAAAGACTGATGTTCATCAAAAATTGAACAAAATTTAATTGATGATATCGTTGTTTTTTTATTTTTTTGACAAAAGGTCAAATTGAATTTTTTTCCGCTTTTCCTTAAATATAATCAGTGATAAAATCTAACATGATTAAATGAGAGGATGGCTAAAAGAAACGGATAGAATCCAAAACAACACAACTTATGAACAAAAGAGGCACACTAGAAAATTTGGAAAGACTCTTTTTCTTTTTGTTGTTGTTTTTCTATTGCTTCCATCATCAATTCATGCAATTTCAGACAATGAGTCAAATAATCCTATAATGATAACAGTAAGTCCTGATCAAAACATCCAGTCTATTCTAAATCAAGCAGAAAACAATGCAACAATACTATTTCAGCCGGGAACCTACAATATGTCCATTACGATTTCAAAACCAGTTTCATTACAGGGAACTGATCCTGAAAAAACAATGTTTTTACTTGAAACAAAACCTAATAATCCCGCCATAACAATCGCTTCATCCCATGTGCTTTTTTCAAATTTCTCAGTAACAAATACGGCAACTGGATTATATACAACCGCGATACGGATTAATTCACCAAAGGTACACATTAAAAATTGTCATTTCAAAAACACCCCCATTGGTATTGCTGCTTGGAGTGATAACAATACAATTGAAGATTCCACCTTCACCAATTGTTCAGATGAAGGAATATTACTTGTAAGTACTTCAATAAGCACTTCAAATAATAATATTATCAGGGGATGTTCCTTTTTTCATAACACTGATGGCATTGAACTACAGCAATCTTCACATAACATCATAGCAAATTGTTCGTTTATTAAAAATTCCCATGCCGGAATAGATGCCATCCGGGATAACAATAATAACAACCTCATTATTAATTGTACATTTATAGACAACTTAGTATTTGACATTTATTTTTCATCATCAAAACATAATAGAATAAAACATTCAACACTTGAAAACAATGGAACAGAAACCATATTTTTTACTTCCGCTTCTTCAAATAATCATATTATCCATAAATCATTTCCACTTGGTGAAATCGAATCAATTTTATCTGAAGATAACACATCTTCTTTTCCCTTTTCTTTTATTGAAAAGTTAACTTCAGTATTAAACATAAATCTAGAACCGTTTTTGCAAATCATCAATCAAATTAGAGAGATAATTCTTAATATGTAAGCAAATTTTTAGATAATCTGCGAAATATTTCTATAGTATAATGATAATATCATAATAATATAGATTATCAAAAATTTAAAAGAAAGGAATAAAAAAGGGGCTACAACATGAAAAAAAATATTTCGATTCTAATAATAGCAATGTTATTATTAAGTGGAATTGGCGCAGCTGCTCATCAGTATGGTAACCAAGACTATAGAAATGATGAAATCCAACAGATTGATCTAACATTATCTCATCCTGTGACACAGTTCTCAACTGAAACAAAAGAAACTACCACCATAACGCTTGAAGAAAGTAATACCTTTTTATCAGATTCAGGAAAACCACTTCTCCCAAAGATCGTTAAGACGTTTGAACTTCCCTTCGGTGCAACAAATATTGATGTCCAGGTTTCAATGGAATCGTTTGAAACAAAACAAATGTCCAAACCAATACGAGCTTCAGCACCACTCCTTCCGTTAAGTGCCGATTATGATCAAACCGCAACGAAAACACCAATGATGGACCCATCCGTTTATGGTAGCAATGAAGCATATCCTGGAGATTGGTTTAGTTACACTGTTGGGTGTGGCATAAATGAAGAATATGAACGTGTTACTTTTGTAACGGTTTCTTTATATCCCGTCCAATATCAACCACTATCTAATATCCTCACTATCGCTGAAGTTTCAGATGTGGATATTTCTTATACTGAACCAGAAACGAATCCATTCCCACAAACTGCAACTAATGATTTAGTCATTATTGCACCTGATGTATTCTCAGATGCATTACAACGTCTCATAGTCCATAAGAATAATCTTAATCCTCCAATTGTTACTACCTTAAAAACAACTGAGGAGATATATGAAGAATTTACTGGTATTGATGAGGCTGAACAGATCAAGTATTTCATCAAACATGCCGTGGAAGAATGGGGAACTTCCTATGTATTACTCGTCGGTGGACTAAAATCGATGATATATGCAAAACCTCGAGATAATTGTAATATTGGTGTCACTGGATGGTATCTTCCTGTAAGATATACCAATATGTATGATGATCCAGCATTTCCTCTTGCATCTGGCGATATTTTTGATCCAGGTGTCATCAGCGACTTATATTATGCTGATCTTTATGTCGAAGGTGGAGACTTCTCAAGTTGGGATCCAAATGGTGATGGCGTATTTGCTGCTTTAGGAAAACCCGGTGTGGAAGATGATGATCTCCTCGACTATTATCCTGATGTTGCTTTAAGTAGAATTCCATGTAGAAGTATTGATGAATTAAATACCATTATTGATAAGATCATTACTTATGAAACTACCACAATCGATCCATCTTGGTTTGAAAAAATGATAGTTGTTTCAGGAGATGGATTCTTAGATCAAACTGATTTAAACATTCAGTGGGATACTAGTGATGTCAATAAGATCCCCGATGGACAATACACTATTTATGCACAGAGTTCTAACCCTGAAGGAGATTACAGCCCGATTATTAGCATTAATGTAACAAAGGATAGATCCGCTGAATCAGTTATCACCTATTCCCACAATGATCATTTAAATCCTGCTATTCAAGATGCATTTAAGAATGGCTTCCCAACACTCCCAATTGCTGAAATCGTTTCAATTTCTGAAGGAGATGTTCTTGGAGGTCCAGGTTCAAACGTTGCTTTTGATCCCAATGAAGAAGGGTTAGGTGCATATTGTAATGAGTTTTTCTATTGGGCAAATGTTAGTTATGTTGATGAGGTATTGACCATTCGTGGGAAAAGCTATGATCCAAAACCCTATGGTAATCTAAGTAGCATTCACGTTTGGATAGAGGATGATTCTGGGGTGAAAGTATTTGAGGATTGGCGTAATGATACTGAAATGTATTACGAAGGAGAATGGACCACTGGTGAAAAGTCTTTACTTGGTCGTGGTGGTGCTTTATATTATATGCCTGAGCATTTCCAAAAAGAGATATTATGGGCATCAAACGGTAAGTTAACTGGTGTGGATGATGTGCTTTCTGCTGTGAGCGAAGGGAGTGGTTTTCTGTTCTTTTCAGGTCATGGCAGTCCAAATGTATGGGCAGATCAATATCCAGGTATTCCTGGTGATCGTGGACCATCTAGTGTGACTGGAATGCAAGTAACGTCCTTGAAACCATGGCCACCGTTCTTTTCATTTCCTCTGTTTCCAATGGATACGTTATCAAACGGTGAAAAATTGCCCATTGCAGTGGTCGGCGGCTGTCATAACAGTCAGTTTAATGTTTCAATGATTCTAGGTGTTTACGATATCTTTCCGTATTTATTTCCCCGTCTTCCTGAAATATACATGTGGTGTCATGGAGTACCAGTTCCTCAGACATTCAGTTGGCGGTTGGTGAACAATCCAAATGGTGGAGCCATTGCAAGTATTGGTAATACTGGTCTAGGATATGGTATGCCTGGAAAGGAACTTACCACGGGTGGAGGCGATTCATGGATTACAATAGAGTTCTTCAGACAGTACGGTGAATATAATCAAGAGATCCTTGGAGATGCCTACACTCAGACGTTAACTAGTTACATTGACAATTTCGATATGACGGATCTTTCAGCAGGTCATCCAAAAACAATAACACAGTGGGTTCTTCTTGGTGATCCTAGCTTAAGAATCGGTGGATATCAATAGTAAAAAGAGTTCTGTTACAAGACACCTATTTAAAATGTAAGCAATTGGCTTACATTTACATTTTTTTTATAATTATTTCCGAGAATTATTGACATTAGTCAAAGCCACCTTATGATCTTTTTTATAAAATATGGTTAGAGAATCACTGTGGTCAAATGGTAGTTGTTCACAGTATCTTTAAGCGTATAACCTATCTAGTATTGGTAAAACGCTTCCACCGCAGTAGGGGCAGGCTATTTTTCTTTTATAGAAGTGTGTTTTGCATTGAATACAGATAAAGTCATCCATGGTTGTTCACTATGAGGAAAGGGTGTTATCAACATATATAAATATGCCGTTTTACTTGTATCATATTGACGATACTCTATGGATGAGTTTATGAATATTTTTCGTTTTCATCAAAATTATATTCATTGCGAATATGAGTGATTGAATATTTCTTCATCAAAAAAAATATAAATCTTTTCTTTCCGATTGTACTTGATGAAAAAACTCTTGGACATTTATATTGTCCTTTGATATATTTTATTAAAAAACGTTTAATCCTATGTTAGATGAGTCGATCTATAGATTTTTACTGGATTAGAGTAGATCTACTGTGAATCATTGAGTGATTTATTCATGTCTTTATTCCTGTTGCCATAGTGACAATAATTCCAATAAGATCAAAATAGAAACCTTAATCATCAACCATTAAGAGGTGACTTATGGATTGGATCAATATCAAAACAACATTTCTCAAAAAAATATATAAATCCAAAAATAGAAAAAACTTAAAAAAAAATTAAAAAAAGAAGGAAAAAAACAATCCTTTAGTTTAGATTGAGATTCCTCGAGCAAACATTGCAGATCCAACAACAAGGGTTTTACTGTTGATGTTTTCTGCAGTTATTGGTGGGATATAGACATATAGGCCAACAAATCCGATCATGATTCCAATTTGTCTTTGTAATAAAACTTGTGTTGGACTTGATAGCATGCCATCACCCCAAATGATGGTTGCTCCTGCATTGTTTGGATAATGCCAGGTGCTTATTAGTTTTTTAAATTGGAATTGTCCATGATACCTAGTTAAGAGTTGTCTACCTTCACCATAGCTAACGATCGGGTTGCCTGGTAGTTTTCCTAACAGTTCAATGTTAAGTAATCCATTGGTCTTGTCTCGACCAAAAAGAGATTGGATTCGTTCAAGCAGATCGTCTATGCGTTGACCTGGTCGTTTAAATGATTCCATGAATTCTAATAAGGTTGCCAGTTCCATTTTTGATAATGAAATGGTTTGAAGCCCAAGGGATCCATCAGCGGCTAATGAGCCGATCTGAACAGGAATCATTGTTTCTTTTTCTTCTGTTGGTACACTGCTTACTGGTGAAAAGCTCAGCCCAATAAACAATGCTATTACCCCAATTACGAGTGTCTTTTTCATAGTCATGATACTCACATATCCGCGATATAATATAATAATATATTTGCTAATTATTTAAATTTTTCCCCATTAATAATTTTTTGAAGGATAAATATCAAGGTCCTATTTCTGAAAATCATCCCGTTTTTCAAGTATTGATTTCAATTCCTTTAATTCCTGTTTAATTGATTGAATCTCTTTGGATTTCTCTTCCTCAATATGATTCATTATTGAAGAAAGTGGAGATGTTAATTTATAGATATAAATAGGGCGACCTTTTCCCTCCTTTCGTTGATTTCGTTTCGTTATCCATCCTTTATCCAAAAGTTCCTGCATTGCAATGCTTACTTCAGGTTGTCTTAAACCAGCCCCTCGCTCGATATCAGCAGATCTGCATTCATCAACATTAGATACATAAAGAAGTGTTTTTGCAAGGTTTTTTGGCAAACCTAGATCAGAAAAGATATCGATTGCTTCTTTATCTTTTGATGTAAGCGCATAACCTGAATGATTTTTTGATGAATTCTTATTGGTCATTATTATACCCTCAGTATTATAATATATATAAGGTATTTAAATTTTTTCTCATTATATTTATAAAAATTGAGTCGGTTAATGCGGCATTTAAAAAGATGGTATTATTATCGATTTTTACTCATTTAACTGTAATGCTTCTTCGATACGTCCCATTTCAATTCCAGTGGTCATCGAACCGGCAACAGCACCATAGGAATTGGCAACAAGTCCACTTCCTATTAATGGTACTCCATGATTCACGGTCCCGATCATGACCGGAGCTTGAAAGATAGATGCCAACGTCTTTTGTTCATCCTCAGTTGTATTAGGGTGGCAGAGGACTCCTTTATTGGTAGCTACTGCGGCCATCCCTACGGTATTTAATCCTGCGATGCTCCCCTTAGTCAATGGAATCTTTAGACAATCCTTTATCTGTTCAATGGTGGCATCGTTCATCTTAGGATGGATCAATCCACCATGATCATTAATGAGTATATCGTTTCCCACAGCATTGATAGTATCTTCAATAGGAAGGACTGAGAATCCATGGGATTCAAGTAAGTTGATATCTTCCTGGCTAACGATATTTGAAACAATGACACCATGTTTATTACAAACCAACAAAGATCCTATGATGTTGACATCAGCAATTTGAAGTTCGATAAGACGGGTCTGCAATGCAGAAAAAACTCGTTTGTAAATCTTTTTTGGAAGTCCTTTTCTGATGATGCAGACCTCATCGGTTGCTTTGCAGAAAACACCAACATTGGGATTCTCTAAGAAATTTAATCGTTGAAATTTTGATTGTTCATTAAATCGTGGTTGTTTCATCGTTACACCAAATTATAAAATTTAATCATTTCACAATCGATTCCTTTAATGATTTAGTTATTATCGTTTTAATAATGCTTCAAGCAAACGACCCTTTAAAACATTATCCCCTTTAATTGTATAAAAAATGTGAACCGTCCATGGTGGACGATACGTTTTAGAGGAAAAAATATATCTTTTTGTTTCTTAGGCTTTCTCCTCAAGTTTCTGTTGAAATTGTTCAACGACCTTTCGAACGTTGATATTTCGTCGTCTTTCTTGTAATTGTTTTATGCGTTCCTCTTCATGATCAACCATTTTTGACATAAAAAACGTCCTCACCTATTAATTAGTATCCCTATCCTTAATAAACATTATCCTTGTTTTTAGGTTTTTTAATGAAAACATCATCAATCCGATACGATTTTTTTTAGGATTGATCTGTTTTCTTTGATTCTTCATCTGATTTTTCTTCGGAATCCTCTATTGATTCAGATTCAACTTCAAATGATGCAGATTCCCCACTGGTTTCAGGTTCACCATCGGATTCTTCTTCACTTTCAGCTTCCTCTTCAGTATTTTCCTCAGATTCCTTAGGTTGTTTCTTCTTTTTCAGTTTGACATCGCCATCAGCAGCAGGTACTACTTCATAATCGTCAGTTCCTGCTTCATCAAAATCTTCTTCAGGTTCCTCTTCACCCTTGATCAGAATCGGTTGTTTTTTATCACGTTCTTCTCTAAGTATCTCACGACGTGATTTCTCAAATTCAAGTTCTGGGAGGTATACTTCAACAACACCATCCTCAAATTTAACTGCTTTCACGCGAATTTTACTTGGCATCTTATATTTGCCTTTACTCCAGATCGCATTATTCAATGATTCATCAATCCAAATGTCGTCTTCATCAACCTTCATATGTCTGTTGACAAATTTTTTCACTCGTTTAATCGCAGTAGGTGCAGCTTTTGATGAAGGAAAATACTGCTTTTTCAATGGAATAACATATATTCTCTCAGTTTCTTCAGCCATGGGAATCAAGATCTCTTTAATTTGTTTCTACGCCAATTACGTGTTTTTGGATGTCTTGTAAATCGTCGGTTCGTTCGAATCATGATCCATGCTGGAACGCGACGATTGCTTTTCGTTGCTTTGTTTAATCGATTTTTCTTGCCCAATGATTTATGTGTCGACATAGGCGTTACCTTCTTTTAATATTAATATCTCGTTTTTTTGGCATAATTTTTGTTAATAACTCACGCAGTTGCGCATCCGTTATCTTCTGCCGTAATCGCCCGCTTTGTGCAAGCATGATTAATTGATTCTCAATTTGCTCCCCCGCTTTTGGACGAGCAAGTTTTATATTTGCAAGACGTTCTTTTGCATCATTAGTAAGGATACTTCGAAGAATCATTTTTTTCTGTTCTTCGAATTGTTTTTCTTGTGCTTGTTGATCTTCTATAGATTCTTCAGCATTTTGTTGTTGCTGTAGGTCCTGTAATCTCTTCTTTCGTAGTTGTTCAAGTTCGTCATCCATATGCTATTGAATCCCTTCTTTAATATTTTTCTAAGCTGGGATATTGTTTCTTTACTTGTTTGAGAACATCTCGAGCCGCTGCATCTAATAATTTTTGTCCACTTGGAGTAATACTTCGTCCTTTTCCTTTGATTTTCTTTAGATATCCTGCTGTTTCAAGTTGTTGCATGGCTCGACGAGTAATCGATCCACTGCCCAGTCTTGCCTTATATGGTTTGGACCCCATATCTTTTTTACCGCCATATTCCGCTCGAAGTTGTTGGATGCCGATTGTGTTATTTATGTAGATTTTTCGAAGGATTGAAGCGCAACGGATGTACCACCAGTTCTCTGGTTCTGGGGCATTTTCTCTAGCTACACTCGTTTTTGAATGCTTATTTGATTCAGGTAATGAAATTGCATCTACTTTTTCTAATTGTTTTGCAACCTCATCAATGAATTCTTTAGCAGGAACGTCATATACTGTTGTCATAGGCTGTTCATACTCCGTAAACAATATTTAAATATATCTTTGAAGTAGGTATCGGTAATAAGCATTCATTATTTAAGGATAACGGCAGGTTTTTTCTTTGGTTTGTAGGGATATCGATTGTATTTATGACAGTGTAAACAGGTAATCGTTCTTTTTCCGTTATGATTCCGTACTCGACTGGTGATGCCTGGATAAAGATATTGATGGCAATGCTTACAGATATTTATTTTATATTTTTTTGGTAATGGTAGATTTGTTTTCATAGCGATTTTTCTAGCGATTCGAATTGCGTTTTTTGCATATGCTAAGTTGTCTTGTTTGATTTGTTGTTGTGCAAAGGTAAATAGGGAATCGATTCGTTGTTTTGCAATGTACTGTTGTTGTTTTTTACTTATTCGCCGGGTCATACTGTGTTTCTACAAAAGAAATATGGTTGAATGGTATAAAGTAAACGGTGACATCCTCCCATGTCTAGAACGTGGGCTTTTTTGCAGTTCTATTGTAACCTTGAACAAAGAAAAAAAAGATTTTGTTTGATCTTTATAGAAGTTCTGGGTCTGGATTGAAAAGATCAGTTATTAATTGAATAATGTTCTGAATCATTTGTATTAATGTTTGTAATCCATTGATGAGAGCCTGAATGAGTTGTACGATGGTAATAACCATGTTTACTACCTCAATGAGTTTCATGATAAGATTGATTATGAGAAGCAGTATCTGCCAGATAAGTTGTAAAATAGATTGTGGGAACACATCAAATGATAATAGTTTTTCTTCTTGTTGTTCAATACGAGTGACTTGGTCCATGACTGGCTTGCTGTGGGTTGTGGGAACAGCAGTGGCCGTTGAAATCATGAGGATGCTGATTAAAAAAACTCCTATACTTATTACTCCTTTTTTCATAATGCTTTACCCCAAAATATTATAAGTTAAACAGTATTTAAATATTTTCTTTAATAAACTGTGCAAGAGGCAAAAAAGGAAAAGGCTAACTAGTTGTTTGATAGAAAGAATTTCACATTTTTAGGTAACATTCGACTGCTTTTTCAAACATTTGGTCCCATGTTGAAAAACAGGTGTGTTTCTTAACATATCTATCCAATTTTCGTTGAGGGATTTTTGTTATCGTTTCCCTCGATAATTGATCCATTGATTCTGGGAATAGGGAACATTCATAGGTAAACTCTGAAAAACTTGTGAATTCGGTGTATTTTTTCATGAATTGCTTTGGGAATAGATTTTGGAGTAATGATTGTTTTTTTCCATTGTTTTCTTCGTTTTGAATTTCTTTGATTGTTTGTTCATCCAATGATGCTCCACAGTGAGAACAAATATAAATTGGTTGTAATGAACCTTTCAATGAATACATTGACTTTTGGCATTCTGGACAACGAAACTTTGTTTGACACTCTTGTTCGGAAAGCATGATTTTTTCTCCTTCGTCTCTATTTTTCTATATGATACTATAAAAATGTGTATTGGTAGTTTGGCAAAAGAGAAAAATGACTGAAAAGTAATCAAAGATTACCGTCAAACTAGATTTATTTCCGATGATTCTATAGCAAAGTAAACGATTATTATCCAGTTTTTTTGGAAAGGTGAAATCTTTTGTCCAGTTTGTTTTAATTTTTTTTGATACAAATGAAACAATTATATAGGTGTTTTACTTATATAATATTATTAAGAGTTTTAGGGGATAAGAGACTATGAAAAAAAACTATCTTTTCTCAATACTAATCATTGCTTTGTTTCTCTTTGGTCAAATCAATAGTGTTGCTGATCAAAGTGAAGAAAAAACCACAGTGACGGTAACCATTGAAACAATTCGATCTTTGGAGAAAGCTGATAGGCATTTAGGGTTTGAAAAGATCATTGATGAAACAACTGATCCAGACTTTTATGTGAAGGTATGGATCGATGATGAAGTTTTTGTTAGTGATACTTTTTGGAATACGAAGTATTTATATGATCTTGACTGGAAGGTGAGTAAAGACGTATCCATTGATGAGACTCAATTACCTATTCGGATTCAACTGTGGGATGCTGCTGATGAAGGAATCACTGTGGATAGATTATGTGATATCACAGGTAAAACTGGGGATGATGCGGAAAGTAAAACTGCGTTATTGTATTATAATGTGAGAACAGGGCATTGGACGGGAGATGATCATCTAGGTGATCCCAGTGGGTATGGTCGGCTCAATGGTTGTGATGATGAAAGTTACTATGAACAGGAACTTGATGTTGAGCTTTGGTTTGATATCACTCAAACCGATCCCGATGGCGATGGTATTCCCTGTTGGGTTGAGGTCAACTGGTATGGAACCGATCCAACGGTGGATGATTCCGGGATAGATTATGATGGCGATGGGCTTCCTATTGAATGGGAATGGAAGTGGGGCTATGATCCTTTTTCTTGGGACGATCATATGAATCTAGATCCAGATGAAGATGGTCTTTCCAACTGGGAGGAATATTATATGAAGGATTGGAATGCTGACCCTTTCAGAAAGGATATTTTTATTGAGATGGATCAGATGCAAGGGCCAAATGGAGAGCAAGGAATGTTTCCTGAAGGGTCTAAAGAAATCTTATTTACTGCATTTAATCGTCGTAATATCATGTTACATATCGATGATGGTCAAAAAGAAGATCGATCCGGAGCGGATATCATTCCATTTTCAGAAGTGACTGAATGTTCATGGATGAGTCATGATGAGCTTGATGAGATCTATGATACCTATTTTGTGAATC
Organism: uncultured Thermoplasmatales archaeon; assembly: GCA_964406955.1. GTDB lineage: Archaea > Thermoplasmatota > E2 > DHVEG-1 > DHVEG-1 > EX4572-165. The sequence continues at coordinate 15,568 of CAYOTP010000013.1, read as the reverse complement.
AACCTAAAGCTGAGGTTCGACGGGGTATCTTTCGGTATGGAGTGGTTCTTTATCAAAGTTCAATGGTGAATGGAAATATGTTCGGAGCGAACAGGTTTCAAATATCAGCTAAAGGGATGGAGGAGAAAGCTGAACAATTCCCTTGGTTGAATCGAGATGAGGTCTATGCCAGTGCTTATATGCATGAGTTGGGCCATGTTCTGAATTTTAGACCTATTCCAGGTCATAATCGCCGTAGTTATTATCCTTGGCAGTTGGGGTGGTGGCTAACCAGACAATATAAGAGCTGTATGAATTATGGATACATGTACTACACCGTTGATTACTCTGATGGGTCTAGATTGTTTCGGGATTATAATGATTGGGAACGGATGGATCTTAGTTATTTTTTACGAGCATGGTGAAAGGAAGGAAAAATATTTATAAATGTTGAAGCTATATATTTATTAACAATTGTGAAATTTAAGGGGGTTATCCAAATGAAACAGAGAAATAGAATGTTTCTACCAACGGTTGTAATTGTTGTTTTTCTATTGTTAAGCATCAATGTTTCTAGCTTTCATCAGGTGGAAAACAGTGAGATGATTCAATTGGCTAACCAAGACGTTGGAAACTGGAAGATATCTGTTGAAATCAAAAATCTTGAAGAAACGGAGTATAGGGGGAATTTAAAAGTCTATGTCGTTGAACCTCTTTCTAGATGGGGTGAAGTGGATGGATCGCCTTATCCTTTTGCACTTTTAGATTTTGCATATGATAAAGATATTGAAGTTTCTGATTCACTTACTAAAGACATATCTTGGAATCCATACTATGTTGGAAATGTAAACGCTGATAACCTAATGGTGATTGCAGTGTTATTCAATGAACAATCAGAAATTCGATATTCAAGTTCCAATAATCAACAAAGGCCATTTGATGCCTATTTTACAGATGCCAGCGCTGCAACAATCCCGGACAATACTGGATATAATACTGTTAATGAAGAATTCACCCATACGGTTTTTATCGAAAAAGGATCAGCTTCAGGATGTTCACCTTGTTCCAAAGCATCTGATGCGCTTTCAAGTATTTATCAATCGAATGATTATCCGTTTTATTATGTGAATCTTGTCTCGGATAAAAGTACTATTGCTCGTGCAAGACTAAGAAGTGCTTTCAACATTGGTAGCTATCCAACATTATATTTTGATGGAGGATATCATGTACAAATTGGTACCCCTGAAAACATTGAACAAACATTTCGATCACTTATTGAGATCAGTGGGAAGCGAAACGTCCCACGCCTGAGTTTAAGCGTGTCACTGACATGGGATCCTGATAGTACTCCACCAATGGTAACTATTACAAAACCAAATTCTGGTTTATACATTATAAACGATAAAAAAAGAAATCTTCCAGAAACAATTGTCGTCGGAGCCGTAGATATCGAAGTCGATGCCTCTGATGAAGATACAGATATTGAAAAAGTCGAATTCTATGTGGATAATCAATTACGATCTGTAGATATGTTCTATCCGTATAAATTGGGAAATTGGAAGGAACCAGGGCTTTTTGGAAGATATACTATTCGAGCGGTGGCCTATGATCAAGCAGGAAATGTAAACATCGATGAGATAGAAGTCATTAGATTGTTCTAAAAGTAAAAAAAGATGGGGATTACTTCAAAAAATAGTTTTATTGTTGATTATTTTTTTAGATTCCACCTGTATATTTTTTACTTACGATAAGGACAAAGACAACTGCAGAGAAAATAACAACGATCATGAGTATGTCAAAAAAAGAAAGCGCTGAGAGAAACCCCTCATCATTAGTTGATCCAATAAGAATGCTCTTAGTAATCGAGTCTTGGTCGTTATCGTTATCGGTAACGGTTAAGGTTACGTGATGTCGACCTGTGGATGAGAATATATGTGTAGGATTTTTTTCTGTTGATGTTGTTCCATCACCAAAATCCCATCGATACGAAACGATGACTCCATCTTGATCAAAGGAATTATCGTTGAAATCAACTGGTGAACCTATCAAATAGGTATCGTTTTTTGCTGTATGAAAAAAGTTAGCAGTTGGCGGGGTATTTACCACAGTAATCTGTTTTATAATGCTTGATGAAGCATTATCATTGTCAGTAACAGTTAAGGTTACCTTGTAGACTCCTTTTTCTATAAAAGTGTGTTGAAACGAGGAAGTATAATCATAGAAACTATCATTAACGTTCCAAGTTCGATTCATGATATAACCATCTTTGTCTGTAGAAGTGTCAATAAAGTTGACTTCTTCTGTGGTCATTGGTGTTTCAGGAGTAACCGTGAATGAAGCAGTTGGAGGAAGGTTTTGTATAACAAGTGAATACGTTTGAGTATCCGTTGCTCCTAAGATATCTGTGACCGTGAGAGACACTAGATACAACCCGTTTAGATCATATTGATGCGTGGTGTTTTGATCTGTTGAAGTGTTTCCATCACCGAAATCCCATTTCCAAGAAATGATCTGGTTATCTGTTTTAATGGAAAGATCAGTAAATGAGATCATGGTTTCTACGGTGGGATTAGTTGGACTCATATAAAAATCAGTTATCGGTGGAGTTGTCATGGGGCTAATCAATGGAAAAAGATCACTAGCAGTCTCAGTGAGGTTGTAAGAGGTATCACCAATACCATCGTTGTTTGAATCAGTTCCATTGTAATCATCCCAGTAGTTTCCTATTTGGTCACTATGCCAAGTGTTTCCATTGGAGTGATCTAGTGCATGGGCATCGTTATTTACAAAATTGTTTGAATAAATAGTATTGTTACTAGCATTGTTATTGATCATGATCCCAAGATTATTGTCTAAAAAGGAAATATTTGCCAATATACAATAAGATCCATAAAGTGATATACCAGTCGCTGAGTTGCTAATCGTTATGTTTTGTAAGGTGATATTATCCGCATTGATCGTAAACGTGTTTTGATCGGAGGATGTAATAAAAGTATGAGCCTTATTTTCTCCTTTTATCGTGATTGATTTGTTGATCAAAATGGTTTCAGTGTATCCTCCTTTTTGTATCAGGATTGTATCTCCTTCTGATGCATTATCAATTGCTTGCTGAATAGTCGAATAATTCATTTCATTATTATTTTTATCAACAAAAATTATGGTTTCTGTAGAGGGTATAGAATCAATTTGAAAAAAGGCTATGAATGCTATTGAGAAAAATAGAATGACTAATAGGAATATGATACGATATTCTTTCAATTTTCCATTCACCTCTTGAAACGCAATCAATACTTGTTTATTAATGCTATATTTTTGTTAAGAGACAACTAAGACATCTATGAATCATTATAAAACTATTAGATTATTTTTTGATTAATGAATTAACTAATCGTTACTGTTGCCTTATGGTTGCTTGTATTTGGATCATATGTAGTGGAACTAACATAACTAACTGTGTTCGAAAGACTGAAAATAGCTTTGAACAATTCATTAATTGCAAAATCAAATTGTTCAAATGAATCAATATGACATACCCAACCTGGACCATTAAATGAGTCCTTCTGTAACTCCCAAATATATGGATGTGGCCAGATGATGCTATTATTTAACCAGTTAACATCCGGCCCTGCCCCTATAGCCAATACATCAATTTCGTCAATAGTATTATTTTCATCAGTCATGTTGAATGTTGAACGAAGATCAGTTATTGCATTTTCGGCACTTATTCGCGCAAAGGACTCACTACAGCTGCTTGCATCATATGGCCCATTTGGATAATCAATGCCGAATGGTCTATTGGAGCATTCAGTTGGTTGACCATCAGTTACTATAACAAATGCTTGTCTATCTTCAGTGTTAAAATCATTTGAATTGAGGAATTGGTCCGTTGCAAGATATATTCCAGCTGCCATTGGTGTACCTTGCTTTCTTTGATTAATGTTTAAAATTTGACTTGCAATATCCTCAGCAATACTATAGTCATCAACTTGAGTTGGAGGACGTTCTCTTCTTGCCTGGCTATAACCAAACTGGATAACTGTTAATTCAACAGATCCATCGTGGGGAAAAACACTTTCATTTATAATTGCGTTTGAAAGACCTAACAGAGTCATGTCCCAATCGCTCCTCCAGTTGACGTCCCATGGATCTCCTTCAAAACTATCTTCCAGTAGAATATTTCCATTTTTTTGGATAACTACATCATCAATCCAAATCATTTCATGATGATATCTTCCATCAGAACCAGTTCCAATGAATAACCGTTCAGAATTAAAACGGATTCTAAAATTTGGTATAAAATATTGATCTTCATCAATAATTAAAGAATAATGGTTCCAATCTCCAACCGGGTCACCACCAAGAGAATCTACCTCCCTCCATTCATTGCCATTGTAGCATTCCAATCGAACATCACCATACTCCACAGTACCATATGCATCATAAAGTCTATACCAGAAATCAATAGTAATTGAGCCTGAACCACTAGCATCTAAACTATTACAACCAAATTTACCCTTGTGAAGAAAATAATTTGAAAGTGAAGCAGCACTTGACTTAGCTGAAGTTGAGCCAGATTGATAATAATCTGTTCCTTCAATCCAATCGTAATCAATGATACTTCCAGATCCATCAAGTACTAATGCAAGTTGAGTCGGCCTTCTTGTAAATGTTTCATTTACTTCAAGGGTGATAACGAGTTGAGCAGGATTTTCATTTTTAACATTTCCTACACGCCAATATCCTGTAGCAGGGTCAAAATTAGAATTATGTCCAGATGGAGACATGCTAGATATAAAATCAAGACCTTCAGGTATTTCGTAATGAACTGTTACATTGCCAGCTCCCTCCACATTCCCTCCTGAGGATGTAATTGTGATAGTAACTATAATTTCATCACCTCCTTTGATAGGTGGCGTATAGTCTACATCAAGGTCCACTCTTACGTCACTAACTGGTTGGGGTAATGTAACGGGTCCATGAAAGACTATTGAATTGCTCAATGTATCAACACCAGTTATTTCAGCTGTACGATCATCCAACCGATCTAGATTATATCTCATAGGGATCCTTATTTCTTCACCTAATCTCCAGACATCATCAATTTTTCCTTCATTTTCAAAGAGTTTTCTTATAGTTGTAGTATTGGATTCTCCACCTACAGTATATGTGATCATATTATCTACATCAATATCTTCCCCGCCCCTATGTTCTAGGTAAATATAGTCTCCTTCTGCTCTTCCAACTATTTTTACGATGGTTGTTGGTGCTGGCCCGTCATCGGATAGCACTTGAGAATAAATGAGAGCAACAGCAGAGATTGCAATGATTAACAAAAGCATGGTAGCAACTATTTCAGATACTCCACTAGTGTCTCTTCTTTTTTGTATCGTACATTTCCACCTCTTGAAATCTTATATATCTATTCAAATATTATTCTGCTATTCCACTTGAAATCTGAGTGGAAACATCAATAATCCGATAACGGAAATCGTAATAGTCATTGGAACTATCAGTAAATTCAATCTCAATTCCATTTTCAATTGATTTTATGTTGAAATGGCTTTCATTCAATAAAAAATTTGATCGAAATGCACTATTAATCGTTCTATTCCATGCATTTGTATATTCTGTATTAATCGCAATACTTGAAACATTGGATATGTTACTATATTCATTATATGAAGGATAAACATTAGTAACCTGCGTATAGACCGGATAAGTCCCATAACCACTAACAGATGTTTTACCACCAATACCATGTGTGTTAACAATAACAAATGTAATCAATGATTCGTTACCAACACCACCAGTCACAAAAATTGAAGGCCTACCATATAAGACATTGGCCGCACCTTGACTTAATATCAATGATCCCGCTTCATAAATATATTGTTGATTGACAAAATAAGAATTACTAGACGAATATCTTATTGAGTCTGCAGTAATAGTTTTAGAAAAACCAGACACATTCGTAATGGTCATGTTAAACGAATTTTCATCAATCTGTAAACTACCAAACGTCCGTCCTGAATTAAAAAAAGGTATTTCTCTAGTACCAAGTTTAACTGGTGTCGTTACTGAAGTACTATCATTTACCAATGATTGAATATCCAAAGCATATTTTAGTTTAGTGAACTGATTAGAAACTTCTTCCATATGTGCTGCTTCAGATTCTTCCAACCACTGTGGCACATACACCGTATTTAGCATTACAATAACAGCAAGGATCAGACCGATAAGAAGAACGGTAACAACGATTCCTACAACTGCTTCATCTGAGTTTCTTAATTCCTTCATATCCATTCTACCTTCAACATATTTATTTTTATTATTTTTTTATTTTCAATTCAAATATTCGTTGAATTATCAAGGAATACTCCACCTTGGCTCCAGCCCTATTGAAAGTATAGGCTGTATAGTTTCAACAAATGGTCTAATGAATAATTTTCTATCCAAACCTTGATTTTCCCAAATCTCCTGTGCAAGAGAAAGATTTTGTTCAGTTATTATCCTACCTGCAGAATACGATTCTGCATATGCATCAGCAAAAGCTATTGGGGTAATCGACATAGTATCTGTTGTTGTATTACTGTAAAACTCACATATCATATAATCACCCTGTTCCATTAAGAGGTAATTGTAATCCCTTTTGGATAATAATTCTTCAATATCTTGATTTGTACTATCAAGATTATGATCTATGATTTTAGCTGGGAGTTTAATAATCTGAATCTCCTTGTTTGGTTTTTTATCTATATATATCTCATCTATCTGATGACCATATGGGCCTCCAACGAATTGTAATTTTATATCTTCACCCATGGTATAATCAAAACTAATTGCCCAGTTGTGATAAAATTCAGGATTCCCAAACATAAAACTGTGAATATTTTCACCATTTTTGTAAAGATGGAGTTGCCCGGTAGTCATTGCCCATTTAGAAACATTTTCAAATATACTCATATTCGTGTTTAGAATTTCATATTGAGTATAATCTGGTTCAATTGCGGTTACCATACTACTCCATGCTTCTGTAAGAAGACCCGTATCTTTTCCTCTAACAACTAATTTAACTTCTCTTGTAGGTAAAGGGATTCCTAAAATGTTATATACTTCTGCTAAGGATTTTTCTTGGGGTGTTGAATAGAAAATTACATCTAATGTATCCCACATTCGAGGATTATCCAAATTAACAGTGGAAAGATTAGTTATCCAATATTTTTCATCTGGTTTTGATAACTCATCTGTATAGCTGTTTCCATCTGTCCCAATAGCAATATCAGGGTATTGTTTGCTAGAGATGGTATGAATAACTCCTGTTGTTTGTTCTGGAACAATCTCGGTGCCTATAGGATGAATTACCTCCCATAGCTCTAAAGTATCTAAATATTGAGTTTCTGGTACCTGTTCCCAAACAGCAAATTTGTAAGTTCCATTTATATTTCTAAGATTTGGTAGTAAACCATATGTTGGATATTCGATAAATTTATGGACTGCGAAATCTGAGATAGCATGTTCTGGATGGTATCTTTCTCCGTCCCATGAATAAATAAAAGCGCAGCCGCCTCCGTCATCTGTTTTAGCACTGTCACTGGAATATGTTATACTCCATGAACCGGAAATCGAATTATATGACCAAGCACTAAAACTATAGGTTGTATCGCTTGACAGGCCTGTTGCACTAGTACTAGTTCCCGTTCCATTATACAGGAAAGTCCCTGATGTTCTGGTTGATGGGGGAGATGAACCTTGTCTGTACCGTATATATGTATGAGTTGCATCTATTCCTATAGTCCACGAAAGGTCGATTTCGTACAAATCTCCCGTGTTAGCAGTAAAATCTGTTGGAGCTCCGGGAGGAACAGCAAACATTGCTGTAATATCATAGTTATTCTCAATTGTGATTGTTGTCGTTGCTGAATTTGCATCATCAATGTTTTCAGTATTGCCAGTCCATTTCACAAAAAAATATCCAGTGTCTGCTTCAGCATTAAGGTTCACTACGGTACCGTAGTCGTGTGTATAGGTGTTTTCTCCTGGAGTGGTTACTGAGCCACCGGTCGTACTACTTATGGTAAGATCATGTTCTTTAATCTCAAAATTTGCTTCGATTGAATAATCGTCTTCAATTGTGATTGTTGTTGTGGCTGAATTTACATCATCAATGTTTTCAGTATCGCCCGTCCAGTTGACAAAATCATAACCTATATCTGCCACTGCAACAATATCAACTACTGAACCATACCCATTTATAAAAGAGCCCTGACCAGGCTCAGTTACTGAACCACCGCTAGAACTATCAACGATGAGAGTATGTTCATCAGCAGTAAAATTAGCTGAAATTGTATAATCGTTTTCAATTGTGATAGTTGTTGTATCTGAATTTATATCAGCGATTTTTTCAGTGTCACCTGTCCAATTAACAAAATGATGCCCTATTTCAGGTTCTGCAACTAGATTAACTACGGTACCGTAGTCGTGTGTATAGGTGTTTTCTCCGGGCGTGGTTACTGAGCCACCGCTCGCACTACTTATGTTGAGATCATATTCATTAATGGCAAACTCTGCAGAAATATCATAATCCGCAAATATGTCTATAGTTGTACTTGGATCATTAGTATTATCAATAGCATCTGTATCACCAGACCATTCCACAAAATGATATCCGGTATTTGGTGTTGCAATAATATTTACCGACTCTCCATGATCATAACCGAATACTCCTTCTCCAGGATCATTAACAGTTCCTCCCTCAGTGCTACTAATAGTAAGATCATATTCATTAATGGCAAATTTGGCCGTTATTATATAATTATCAAACATTTTAATACTGGTTTCTAGGTTATTTATATCTTCTACATTACCGCCCTCCCATCCTACAAATTGGTATCCCGAATCTACTTCCGCTTTAAGATTGACCTCTGTCCCAATCTCATAGATAAACGTGCCTTCACCAGGATCTTTTACTTCTCCGCCAATAGTACTTCCAACGGTAAGCGTAAAATCTTCTAGAAAAGAAGGTGGATCAAATCTTCCTCTTAGAACTATAGAGTTAGTTGTGACATCTACAACCGTTAACTCGGATGTATTACCTAGAAATTCTTCAAAGTTTTCTATGTTGTATATAATTCTTTCTCCCAGGCTCCATTGATCATCTGCTTTATAAGTATCAGAAAGGACATCTCCAACTTTGATTTCTTCAGAAAATGAATCACCAATAGAAATAATAATTTTAGAATCTAAACTTAATGGACTACCACCACTATGTTCAAGGATAAAGGTTGCACCACTCACCCTGCAAACGATATTTGCTGATGGGGTGGCTGGTGTGACTGGTTGGGACAACACAGCAAAGTAGACAACTGAAAAAAGTGTTACCGCAATGACTAGTAAAAGCATTGTGCCAATGATTTCCGTGACTGCTCCTTCATTGCTTGATTTGCTCCATTTCTTCATTATCATTCATACTCCTTTCTACATGCTAAGGATGAATTTAAACACGATCCAACTGATGAACACAAGGATAAAAACATGTTTGACACTTGACTGGAAATGACCATCTTCAAAGATTCCAGCAACAATTCCAGTTCCCATGCTTTGAGCTAGAGTTGCAAAATAAAACACTTGTATCATTGCTGCTTGATTTACTCGTCCGCCACCCATCGCTTGGGATAGACCTTCGGCTTCAGCACCAGTGATCGTTGGAATGAACACACCAGCTAGAATTCCAATGATGGCCATGAACACAAGCATTGACACATAGATAACAACAACGTAAGAAGCCATGTTCACCCGTCGTTCAGCTTCCAATTGTTTGATCTCTAACGCATCGTGACTGGCAACATCTAAAACATCAGCGACGTTTCCTCCGCTTCTACTAGCTTCGATGATTAAAGAGATCGTACGGCGGACTGATGTGGTATTGACTCTGTTTGCAAAAGCAGTTAATGCTTCTTCCACACTGCTTCCCCATGATATCTCTTGTGCGATTTGTTTGATCTCTTTGGTAAGTGGACCATAATTCCCATTTGATGTGAATAGAATCGCTTTGGTAAACGTCATTCCTGCTCGACGTGATGACGCAAGATCTCTAACGAAATCAGGAAAGATCGTATCGATCTTATACACCCATCGATGATGAATGTATTCATACATGCCGTACACGCCAGTTCCGGAAAGAATGGCAAAAATGAAATAATCTGCAGTTGATGCAGCAAAAAGATTAATATCAAATAATGATAAAAGTCCAAGAAGGCAAAAAACTGAAACTAAGACACCAGTCACGGAGTAAACGACGAGGCGAGGTAACTCTCCTGAAACAATCATTTTTTTTATGTATCCTTGTTGGGGTATCTTACTCATGTTGATCACACCTCCAAACTCATCATTCGTATCACCACAGCAAAGCCTATATGGATCAAAGGAACGATTAAAAACACCATGATATATAAAAGGATCATTTGACTGGTATCGCCACTGATGATCATCATCAAAGGGATCACGATAAATAAGAGTAATACTCCAGCAACTGCTGCAGTCACATAGCTTTCAGCCATGATGCCAAGGCTTTCGATCATTTGTTTCTGCCGTTGTCGGTTCTCCACACTGAATTGTTTTGCCTTAGCAGAAAAATACGATTTCAACGATCCACCAGAAGTGACAGTGACGATTAATCCTTGGAGGAATTCTTTGAATTTTTCAGATGGTGTTCGACGCATGTTCTCCCTGATGCTAGAAATGATATCCTTACCCAGTAAAGTTGCATCTCGATAGATCCAAGCAGCCTCTTTTTGCACTTCCCCATAGATTGATTGCTGGGAAAGACTTTTGAAAATCTCAGTGGGAGTAACTCCCGCTGAAGACATCGCTGCGACAAAATTCAATGCATAAGAAAGATTGACATCGATTTTTTTCCCTCTGCTACTTGCCGTTAACAAAGGCATTTTTAGATAAAGAATATAGATTATGAGACTGCCAAGTGCAGATACTCCTAAAATGCCTGCAGCAAACAAAGGAGTGATCACCATTTCAAAAAGGGGAAGGAACAGAAAGGAAAGTAAAAATAATACAATGGTAAGCACAAGAAAACTTAATATTGAATAAAGAAGTGCTTCAGCCATGTATACTTCAGCTTTCACGGTGATATGAGCAGAGGCTAGCTCTTGTTTGAACTTTTCATTTATATGTTTACTGGCAAACAGGCCAAACCAGCTGTATGCTTTTTTTTGTACTGTGGATAACATGTTTATTTTTCACCATTGGATCTTTTTTTACGATTATTCTTTAATTTATCCTTATTGAATTTAATACGAACTTTGGGAATGTAAAATGTTTTTTTTGCTGTTTTCTTTGGCTTACTTTTTGATTCGCCCAAACTGTTAATTGATGATGGTTGTTTTTCAGTCTCAAAAGATTCATTAAAAAAGTTTTCAATCTCCTCTAACTTGTTACCATTTACTTCCCCACCATCTGTCACCTTGAACCAAAAAGAATCTTTTTTATAGAGTGGGGAGTTCTTTTTTCCATTTGAAAACAATGAAAGGGATTTATCTTTCTTATCAACTGAATTACCCGTTTCTTTTGATCTGTTTGACAAACGGGTCTTAGTTTTCTTCTTCTGCTTTTTTTGTGAATCAGTGACGTCTTTCTTTTTGGACTCAATATTCTTAGGTTGTATGCTTTTTTCTTTCCTTAGAACGGATTTAGGAAAAACAAAACGAGTTTTCTTTGATTCTTTTTCACTATACAGCGAGTCATATTGATCTCTTGGTAGATCAAGGATGCTTTTGATGGGAATCTCTTCAGAAAAAAGAGATTCTTTAAGTTCTTTTTCTGCTTTTTCAGGAGGATTTTGAATTAAATGTAACACATCACCAGGTGTTTCAGCATAGGTTGCCAACAATCTAGCAACATCAGTGAACTCTCTAATATGATAGGTTTGTAACCACTGTAGAATCTTAGATCTATTCTTGATTTCAGAAGCCATTTCTTCAACGGTCATATCCAAAAGAGTATGGATCTGCTCAAGAACATAACTCTTACCTGAGTATTCAAATACCTGTTCCTTAAAATTCCATTTAAATACCGTGTTTGTCAACACTTCACTTGTCTCAGAATCCACAGATAATAATTCAACGATCTTTACACATCGTCGTTGCTGCTGATCCTGGGTTTTTTGTGTTCGCATCAAACAGATAATGTCAAGGGATTGAAGCATGGTCCGAGGGATATTAATCGGTTTACCCTCCAACCGATGGATCAATGCTTGTGTGGTATCAGCATGAACCGTGGAATACGTGGTATGACCTGTGGCCATCGCTTGGAAGAGCACATAGGCTTCCTTCCCCCGTATTTCACCGACAAGGATGTATTCAGGTCGTTGTCTTAGCGCCGCCTTCATCAGATCAAATAAATCAATTTCTCCAACCACTCTATCATTAATCACTTCACCGAAACCAGATCTTGTAACCCCTGGGATCCAGTTGGGATGTGGAAGATTGATCTCCCGGGTTTCTTCAATGCTAACAATCTTAGACTCTTTAGGAATGAACAACGCAAGGGCGTTAAGAGCACTTGTCTTTCCAGATGCCGTACCTCCACTTATAAGCGCGTTGAATCCATGTTCAACGGCCATCCAAAGATATGCTATCATCTCCAATGAAAAAGTCTTATACTCAACAAGATCCACTGGTGTGATCGGATCGGATCTGAATTTTCTGATGGTAAATGTACTTCCACGGGTGGTCACTTCACCCTTAAGGGTCATCTGAATCCTAGATCCATCTGGCATCGTAGCATCAAGCATAGGATCAGAGACACTGATATGTTTCCCACATTTCTGCGCAAGTTTCACCACAAATTTTGCCAACTTCTCATCATCAGAAAAGACAATATTTGTCTCTAAAGATCCAAAATCTCGTTGATAGATAAATAATGGCGTGTTTGCTCCATCACAACTAATATCTTCGATATTTGCATCATTCATCAATGGATCAATTTTTCCATATTGAAGAAACCGTTGTTTGAGAAAATAGAGTATCTTTTGATAGGTGACAAAATCAAGAGTAATCTCATAAGTTTTCAGTATGTCATTGACGGCTTTAGTCAAAAAGGAGCTGGCATCATCCTGCAACGTGTCCAAACGAACATTCAATGATTTCACTAACGTTTCCTTAAGAAATTCCAAAACCTCAGTATCTTCTTTAGATAATACTGGTTCCAACACAATATATTGTTTTTTCAACGATTCAGTTTCCTTGATAATGGAAACAAAAGAAAAAGGCTGGTTTAATCCATAGAAACTCAGTTCTATGACATCAGCCGATAATGCATCCACTACAGTGGTTCTATTGCAAACTGAACATGTCACCTCCTGAGATTTATCAGGATGATCAATGGAGATTTGATTACAGCAATAGGAACAAATTATTGTTCTATGACCCATGGTTATCTGACTCTATATTTGCTATAACAAGTTCTTTATTCTCATAATAGTGAGCTATCATTCTAGCGACATCATCAAACTTTGTAATATCATCTTTTAACATTTTTCCAAGTAAAGACGCTCGATCCGATAATTCTTTTTGAATGGCGGAATGATCCATATTATTCCTTGATCGGATCTGTTCTAAGATGTAACTTTTCCCAGAGTACTGAAACGTGTCCTTGACTGGATCCCATCGAAACACTTCATTAGTTAACAATTCCTTTGTCGTCGGATCAATATCGATAATCTCAATGATTTGTTTACATCGTCTGGCACGTTTATTCTTCACTTTAGATATCGTTTGTAAACAAATAATATCCAATGATTGAAGCATGATACGGGGGATATTGATCGGTTCACCTTCCAACCGATGGATCAATGATTTTGTGGAATCAGCATGAACCGTGGAATACGTGGTATGGCCTGTGGCCATCGCTTGGAAGAGCACATAGGCTTCACGTCCCCGTATTTCACCGACAAGGATGTATTCAGGACGTTGTCTGAGGGCTGCCTTCATCAGATCGTACATATCGATTTCGCCAGTTATCTTCCCATCGACAACATCACCAAATCCTGATCGGGCAACACCGGGGATCCAGTTTGGATGAGGTAGATTAATCTCTCTTGTCTCTTCAATACTTACAATCTTTGATTCACGAGGAACAAATAAAGCCAAAGCATTAAGCGTACTTGTCTTTCCAGATGCCGTACCTCCACTTATAAGCGCGTTGAATCCATGTTCAACGGCCATCCAAAGATAGGCGATGAGTTCAGTTGACATGGTATTAAATCGGATCAAATCCGGCGGGGAGAATGGTTCCTCCCGGAATTTTCGAATGGTAAACGTACTTCCCTTCGTACTGATCTCTGTACTAAGTGTCATCTGAATCCTTGATCCATCTGGCATCGTAGCATCAATCATTGGGTTAGCTATTGAGATGTGTTTTCCACATTTCTGCGATAGTTTAATGACGAAACTGGAGAGCTCTTCTTCATCTTCAAAGCAAACATTGCTTTGTATGGAGCCATGATCTTGATGATACAAAAATATGGGTACCTCCGATCCATCGCAACTAATGTCTTCTATGAACGCATCATTCATCAAAGGTTCAAGTTCGCTTAAACCAAGTAATCTTTTCTTCAGAAAATATAGGATCTTTTGTTTCTGTAGTTGAGTCAAAACAAGTGTATAATCCTTGATGATTTCATCCACTAGGCCTTCAAGTATCGTTGTTGGTCCTTTTTCAATGAGCTCTTTGGTGTTCACTGCAGCAGTATTTAACACATCTACCATAAAATCATAGGTTTGTAATTCATCTTTTTCCAATGATGGTTCGATGAGTATGTATCGTTTATCTCTAGATTCAGTATGTTGAAGAATGGAAACAAAGGTAAATGGTTTAAGTATGGAATAAAACTCAATTTCTTCCCAGTTATCCTGAATTGATATGTTGTCCTTATGCAGTTGTTTTGCTTTCATCAAATCTATTGTTTCTTCGTCAAGCTCTTGGATTATTTCTTCTTTTTCAGGGATTGCTGGTTGTGTCGATTGTGATTTTTTTTTGATGGGTTTGTTGTCATTTTGTTTTTTTAGAAAAGAGGGTTTTTTTACTGTTTTGTGTTTTCTTTGTTTTTTAGCAGGACGTACCTTTTCGTTTTTAACCTTTAATTTCCTTTCGTGTTTAACAGTATTGGATCGTTTTTTTATCTTAGAAGAAATCCCATCCTTTTTTTCCATCCTATTTATCCACCTAGCAAACCTTTTATTCAGTTCAATCTATGTTTAATCTTATCACATCTGGAAACAATACCCTAGATCAATGGTTTTTTTACAGCGTTTTTGCTATAAGTGAATCAATTAGTAATAGATAGTTCATCATGTAGCTTATAAGATATTGTTTCCTTATGCATCCATCCGACCATGTTACAAATGGATGTATGGATATTTATATCTTTCTTTAGGTCGATTTGAAAAGTATGTTTTGCTTATTTTTTACATTAAATGTATTTGTTTAGCTCAGACATAATTTTATTCTGAGAAGGTTTTTCAATTCTTCGAAAACATTCTTATCCTGCAATTTCCAAGATGCAAGAAGTGATGCT
>CAYOTP010000012.1:0-32930 GCA_964406955.1 uncultured Thermoplasmatales archaeon | reverse complement strand
GGAAAAAAATGTTAGATGAGATTCCTATTACCTATGATTTGGGACTTTTGAGATTTCAGAGTCGAAATTCCCATAACCTTTTAATAGTCAACAGGATTACCAAAATCCAGAAGTAATCAGGTAAAAAATGTATTCTTGGAGGAAATCTGACTATGGCAAAAGGTCTTCCTAAAGCCTTTAAAAAAGCATTATGGGTCTATCATATTAATTCAGGTTCTTGTAATGGATGTGATATTGAAATCATTGCTGCACTGTGTCCAAGGTATGATGCTGAACGATTTGGTATTAAACTTGTAGGCACACCTCGTCATGCAGATGTATTATTGATCACTGGTCCAGTAACAAGACAACAAGTGAGTAGGGTGAAAAGGGCATATGAGCAAATGCCAGACCCAAAAGCAGTGATCGTAGTAGGAAACTGTGGAAATACTGGTGATGTGTTTTTTGAATCATATAATCTGGTGGGTCCAATTGATGAGATCATACCTGTTGATGTCCATGTGATCGGTTGTGCACCTCGTCCTGAAAATATTTTAAATGGGGTAGTTAAGGCATGGACGAAACTTGAAACATTGGAGGCAAAAGCATGAGCGGGCATCAAAGACTTTCTCCAGAAGAAATCGTTAATTCGTTTAAAGATGAATTTTCGGAAAAAATCAAGGATAGTAGAATTGAACGTCACCCCATTGGACCGAGTAAGAAAGATATGATTCATATTTGGATGACGGTAGATCGATCTATTTATAGAGATGTGGTAAAACATTTAATGACTCTTGACAAACAAGCTCATTTTGCGGTAAGTTCAGGGTACGACATTGAGGATAGAATTGAAATCATTAATCATTTTTCAATTTATTTTGGGAAAAAAGGTGAGGAGATTTCCATTAATTTCACGGTTCCTCTTCCCAAATCTGATCCTACAATGGATTCGATTTGTGATTTGATTCCTGGTGCGTTGATTTCTGAACAGGAAAAACAAGAAATGCTTGGTATCAAAGTCAAAGACATTCCAAAGGATATGCGTGTTTTTATCTCTGATGATTTCCCAGAGGATATGTATCCATGGCGTAAAGATGAGATGAATGCAGATAAAATGGGTCGGAATCTCCATGAACATGATAAAATCCCTCCTGCAAAAATTGATGAAGTGGAGGATGATGAATAATGACTGCTGAAACCACTGAAAAATCAACATATAAGATACCCATTGGCCCGATTCATCCGGCATTAAAAGAACCGGTGATGTTTGAATTTGAGGTTGATGGTGAACGTATTGTTGATGCTGATGTGTATCTTGGTCATGTCCATCGAACGATTGAATGGACTGGGATGAGGAGAAACCCTGTGCAGGTCTTATATCTTGCTGAACGAATCTGTGGGATTTGTTCATATTGTCATCCGATGTCCTTTGCACTTGCCGTTGAACGAATTGCTGGAATTGAAGTTCCCGATCGAGCCGAATATTTACGAGTAATACAGTCAGAACTGGAACGTATCTGTTCCCACACGCTTTGGGCGGGAGTTGCAGCACATGAAATAGGATTCGATTCAGTCTTATTTTTAACCTGGCAAATCAGAGAGAAAGGACTTGATTTAACAGAATATTTAACTGGAAACAGAATAACAAAAGGCATCACCATGATCGGCGGCGTCCGAAGGGACATCACTAAGGATATGGTTCCTAAAATTGAGGATGCCTTATCGTTTTTCAAAGGTCAGTTTGGGAAATTAAAAAAGATCTTTTTAGATGATAAAACGTTTAAGATGCGCAGTCAAAATGTAGGTGTTCTCACCAAGAAAGACGCATTAGAATTATGTGCTGTTGGGCCCACTGCTCGAGCATCTGGTGTAAAAAAGGATGTGCGTATCGACCAGCCATATTTTGCTTTCGGTGAGCTTGATTTTGATATTATAACTCCGGATTTGTTAACTGGTGAAGTAAATGGTGATGTCTATGATCGAATCATTGTTCGTTTATTAGAGATAAAACAATCCATTGATCTTATTGAGCAATGTGTTGATATTCTTTCAGGAATGCCTGAAGGCGATATTGTTGCTGAACCAAAAATTGCAAAATTGCTAAATCAATTGAAAAAAGTAGAAGGTGACGGTATTGGCCGAATGGAGGCACCTCGCGGGGAAGTCGTTCATTATGTGAAAATGGATGGTCATGAACATCCATATTCTTGGAAGGTTCGTGCACCGACGTATAATAATATTCTCCCTTGGATTCCGATGCTTAAAGGTGAACAGATTGCTGACATCCCCATTGTTGCAGCATCTACTGATCCATGTATGAGCTGCACGAATCGGGTTGGTATCGTTCATAACGGAAAAAGAAAAATGTTTTCCGGTGAAGATCTTCATGAGTTAAGTGTTAAAAAAACACGGAGGTTGATGAAATGAAGTTTTCTATGATTCCCCAATTGCTTTCTCAAATGTTTAAAAAACCATTTACTAATAAGTTTCCTGCTAAATATATGCCTCCATCGGTGACAGGTTATTTGAAGGATGTTCAATCTGGTAAAGCAAAAATGATCCCTCCTGTTGAAACCCCTGAAGGTTTTCGGGGTAAAATCAAATATGATCGAGAAACTTGTATCGGGTGTAAACTGTGTATGAAGGTTTGTCCAACAGATGCTATCGAGTTTATTGCTGAAACAAAAAAAATTCGGATTTATCTAGCTCGATGTTGCTTCTGCAGTCAATGTAATGATATCTGTCCGAAGGATTGCTTGAGCATGAGCGATGAGTTTTTGCTTGCAGATACGGATAAATATTCTTCTGATCTCATTGTTGAATAAAGGATGACCAAAGACGTATCAACCAAACTTATTTTCAAAGGAGTCGTACAAGGAGTTGGATTCAGGCCAACTGTGTATCGGGTAGCAAAGAGTCTTGGTAGTCATGGTTATGTGATCAATACTGGTTCGGAAGTGGAAGTGGTTATCGATACCGATCCAGATGAATTCATTGGTGAACTGAAAAAGATTCTTCCCTCCTTAGCACAAATTTTTTCGATTGAAAAAGTCCCTGATCAACGATTATTTTCGGAGTTTAGCATTAAAAAAAGTAAACAAGGATCAAAACAATCTTTGATACCCGTGGATACTGCAGTTTGTGATGATTGTTTAGCTGAATTATTTGATAAACATAATCGTCGATATCATTATCCATTTACGAATTGTACTGTTTGTGGTGCGAGATATAGTGTCATAACAAACGTCCCATATGATCGAAAACATACGTCTATGGATGATTTTTCTTTATGTAATCATTGCACAAAAGATTATCAAGATCCGTTGGATAGGCGATATCACGCTCAAACTATTTCTTGTTCTGATTGTGGACCAACGTTTGCATTGTATGATGCCTATGGAAAACAATATGGGAAAACAAATCCGATCGGTTCATTTGCTAAAGATTTAGAAAAAGGTAAGATTGGTGTGATGAAATCATGGGGTGGCATGCATCTTTGTTGTATCTTAGATCAAATCAATTCTTTTAGACGATGGTATGACCGACCACAGAAATCATTTGCTGTTATGGTACGTGATATTAAAACGGCATACAAATTAGCAGATATTTCTGAAGAAGAAGAAAACATATTAACATCATCTCAACGACCCATCGTGCTATTAAAAAAGAAAAAGGATTTGAATATTGCTCCAGGTCTTGAATATATTGGATTATTTTTACCTTACACTCCTGTGCATTATCTTCTTTTTAAATCCTTAAAACAAGATTCTTTAGTAATGACCTCTGCAAATATCCCTGGAGAACCTATGATTACAGATAACAAGGAAGTTTTTCAGTTGAACGCAGATATGTATCTACTGCATAATAGAAAAATTCCAAATAGGGTAGATGATAGCGTCGTTAAATTATGGGAGAAAAACCGATTTTTCATTCGAAAATCAAGAGGTTTTGTCCCTGATCCTCTATCTGTACCATATGATTCTCAAATTGTAAGTGTTGGCCCAGGGGAAAATGTTACAGGTTCTATTTCAGCACATAAAAACTTGTATTTAACTCCATATATTGGAAAAACATCATCATATGAATCGCTTTCATTTTTAGAGAAAAGCTTACGTCATTTGATGGATTTATTCATGGAAAAAAAGCAGATTGATGCAGTATCAATGGATCTTCATCCAGCCTATGAAACAAAGATGCTTGCTGATAGATTTGCTGAAGAGTTTCAAGCTCCCTTATTTTCGTTTCAACATCATTGGGCACATGCAGCAAGCCTACTTCTTGATAATAATCAATCTGAAGCAGTGGTTTTATCATTAGATGGGCTGGGTTATGGGGCAGATGAATTGTTATGGGGCTCAGAAGTAATCGATGCAACGTTTACTGATTATTCTCGAATAAGTCATTTTGAACCCATTCCGATGATTGGAGGAGATAAGGCTGCCATTGATCCTCAAAGGATTCTTTTTGCAGTTTTCCACCAGTTTGATGAGCAACTCTTTTTTTTCGGAAAACAAGCTGAAATTTTTGAAAAAATGATGCCAAAAAGTCCAAAATCAACAAGTTTTGGTAGGGTTCTTGATGCTTTATCTTGTTATCTGGGGATCTGTTGTAATAGAACGTATGATGGAGAGCCAGCAATGAAACTTGAGAAGTATCTTTCTTGTGGGTCCAAACGATTTTTGTTTAACCCTGGCGTTCATCGCGGTATTGTGCAAACAGTTGATTTATTTCAACAATTACATGAACAAACAAAACGATTGCCACAACCACTTACAGAAAAAAATCGAGCTGATTTAGCGTTTTCTTTTACCCATGCACTTGTTTCATCATTAACAAATGAGGCAATCAACCATGCCAAAAGTAAAAAAATCCCATTTGTCGGTGTGACAGGTGGTGTTTCATATAATCTTCCTATTGTAGAAATGATTAATGATCAAATCAAAAAAGAGAAATTATGTTTCCTTGTTCACCATCGTATTCCAAATGGGGATGGAGGTATTTCAGCAGGACAAAATGTGTTAGCTGGACACAAGTTATAATTGTAAACCTACCTTGGCTTTGTCAGTATTATTCCATACTCTTTGATATCGATCTCATCAAATTAATAACCTTATTTTCAATCCTCTTTTAAGGACATTTTTCCTCGACGGAAAATTATATTAACTTTTTTTCTGATGCAATCACTTGGTGTTAATCTCATAAAAAAGGTATGAAGATTCATGAAACCGGGGAGAATTGTATTGGTTTGTGAAGAATTGTAATCTATGAAAAAATCACGATAGGAAGCATCTTATGTCTAAAAAAAGCAATAAACAAATATATGAAATATCAACGGAAGAACTTACCCAAAAAATAGATGATTGTGAGACTAAAATAATTGATATCCGTTCAGTTGAAGCATACAATGGATGGAAACTTAAAACTGAAAAAAGAAGCGGACATATTAAGGGAGCTCGAAGTCTACCGCTCAAATGGTTAACTTATTTAGACTGGATAGAAATTGTAAGATCAAAAGAGATTTTTCTGGATCACTTGATAATTATTTATGGATATGAGATAGATAAAATAGATAAAGTAGCCTCTCATTTTCTGAAGGCAGGATATCCAAATGTAGCTGTATACTATCGTTTTATTGAAGAATGGAGCACAAATTCTAAATATCCTATGGAAAAATTAAGTCGATATCAACATCTCATCTCTTCAGAATGGCTTTATCAATTAATTACACGTCATATCGCACCAACCTTTGATAACGAAAAGTATGTAATTTGCCATGCTCATTATAGGAATAGAGCTGATTATGAAAAAGGACATATTCCTCAAGCTATTGATCTAGATACAAATCTATTGGAATCACCTGAAACTTGGAATCGTCGTTCTCCAAGGGAACTGAAAAAAGCTCTTGAACAGCTTGGCATCACGCATGATACAACAGTTGTTTTGTATGGGCGATTTTCCTTTCCGGATAACACTGATCTTTATCCTGGAAGTAGTGCAGGCCATCTTGGCGCAATACGTTGCGCATTCATTATGTTGTATGCAGGAGTAAAAGATATTCGCATTCTTAATGGAGGATTACAATCATGGCTGGATGCAGGGTTTGAAACAACAATAAAAGAATATAAGAAACAACCAATCAGTGATTTTGGAAGTAATATTCCGGCTCATTCCGAACTAGTGGTTGATTTAGATGAAGCAAAAGAAATCCTAAAGAATTCTAATAAAAATCTTGTAAGTGTTAGAAGTTGGAAGGAGTTTATTGGTGAAGTCAGCGGATATAACTATATAGAAAAAAAAGGAAGAATCCCTGGTGCTGTGTTTGGCAATTGCGGTAGCGATGCGTACCATATGGAAAATTACCGGAATCTCGATCACACCATGAGAGAATATCATGAAATTGAGAACCTCTGGACGGAGGCAGGTATCACTGCAGATAAACATAACGCATTTTATTGTGGAACCGGCTGGCGGGCAAGTGAAGCGTTTTTCAACGCATGGCTTATGGGTTGGCCAAAGATATCTGTATTTGATGGTGGATGGTTTGAATGGACAAATAACGGAAATGCTTTTGAAACAGGTAAGCCAAAAGAAAAACAATTGATAGTGGAGTGAAACCATTTATAACTCGTTGATAACCATTAATAATTACCTACAAAACAAATGTGCCAATGACGTTGAAAAAACCATTTTATCTGATTTAACCCATTCCAAAAAAAAGATTTCAAGTACATTTTTTTACGATGAAAAAGGATCAAAACTTTTTGAAAAAATTACAACACTTCCGGAGTATTATCTAACCAGAACTGAGATTCCATTGATTGAACAAGCTGCGAATTATTTGAAAGAATCGTTAAAGGATGTACATATCATCGAATTTGGAAGTGGTGATCCTACTAAGATATCCATTTTCTTTGAGAATATTCCCGATGAACTTAGAGAAACGATTTCATACGTTCCTTTTGATGTCAGCAATGCTGTCATTCAGGAATCATGCGACATTCTCTTGCAGAGGTTTCCAGGATTATCAATTCATGGGATTGTTGCTGATTTCATGACTCAACTTGATGTTATCCCACAAAAAACAAAGAAAATTATATGCTTTTTAGGTAGCACCATTGGAAATTTTACGAATAGACAAGCAACAGATTTTCTTAAAAAGTTACATGACATAATGAATTCTGAAGATCAATTATTAATTGGGTTTGACCTGATAAAAAATAAAAACATTATTGAAAAAGCATATAATGATAGTCAAAAAGTGACAGAGCAATTCAATAAAAACATTCTCAATGTGGTCAACAATATTATTGGCACTGATTTTGCTCCGGATCAATTTGAACATGTAGCTTTCTATAATACGGATTTTTCTCGAATCGAGATGCATCTTAAAGCAACAAAACAGATGACAATATCATCACCAAAATTATCATCGCCTATTCAAATCGATAAAGGTGAAATGATTCATACAGAAAATTCTCATAAATTTACCTTTGAACAAATTAAAAAAATAGCTGAAAGAGCAGACCTTGCAATTGAAAAATTTTTTTGTGATGGAAAAAACTGGTTTACCCTAGTAATATTTACAAAACCATAGGAGTGATATAAGGAGTGAACATTCAAAAAATTCGTTCTGATTTTCCTATTTTGAACCAAAAAATGAATGGTTATCCGTTGGTCTATCTTGATAATTCTGCCACCACACATAAACCACAACAAGTTATTGATTGCATTATTGAATTTTATTCAAAAATTAATGGAAATGTTCATCGAAGCGGACATTATTTAAGTGAGCAAGCAAGTATTTCCTTTGAATCAACAAGAAATAAGGTTAGGGATTTTATTAATGCAAAAAATTCAGAAGAAATTATTTTTACTTCAGGAACCACAGAATCGATAAATATTGTTGCTTCTTCTTTTGGGGAAAAATTCATTGAATCTGGCGATGAAGTTATCATTACGGAAATGGAGCATCATTCAAACCTTGTTCCATGGCAGATGCTTTGTGAACAGAAGAACGCAAAATTAAAAATCATTCCTTTTAATGATGATGGCGATTTGATTATTGATAGATTTAAACAGTTAATCACAGATAAAACAAAAATCATCGCACTCACTTTTGTTTCAAACGTCCTAGGCACTATCAATCCCGTCAAAGAAATCATTCAAATTGCCCATGAAAAAAGGATTCCCGTATTAATTGATGGTGCTCAGGCAGTGCAACATATTCCAGTCGATGTACAAGATATTGATTGTGATTTTTTTGTATTTTCTGGTCATAAAATGTATGCTGAAACAGGTGTTGGTGTGTTATATGCCAAACAAAAATGGTTGAAAATAATGCCACCTTATATGTTTGGTGGCGGAATGATAGAATCGGTAAGTTTTGAAAGAACAACATTTGTAGAGCCTCCTTTTAAATTTGAAGCAGGAACAGGTAACATTTCAGGAGTATTGAGTCTGGGAGTGGCAATTGATTATATTAACAATATCGGCATCAGTAAGATAAAACGTCATGAAGATGATTTGGTTAATTATGCCATTGATCAACTCAGCAATTTCAATGGATTGACCATTTATGCGAATCCCAAAAAACGATGCGGTATCATTTCATTTAATTTAAAGGATATTCAGCATTATGATGTTATGATACTTCTGGATAAATTGGGGATAGCCGTTCGTAGTGGCAAACATTGTGCTGAACCGATAATGAATCATTATAACATCAAAGGCTCCGTTCGAGCTAGTTTTGCAGTTTACAATTCTAAAGAAGAAATTGATAGATTACTAAATGGATTAAAAAAAGTTCAGGAGATACATTAGTAAGATGAATAAAACGATGGACTGCATTCAGGATAGGATTGTTGAAGAGTTTTCTAACTTAGATGATTGGTTCGCTAAATATGAATATATCATCAAAAAAGGAAAATCCCTTGAACATTTGAATGACGAATTTAGATCGAATGAACATAATATCGGTGGGTGCCAATCTGAAGTATGGATTAGATCAGAATGGAAAAATGATAAGATTCATTTTTCAGCAGATAGCGACTCATCAATTGTAAAAGGAATGATATCAATTCTTTTTGAGGTAGTAAATGATCAACATCCTGAAGATATTTTATCTGTTGAATTCTATTTTATTGATAAGATTGGCTTGAACAATCATCTTTCACCATCTCGATTAAATGGACTACATTCCATTATAAAAAAAATTAAAAACGATGCAAGAAACCATGCTATTAACAGATAACTAACTAATTCTACGATTTCTATGTGATATAAATAAGACTTATAATCCTGGTCATATTACGTATCCTGTGTGAGAAAAGATGGTAAAAGCAATTTGGAATGAAATAGTTATAGCTGAAAGTAATAATTGTAGGATAGTTGAAAATAATTATTATTTCCCTTCTGGTGATGTGAACAAAAAGTATCTCAGAGAAACTGATACACGTTCAACTTGTCCATGGAAAGGAAAGGCCCATTATTATGATGTAGTTGTTAAGGATGCGGTGAACAAAGATGCAGCTTGGTATTATCCAGATCCGAAACCCGATGCGAGAAAAATTATGGATTACATAGCTTTTTGGAAGGGAGTTGTCATCGAAGAATAATTTTTTTAGAGTTTCAGAATACTTGATGTGAAAGCAATGGATGAAAATGATATATCTTATACCACTCATTTCTTTAAAAAAACCTTTGATACTAGTAAGTATGATGATGTTGTATTAGGGGCCGATGTGGGTGGAACTACGACAAACATTGCCATTGCAGGCATAATTAATGGTGGTGTTGATCTGCTATTTTCTTTAAATTTTGAAACAAAAAAAATATCCTCATTTCTCCAGGCTCTTCAAAAAACAATTGTCTTTACAAAAGAAAAATATGATTTAGACATTAAGAAAGGTTGCATTGGTGCTGCAGGTATTGTTTCATCGAATCATTCATTTGTTAAGTTGACAAATATTTCTTGGAACATTGATGCAAGAGATCTTACCCAAAATACATCGATGGATTCACTGTGTATCTTCAATGATTTTCAAGTTCTGGGATATAGTTTGAATACTGTTGATATCAATGATGAAAAAGATGTTATCAGCATTCGAAAAGTAGAAGAGTCTAAGGAGAAAAAACCACGGATTTTAGTAGGTGCTGGGACGGGTCTAGGAAAAACAATATTGTTTTATGATACAAAGAATCAATTATACCATGCTTTTGAAAGTGAAGGGGGACATGCAGATATTCCGGTATATACTCCTACTGAATTGGAATTGATCACCGCGATACAGCAGAAGAAACATCCCCAAAACCCAGTTACCTATGAAGATGTTCTTTCAGGAACTGGACTAGTTGATATCTACATGTTTTTACGATCAAAAAATGTGTTTGAACACTCCGAATATACTGAAATGATTGATGAAGCAAAGGAAAAGCCAGCATTGATTAGCAAATATCGTTTAAAGGACGAGTATTGTAAGGAAACATTTGATTTATTCTGGAGATTTTTTGCCAGGTGTGTAAAAAACCTTGCTTTGGATTCATTGTCTTATGGTGGAGTGTTTATTGGAGGAGGAATTGCTGTAAAAAATAAAGATATATTTCTTTCAAATGAATTTATAACTGAATTCAATAAGAATCATATGCAATCAGAATTTCTTAATAAGATTCCATTATATTTAATTTCGAATTATTATTTAAGTTTGCAAGGTTCTTGTTTTGTTGCGGCTCATGCAGAAGTTATTTTAAATAATCAAAATAGATGGTAATAATATATGAATCAAATTGAGTTTCATTTTGACCAAAGTCTTATTTCAAAAGAGCAAAGATATCAACTTTCCTCAAAACTTATTGAAGAAATAAAAAACATTCGATGTGCAACTGAGATGGAGTATGAGGATGATAGAGCATCTGTAAATCTTGCTGTTGATGATAACGCATTACAAAACGTTAAAGCTCTTGTTGAAGAAAAGAACAAATTAAACCCCAGTTACATCATTGTTATTGGTATTGGGGGAAGCAACCTTGGAACATTAGCGGTTTTTGAAGCAATCCTTGGAAAAAAACATAATTTGAAAACAAAAGAAAAGAAAATATTGTTTGCGGATACTGTTGATTCCGATCTTATTCATGATATCATTCATATTGTTGAACCATTGTTGCAAAACAAAGAAAACATTATCTTAAATGTGGTAAGTAAAAGTGGTAGTACGACTGAAACAATCGCTAATTTTGAGGTTCTTTTAAACCTGTTAGAAACATATGAGAATAATCCTGAGAAATCTGTTGTCGTTACCACTGATTACGATTCAAAATTATGGCATCTTGCAAAAGAAAAAAAGTATGCTCTATTAGAGATTCCAAAGAAGGTAGGTGGACGATATTCCGTATTTTCTCCTGTTGGTTTATTTCCGTTGGGCTTGATTGGTGTAGACATCATTTCATTAATTAATGGTGCAAAAAGCATGAGATCACAGTGTTTACTGGAAGAAGTTGAACAAAATCCAGCAGCAGTCGCCGCCGCATGTTCATATCTTCATTATGAAAAAAATAAAAACATTCATGACTTGTTTTTGTTTAGTGATGATTTAGAATCCATTGGGAAATGGTATCGGCAACTCCTAGCTGAAAGCATTGGTAAAGAACATAATCTATCAAATGACCAAATATATACTGGGATAACACCTACATATTCCATTGGATCAACTGATCTACACTCCGTGGCTCAACTGTATCTTGGAGGCCCTTTTGATAAATTGACCACGTTTGTCCATGTTAAAAAGAATAAACATATGGTTATTCTTCCACAGTATGAAGAGCATGCTCGATTAGTAAAAGGTATTCAAAATAAGTCAATGGAAGATATAATGAATGCGATATACCAAGGGGTAAGAACCGCTTTTATGAAGGGAAAAAGGCCGTTCATTGAAATAGTGCTACCAGATAAATCTGAGTCCTCGATTGGACAATTCTTACAGTTTAAAATGATGGAGACCATGATGATTGGTGCATTATTGCAAGTAAATCCATTTGATCAGCCAAATGTTGAATTATATAAAAAGGAAACACGAAAATTATTGAATGAGAATGATTTGTGATTTAACATGATCCTTTTAGCAGCATTCCTTGCATTTACACTTGGTTTGGTTCAATTTTTTAGTGAAGAAATCGTGAAAACCTGCGGTAAATATTATGATCATGTTCTTTCGTTTTCTGCAGGTATTTCAGTCACATACATATTTGTTCATTTCTTCCCGCATTTTAGCTATGATTTGGTCAAGAAAGATGAGTTTCTTTTCGTCTCGGTACTTTTGCTTTATCTTTATCCCTCTTATTGAAAAATATGTGTATCAGCATAGTAGTGATGATTTAGTTGATGGACGATTAGAAACTATTAATCAATTTACATCTGTGTTTTATCATGTTGTGTTAGGCATTGTTATTTTTGATTTTTCAGAGCAAAATTTGTTTAAAGTCTTATTGTTGTTTGTACCTATCGTAATTTTCACAGCAGTACGTACACTCCCCGTAAGGCATCATTCTTCAGGATTTGTCCGATTTTTTGTATCCTTATCAACACTTGCCGGTGTTTTCTTAGCATGGCTTCTGTACGACGCTATTCAGGGTATTGTTCAATTAACTCTAGTTGGTTTTGTCATTGGTGGGCTTTTATTTTCAGTTATACGACATTCAATCCCGCATGGAAAAGAAGGAAAACCTTTGTATTTCATCAGTGGTGTTGCACTTTACACTCCAATTATCCTTTATGCATTTATTGTCTAAATGAAAACATTCAAAAAATATTTAAAATAGTGATAACATAATTAAAATGTTGATTGCAAATGAAAAATAATAATTTTTTTATTGGATTTATGACAATATTGCTCTTTTCTATGTCATTATGTAGCGTAGCTGAATTGTGTTTTTCACAAAAATCAAATTTGGTGATGTCTTTTGACGAGGGCCTTGTGGCTCATTGGAGATTTAACGAATCAAACAATGGTATGATTTATGATGTTTCAGGAAACGGGTTTCATGGGACTATTCATGGAAATCCAACGTGGTCAACGGGTAAAATCGGAAGTGCACTTGAGTTTGATGGAACTAGTGATTATATTTCGATAACTGAGAATAAAACTAGTTTATTTTCAACATTATCTCAACTTGGTCAGGGCTCTATTTCAGTTTGGTTTCGGGTGGATTATATACCAGTAATCAATGGGATTTCGCCTATTTTTTATTATGGATCCTCGTCTCCATGTACTGATTTCTTTGATGCTGCTAATCAGGGCCTTATCATTGAGGTTGGTCATAGCCCCATTCATCTTGGTTCAAAAAGGATTTATTTTACTATTTGGGCAGATGGATGTACGTATCCTTCTTTTTGTTTTGACTCAAGAGATTCACTAAAAGAAGGTGAATGGTATCATTTTGTCGCGGTTGTTGGATCGGATTTTAATACAGGATATCTTAATGGGGAAGAAATAGTAAATAGGCGGTATAATTTTGGGGATAGTCATTACTCCCAATTTTTTGAGAATGCTGTTGTCCATGAAGCACTCTGGTTTGGTAAAGGGTATTGGAATGCTAGAAAGGATCCTTCACCTGTATATTTTGATGGTGCCGTTGATGACATTAGAATTTTTAGTAGGCCTCTTTCAAATAAAGAGGTGAAAGATATTTATGAAGAAAGCTCGATAAACCACCCACCCCATAAACCAACTGTAACAGGACCGTCGAATGGTAAAGTTGGACGAAGATATTCTTATAGTATTTCAACCATTGATCCCGATGGGGATGATGTGTCATACTACATAGATTGGGGTGATGGGGCTGAAAAAACATGCAGAGGTCCTTTTCCATCGGGTGAACGGATCACTTTTTTTCATAGTTGGAATAGTAACGGTGATTTCATCGTACAAGTAAACGCACAGGATGCATTGGGGGCTAAAAGTGATAATGCCACATTGTCAGTAACCATGCCCAAAACAAGTGAAAATCAATATGTTAGTGAACTTTTCTTTAATCTTTTAAGACGGATGATGGATTGGCATTAGTAATTATCGATGTAGTTGCATATATTTATTAATTCATTGATTTTCAGATTTTAAAAAAACAATAATAATTGATGTTAAGCGTTATTGATATGGGTGTATGATGGTTTATGTCAATTTTTAAATATATCTAGTCACTTTAAGTTTGTGTGATGTTATGGAATGCAAAGTATTGTTTCTAAATTGCACTATTAAGAAAAGTCCAGAAGTTTCCCATACTAGAGGGTTATGTGATGATGTGGCAAAGGTATACAAAAAAGAACATAATGTCCAATGTGATTTTATTAGGGTTGTGGATTATAATGTTCCTCCGGGATTGAAGTCGGATATAGGGGATGGTGATGAGTGGCCAATTATACTTAAAAAGATAAAAGAAGCAGATATTCTCATTGTTGGAACCCCCATCTGGATAGGAAATATTTCATCAATCGCTCAGAGAGTATTTGAGCGTCTTGAAGGAACGTATTCTGAAGGAAATGAAAAGAATGGGCAGTATCCTTTGTATAATAAAGTTGGTGCTGCGATAGTTACAGGGACAGAAGATGGAGGACATTTTTGTGCCAAAACGATAAATTTTTGTCTGTATCGATTTGGATGTACAATTCCTCCCGGTGCCGATTGTTATTGGGTTGGACCTGCAGGTCCAGGACCTTCATATCTGGATGCTGAAGGAAGTAAACATTTGTATACAAATCGTACAAAAAGAACTCTTGTTGAAAATACTGTTTTTTTGGCGAATCTATTAAAAAAGTACAAGATAACGACTGATTTGCTCGAGGTTGAAAAAAAGGCAGTAGCTGAAAGTAGAAATTCAAATGAAATTAATTGGCGATCTTTAAAATGATGATGAACCTTTTGGAAAAAAATCATGACAAGAGGGAAACATTGTATAATATTATCTTTCTTTTCTTATTTTCGAAATGCTTTTTTTCATTAAAAAAAATCTGATTTTTAGATTAAATAGGATTATTAACCAGTTCATCCTTAGTCATCTTGAATTTATTTTTGCAAAAAGTGATAAACGATGACAAGAAATTATGATGTTATTGTTATTGGCTCAGGTGCTGCTGCTCAGACTATTGTCTATGAACTGAAAAAACATGGTAAGAAGGTAGCTATAGTTGAAGGGAAGCAATGGGGTGGAACATGTGCATTGCGCGGTTGTGTACCTAAAAAAGTTCTTGTTGGTGCTGCGGAAATTAAAAATCGTGTGGATGATATGCAAAATAAGGGACTTTGTTTTAATTCATTTTTTATTAATTGGTCTGATTTAATTGAGTTTAAAAAAACATTTACGGATAAAAAATCTCAACAATTCAAAGAAAGTTTTCTTGCGGCAGGTATAGATATATATGAAGGAATGGCTCATTTCACGGGAGAACAGTCCATTGAAATAAATAATGAAAGATTAACTGCTGAACATTTTGTTATTGCCACGGGAGCAAAACCACGTCCGTTATCCATTCCAGGTGAAGAATATGTCATTAATAGTGAACAATTTTTGGATTTAGACTCTCTGCCTGATTCAATGATATTTATTGGAGGAGGTTTAATTTCGTTTGAGTTTGCTCATGTTGCGGCTCGAGCAGGTGTAAAAGTAATTATCCTTCATCGAAGCCAGCACCCGTTGAAACAATTCGATTCCGATTTGGTAAACCTACTCATTAAACATTCAAAGGATATCGGAATTGATATTAAAGTAAACAAAATAGTTAACAAAGTTGAAAGTAAAATAAATGGTTTTATTGTAAGAACTAGTGGAAATGAAGCGTTTGAAACTGACCTTGTGGTCCATGGTGCTGGAAGGGTGCCAAATATTGATGGATTGGATTTGGAAAAAGCAAATATTGGCTTTAACAAACATGGTGTTTTGGTTAATGAGTATTTGCAGAATCCAAAAAATCCTCATGTTTTTGCTGCAGGTGATGTAGCAATCTCAAACATTCCCTTGACACCTGTCGCAGGAGCTGAAGGAAACATTGTATTATCGAATTTGTTAAGCGACAAAATGAAAGAATCATCAATTTCTGTGATCCCCAGTGTTGTGTTTACCGTTCCACCTCTTGCCATGGTTGGTCTTACCGAATCCCAAGCTAAAAAGAACGGTATTTCTTATGATGTTCATTATCAGGACACCTCTTCTTGGTTTACTTCCAGTCGCATTGGTTTGCATCATTCTGGATTCAAAGTGTTGATTGATAAGCGAACCCAGCTAATTATTGGCGCTCATTTATTCGGTCATCACGCCGAAGAGGTAATTAATCTGTTTGCTGTTTTCATAAAAAAGAAAATAACAGTTGAGGAAATAAAAAGTCTTATTTGGTCGTATCCATCAAGTACGTATGATATCAATTACATGCTTTGATTTTTTTATGCCAATCCTTTAACTGCGGTTACACAGCCTTCACAGACGTATTTTGTTTTTCCTTTAATTTCTGTTTTTTTCATCTTTTCTTTTTCTTCTTTTGAACCACATATGCAGCATTCTTCCATATTTTTCCTCCTGGTTTTTAATAATTGTATCCTTTCATTTCTTCTTTACTGAAACCTACATTCAATCCAAGTGCTATCCTATTTACGAAATTGAAATACGATACGATTAATGTGATTTCTAATATTTCTTTATCGGTTAAATTATTCATTTTTAGAGTATTTATATCTGATTCTTCTATCTTGTCCGGTTGTTTGGTAAGCTTTTCTGAGTAAGAAAGCATTACTTGTTGTTTTATTGAAAGATCAACAAAATCTAACGTTTCAATAAATTTGTTTAGTTTTTCCTTATTTTTCCAATAATAATTTAGGGCCTCGGCATGATGATTAATGCAATATGAACAATTGTTTAGTTTGGATACAAACACAGCGATAAGTTCCTTTTCTTCTCTAGTTATGTTTGATTTGTTGAACATAATATGAGTGTATAATTGCAGGTGATCTTGCATTGTTTCGGGAAGTAAACTTTGGATTTTGAGAATATTTGCCACTTTTCCCCGTTTTTTTATAAGTTCTTCATAGATCTTTTTTAGATCTTCACTTGCTTGGTTTTCCTCTATTGTTTTAATCCATGCCATGTCTGTTCACATTTTTCTAAATCTTATTGTTTTTTTGTTGATTCGGTAAGTCGTGTCACATTGTTTTTTGTGAAAAATCCATCGAAATCTCCATATCGATGAATGTACTCATTTACCATTAATGTAACTAATGATGGTTCTGAAAATATTTGTTTTAATCCCTCTTGTTCAGATCCAACGAGATCAATGAGGAATTTCATTTTGTTTTGTTTTAGTTGTGCAACTGTTTCTTCGATATGTTCAGTGTGAAATGCCATATGGTGTACGCGTGTACCATAATTATGAATAAATTTTTCTGTCGGTCCTGAATTTTCTTCGTTTTTATATGGGGTAACTCCCGAGGTAAATACCATGGCAAAATCATTGGCTGATAAGCGTGCCACATTAGTAATTGAATTAAACATTTTAACATAAATCGCAAAATCGAAATAATAATTTGTAAGTTCCATAAATTCAATAATTGCTTTGTCTCTATCATTTGCTCGAACTCGAGTTGCAGTATGATCGAGTTTTTTGATGTTTTGCAAATAAGGTTTTTTTGGTTTTTCTAGTGTGATATCAAGATTTTTTGCAGAGGACGACTGGTAGGATTTCTTTTTTGTTATCCATTGTATGAATCCGATGGAATTACCGGTATAGTTTGAGGGGATGGTTTGTATAAAATAATAATTCTTGCCTTGGATGGCTTCGTTGGTTTGAAAGTTCACATCGCGGGTTCTTTGAATTTGAACATATTTTTTTATATCTGGTGTGTTGAACACAAAAGTTTCAAGACGAGTATTTGGCAGATGTTTTGATTTAGGTTCAATGTTGTATTCGAAAAAAGGATTGCTTTCATTTCGAAGGTGTTGCTTACGCGTTCGAATTAAAAATGATGCAGAATCAGGATGAGTAAGAACGATTGTTTTATGCATTTCATCTTCAAATGCTTCTGAAAAAGAAAGTCCAGTTGATCCAATGAGTTCTGTTGCAGCAGAGATATGTAGGTGAGGTTCGGTGTTGATGATTACAGAATCTAGTCCTTTTACTAATCCATCTAAGCCAAGTCTTTTTCTTTCTTGAATGATGCGAGGTATCTCCCTTTTAAGTAATGTATCACTGTTTTTGAAATTGTAAAGATATTCTTTTGGTGCATGACAAGAGGGACATGTTTCGGAATCAGTTTTTTCATGCACTTTCATACATTTTGAACAAATAATTTTAGCCATGTTTACCATTATTATTTAGATTTTTTTCTTTCAATTCATGCTGATTGCTATCATTATTCAATAATCATTTGATATAAAAATTTTATTAATTATCCAACAACCACCATACTTTGTTACGCAGGACCAATAGATTTAAAATGAGAAATAATCTTTCCTCCGACTATGGGAAAACATTCAGATCTTATTTCAATCCTCCTAATCGTTATCATTGGGATGTTTATCCCATTTCTTGGATCTCTTATCATCATGTTTAACGTATCACCATTCAATAAACAAGACTTACATACCATTGGATTAACATTTGGATTCTTCCTACTCATTTTTGCATTTGAACTTGGAATAGTCTATGTGTACTTTTATTCCACAAATGCTTTCGCTCAGAAAAAGATTGATAAGGAAGCAGAAAATAAAAAGAAAAAGCACTGAATCGCTTCTGTAATTTTTTCCAAATTTTTTTTAACCTCTAAATCTTTTTCATTAAAAATTTTCAAACGATATTGTAAGATAATGATTTATTGTTAATTCCTTGGCCCCACAAATTGTTTTAAAGACTTATCTATTGCTTTTTACCATGCATCCATGGTTATTTCAATTTATCATTCCATTTATATTATCTGCTTCTGTTGTTGTATTGATAACCGTTATTGCTGAAAGATTTGGAACAAAAGTTGGTGGGATATTTGGCACCCTCCCATCAACATTAGTTATCGCATTACTTTTTATTGCGTTTAATCGGGGACTAGATTTTGCTTCTGATGCGGCAGCAGTCATTCCTGCGGAACTGGGGATAAATGTTGTTTTTCTTTTAGTGTTTGCCTTACTTGTTCATCGATCGGTCTTGCTTGCTTTTGTGTCAACATTTGTGATTTGGGGTATTCTCTCATCAATGCTAGTTATATTAAATATGAGTACGATTGGTATTTCTGTATTATTGTATCTTGGTGCAGTTATTGGAGCATTTATTGTGTTGGAGTTTTGGAAGAACACGCCTTCTTTAGGAAATGTCAAGGTCCATTATACAGTAAAAAAAATTGTATTTAGAGGAGTTCTAGCTGGTTTTTTTATTGCTTTGGCAGTCTCTTTATCAAATATTGGTTCGATTGTCAGTGGTATTTTTTCTGTGTTCCCTGCGATTCTTTCTTCAACCATGATTATTTCTGTCCGTGAACATGGCCCTCATTTTGCCGCGGGAATGGCAAAATCGATGTCACTTGGCTTATCTAGTGTTTGTGTATACGCAACACTCGTCCATTTTTTATATCCTACTTTAGGTATTGTTGTTGGAACAGTTATTGCATATTCATGTTCCTTTGTGGTAACGCTTGGGATTTTTTCCGTTCGGAAAAAAATTTCTTAAAAAGAATCTTTAAAGGGAGGCTAAGCGGGGAAACGCCAGTTACTTTGAGGGAGGAAAGGATGGGATAAAAAACAAAGAGCATCTCCCCGCTTATAGGGAAGGGTTTTTTTGAAGATCAGGTCAACCCGTTCTTCACGTGTTGTTGGAATAAATTTGGTAATCTACGATACCATTCATCTCTTCTTACACCCTTCACTAATATATGTGTAAGTACTACTATAAAAAAGTTTCTAACATTTTTGGTTTTTTCCAAAAAACATCCTAAAAACAAGAAAAAGCGTATGAAAGGCATACATCGTCAAAAGAACCATACATTAATCTATAAAGAAACAATCCCCTGCGCCTCCCACTTTACTCGTCATTATAATATATGTTGGCGAACGTACTAATCTTACCTAATAAATCATTCCTATTTTGAAGTATAATCCCAATCTTTATATTTATATGTTGATTGTTTTGTGAGATCTTCTGTTTGGTCTGATTCAATAGTTCCATACTGGATATCAACGATGATTCCTTCCATATCTCTGATCAATATGGCATCCTCATCTTCACTTAATTCAGTGGAAAACAGTTTACCATCTTGGTATAACAAACCCTTTGTATTGTTTAATGCAGCACCTGTTCCCATTTGCAATTCAGCATCGTATTGGGAAATATCTTCCAGTTGTTTTAACCGGTAGGCATCATCTGCCATCCCAATCATCGTTCGAAACTTACGAATTTTTCGTTTGTCCTTTTCTCTATTAATCCGTTGTTTCATTGTAGCAATTAATGCAGGGATGTCATGTATGTTTATTGGAAGTAAGATTTTTTTCCAGAACCAATTGTATGTTTTATTACCTCGAGCATTAATATGTTCGGGCGGTTTTTCAGGATATAAAATTATTTTTCCATCTAATGCACGATGTGTTTTCCGCCATTCAGTTCGTTTTCGATCCAGTTCTTTTTTCCGTTCGCTAGCTTGCGCCATATCATTATCCTTTCCTAAGGTTATTGATTGCCTGCCCTTATTAGATACATAGAACCTATTTATTATTAACTTTTCGTATATTTAAAAGAAATGTGACAACTTCCTTCATTACTTACCATACAGGGTCCAACAGGATGGTGCGGAGTACATTTTTTTCCAAATAAGGGACATTGTTCCGGAGAAATGAGTCCTCTAAGCAATTCGCCGCATCGACAACCGGAAGGTTCCGAAAATAATTTTTTTTCTAGAAAATTAAGCTCTTCAGCGAATTTTTTTCGTGCATTATATTGGTCAAATGTTGACTTCATAACTAATCCTGATGAAGGTATCATTGAAAATCCCCTCCATGGCGTATCTTCTGCGGTAAACACTTGCTTTATAATTGCTTGAGCTTTTTTGTTTCCCTCGACTTTGACTGCACGGGTGTATTCATTTTGGATGAATGGATTGTTATTTTTTATCTGCTTAACAAGCATCCACGCAGCCATTAGAATATCAATAGGTTCAAAACCAGTAATAACTTGTGGAATCCGATAGTGATTTGAAAGAAATGAAAATGGTTTAACTCCCAAGATTGTTGCTACATGCCCAGGTTGGATAAATCCATCAATATTTATTTCACCCATCTCGACGACTGCTTTTAACGCTGGAGGTATCAATCGATGACAACATAGAATTGAAAAGTTTTTGGGAGGGTTATTGAGAAGTACTGCTGCAGAGGAGGGTGCAGTTGTTTCAAAACCCACAGCCATGAACACGATTTCTCTAGAAGGATTTTGTTCTGCAATGGATACAGCATCATCTATACTGTATACTGTGCGGATGTCGTGGCCTTCTGTTCGGAGATCATGAAGAGAATGATTTTGCCCTGGAACATTGACCATATCCCCATAACTAGTGATGATGCATCCCTTTTTTGCTAATTGTATCATTTCTTCTATTTCCTTTGGGGTGGTTACACAAACAGGGCAACCAGGGCCTTGAATGATTGTAATGCCCACTTCTTTAAGGAGCGAATCAAGTCCATGTCTCATGAGTGAATCCTGATGAGTACCACAGACATGCATAAACGTTAATGAAACATACTCTTCTTTTATATGTTGAATTATTTGTTCACTTAGTTCTCTGTCTCTAAGGGAAAACATTATTATTCATCCCCTTGTTTTATCATTGATCTGAAAACATCTAAGGTTTCTTGTGCTTCTTTTGGATCAACTTTCTGTATGGCAAATCCAGCATGAACAAGAACATAATCATTTACTGAAACATCTAAAAAAGAAATATTTGCTTTTCTTCTTGTGCCGTTTCCATAATCGATAACCGCTTGGTTTTTTTCTCTGTTAATTTCTATGATTTTTCCAGGAATTGCTAGACACATAATCATTGGATGAACGTATTATTATTAAGGTTTTTTGAAAATAGGCCTAATTTTTATAATATGATCTGCTTGTTTATGATATTTGTGAGAAATTTTTAGAAGTTAATTTTTTTCTTTGCTGAAAAGACTCATTTTATTTAACTAATCCAATTCTGTTCCGTTTATTTATAAATATTTTTTCAATAGATCGTACTTAATAATTAGGATATCCTAAATAAATTAGGATTACAAAAAAAATATAAATAGTACTTTTACATACACAATAAAATAATACAAAACAAGGGGAAAAAATGACAAAGGCCTTATTGCAATTAGATCAATTACCCTCAAAAACCAATGCAACCATTCAACGTGTAGATGGGGGTATAGGTTTCATTCAAAAATTACAGGTCATGGGGATTAGGTTGGGGCAGAATATAAGCATAGCATCAAAACAACCATTTAGTGGCCCGATTACCATAAAAATAAATGGTAGAGAACTG
The DNA here is from genome assembly GCA_964406955.1 of uncultured Thermoplasmatales archaeon. GTDB lineage: Archaea > Thermoplasmatota > E2 > DHVEG-1 > DHVEG-1 > EX4572-165. Next base: position 10,434 of record CAYOTP010000012.1, on the reverse strand, counting down.
ACACTTGGCCGAGGCATGGCAAAAAAGATTCTTGTGGAAGTGATTCAATAGAAAGAATTGTTCTTATGGGAAATCCGAATGTAGGAAAAAGTGTTGTATTCTCCCGTTTAACTGGAGCAAATGTCATTGCATCAAACTATCCTGGAACAACAGTAGATTTTTCAAAAGGACATCTTAAATTAGGAAGACAAACCGTTGAAATCATCGATGCACCAGGAACATATTCATTAAAACCTTCAAATAAAGCTGAAGAAGTCGCATCAAAAATGCTTGAAAAAGCTGATATCATCATTAACGTAATCGATGCCACAAACCTGGAAAGGAATCTATACCTTACATTGGAACTCCTTGAACATCAGATTCCCATGGTCATTGTTTTAAATCTTTGGGATGAGGCAAAACATGTTGGTATCACTATAGATTATGAAAAACTTGAAGAATTACTTGGCATTCCAGTTATTCCAACAGTGGCTCTCACTGGAGAAGGTATAAAGCAATTAGTACAATCCCTAAAAAACGCAAAAGTAAATGAAAAAATTAAATCCACCAGTCATGAAGGAAGATGGGTTGAAATCGGAACCATCATAAAAAAAATTGAAACAATACAGCATAGACACCATACATTTCGGGATAGACTTGCAGATGTCACCATTAATCCCGTCACAGGAATCCCCTTTTCAATACTTATTATCCTTTCCTCATTTTGGATAGTTCGTCAAATTGGGGAGACAATGATTAACTACTTATTTGATCCATTATTTGAGCAATATTACCATCCGATTGTTAGTTCACTGAGCAACATTATAGGGGATAATATCTGGCACACCCTTCTCATTGGCCAATATGGGGAAGACATCGTTTTCGAAGAATCTCTTGGTATGTTAACAACAGGATTATACGTTCCCATAGCTATGGTTCTTCCATATATCATTGCATTTTATTTCCTCCTCTCGATTCTTGAAGATACTGGATACATGCCTAGACTGGCCACCTTAGTTGACAATGTATTTCATAAACTTGGCATGCATGGTCATGGAATTATCTCTGTGTTCCTTGGACTTGGATGTAATGTTCCCGGAGCACTTGCGACTAGATCACTAGAAACAAGAAAACAACGATTTATTTCAGCGACACTACTTTCAATATCAGTTCCCTGTATGGCACAAACCGCTATGGTATTTGGCATTCTCGGAAGATTCGGTGTCATTTATATTGCATTAGTCTTTTTTTTCCTCATGGTTCTCTATATCATATTAGGCATTATAATGAATCATTATGTGAAAGGAACTTCTCCAGAAATATTCTTGGAGGTTCCACCGTATCGTCGTCCATCCGTCCAGGCATTGTTTAAGAAAACATGGATGAGGGTCCGTTGGTTTCTCAAAGAAGCAATACCATTTCTCTTTTTAGGTGTATTACTCATTAATGTTATGTATCATGTGGGAATCATGCAAGTTATCTCATCGGCACTTTCCCCTTTTATGAATACCTTATTTGGTTTACCTGGTGAAGCAACGGCCTCATTGGTAATTGGTTTCTTACGTAAGGATTTAGCAATTGGAACCTTAATTCCCTTACAACTTACTGCATTTCAATTAATCATCGCAGTTACAATGCTTACCATTTATTTTCCCTGTGTTGCAACATTTGCTGTTTTATTTCGCGAACTTGGACTTAAAGATTTATTCAAATCAACCCTGATTATGATTGCAACTGCGGGAACTGTTGGCATTATTTTACGATTGATGTTACTTGGACTACCATAATCTCTTTTATAACAAAAACAACAAAAAGACTCTTAAGAAGAAAATGCTTTTCTGATTTTGTTCTATGTTAGATATTAAGCTTATTCGAGAAAATCCTGACTTTGTAAAAAATAATCTTAAACGTCGCAGAAAACAAAAATTTTTGGAAATGTTAGATGAAGTCATTCAAGCAGATGAACAATGGCGATCGATTAAAACAAATGAAGACGTTCTTCGTCAAAAACGAAATGAACTGACTAAATCCATTCAACAATTGAAAAAGAATGGAGGATCAGATCAGATAAAAAATGTAATTGCCGAAGCAAAACAAATTCCCGATCAAATTAAAAAACTAGAGATGCAAAGAGAACAAGCAAAACAGAAACGAGATAACATTTTACTTCAACTTCCTAACTTGCTCCATGAATCTGTTCCGTATGGGGAGGATGATACAGGTAATGTTACTGTGAGCGCTTGGGGGGAGAAACCTGATTTTACTTTTAATCCCGCATCGCATGTTGATCTTGTTGATCAATTCCATCTTGCGGACCTAGGTAGGGCGGCAAAAACCTCGGGAGCTCGCTTTTTTTTCTTAAAAGATGAAATGGTCTCCATGGAATTTGCTATTATTCAACATGCGCTACAGATACTAAAAAAACGAGGATACCATCTGACGATTCCCCCCACATTGGTGAAAGGATTTGTGATGGAAGGCGGCGGATTCTTACCCACGTATAGGGATGATGTGTATAAAATAGAAGATGAAGACTTGTTCTTAGTTGGAACAAGTGAGGCTCCGCTTGTGGGTATGCATGCAGATGAAATTCTTTATGAAACTGATTTTCCGTTAAGATATGCAGGATTTTCCACGTGTTTTCGTACTGAGGCTGGCGCCCATGGAAAAGACACAAAAGGCATTTTTCGCACACATCATTTTGAAAAAATCGAACTTATCTCGATTACCAGCCCCGAACAAAGTTGGGAGGAACATGATTATTTGTTTGAAACTGCTGAGGTTTTCTGGCAATCGCTAAAAATTCCTTATAGAAAGGTCAATATTTGCACAGGAGATCTAGGAATCGTTGCATCAAAAAAATTTGATTTAGAAGGATGGTATCCCTCACAGCAAGCATATAGGGAGCTTGTGTCTACAAGTAATTGTACAGATTATCAAACCCGTCGTTTAAAAATCAGATATCGGGTGAAAGATGGTATGCCCACAGAGATGTGTCATTCGCTAAATTCAACCTTGATAGCCATTCAGAGAGGACTGACCTGTATTCTTGAGAATTATCAAAAAGAAGATGGGACGATTGCTGTTCCAACGGTATTACAAAAATATACTGGTTTCTCTGAAATAGTTGGGAAAAGAAAGAAAGAAAAAAATAAATGATTTTTGCTTTTTTATAAAGATATTGCATCTACAGGACATTCATCGACGCAAGCACCACATTCAGTGCAGGTATCTGCATCGATTTTTGCTTTGTCCTCCAATGTGATGGCATCAACGGGGCAAGCGTCAACACAGACACCACATGAAATACAAGTATCCTCATCAACTACTGCAGGCATGATTGGCAAGTATTATTAAAGACTTTTTAACTTTTTCTCCCACTGATTAACATATGTAAAAAGAAAAAATATTCACCAGGTCATGTCCGTCTTTTCCTCATTGAAACTTTCAATGGATCGATTAAAATAGAACAAATACATCAACAATATCTTTTGAAATGTTTTCATTTTTATCATACGCTATGATTTCAATAGTGTGCAATCCTAATGATAGTCTGGTGTTCCATCCAAAAGGAGCAGAATCATCTGTTATTTGATATTTGCCATCGACAAAAAACTCGATTTTTTCGGTGTTTTCAGCAGCGATGCTGATATCCATTGGTCCAATTATCCTGGGAGCAGCTTTTTGAATTCCCGGAATTCCTCTAATGAGTTGGGGAAGTTCGTAATTAAAAAGGTATGAATAAAATATTCTTGGTGTGTCAATGCTTATTTTTGGTACGTCCGGTTTAAAGTTCCCATAAATTCCATCTACATACAGTATGCCTGTTTCTCCCCCATAACATCCATCAATGAACATTGTAGGGTCATAACCCATATGAAACCATCCGTTATCGCCCCATGTTGTTCCCCAACTGTTTTTAACAAGCCAGCTTTGTGTGACATCATCATATCCCATCAAAGATACCAAATGTCCACCAACAATATTATCAGTTGATCGGCGGTATACACCACCATTATAATCGTACATATCCTCATAGACAAAAATACAGATGGTAAGTGGGCCATATTCGATGAGCGCCTCTTTTATCGAGTCTTCATCATGGTCAACCCACCCCCATTCAGTTATTTTAACTGTTCTGTTTTCCCACCCCTTCACACTTTCGTAAGGATAATCAAACGGTCTATGTGGGTCAGGATAACATCCTTCATCAGGAACCCCGTACTGGATAAGATAATCTGCAGCATCATGAACATTAACTCCTCCTGCTTCGTATGTTCCCCCTGCATAAAAATATAGGTGAGTTTCTGATAAATCCGGTTGGAAAAGTTCTCCTGTTTCATATTGCATTATTGTTTCCAAAGCAGCACACAATGCATATGCTTCACAGGTTGGTGCCGGGCTTTGATCCTTGATAGGGGTTGTGTAATCTATTCCATTTATATTAGTCCAGGAAAATGTATCAGGAAGTTCGTTTGATTGATGCTCTGTTGATGTGGATATTGGGAGCATCATGACTATAAGTGATAAAATTAATAGGGTGATTACAATTTTTTTCATGTATACTTTCTCCAAATTATTATGTAGATAAATATATTTAAGATGTTTGATGGTTCAACTCGTTCAGTTATGTCCAGGAAAATATTATAAGCCTAAACTATTTAGGATTTCCAAAATACTTGTGTGTTTGTGTGATTATATGCCCACAGAACGAACGGAAGATTATCTTGAAGCGTTAGTTTTCATTATCGAAGAAAAGGGGTTTGCCAAAGTAAAAGATGTTGCAGAATATCTTTCAATTTCTCCACCAAGTGTTACTGAGATGTTTCAAAAACTTAAAGAAAATGGTTTTATAAATTATCAAAAATATCGGGGAGTTACATTAACCAAGAAAGGCCTTGATATCGCTATGAAAACAAAGAAAAAACATGAAACCTTACGAGAATTTCTCTGTATTTTAGGTGTTCCTGAATCAATAGCAAATGAAGATGCATGTCGCATCGAACATGTGATCAATCCTGAAACGATGAAACGACTGACCAAATTTGTTTCATTTGTTCAAGATTTTGAAGAAAAACCACGCTGGTTAAATCATTTTAGACATTATTACTCAACTGGCAAACATTTTGAATGTAAACGATTTGAAAAAGAGTATTAAGGTGAAACATATGATTCATAAAATTTGCTGAATTATCCTTTTGGGATGAAATGATGAAAACGAGTTGGTAGGTAAATGTTTATTTACAATGAATCGATGTAATCTGCCAACGTATCAAGAAAGAAATGGATTGGATGACGTATGACCGTATTGGAAAAAACCAAATCAATTTGTCCAGGGTGTTATCAGGAAGGAATCGTTAAAAAGATTGATGCTGAGATTATTGAAGAAGATGGAAAGGTTTGGATTCAAAAATCCTGTGACAAACACGGAACGTTTAAAGATATTTATTTTAATGATGCAACCGTCTATAAAAAATGGATAAAATTCAAAGTTACTGGTATCGATTCACCCGATGTTAAAACTAGTGTCCTAGATTTTCCAGCTCTTTATGATGTCCATAAATCTCAAAGCGTATTAACTAATCTATTAATAACGAATCGGTGTGATCTTCGCTGTAGTTATTGTTTTATGAATGCTGGAGCATCGGGTTCAGTGTATGAACCCACGCTAGATCAGTTAAAAGATTTGATGATACAAGCTCGAAATGAATCTCCAATGGGTTCAAAAGCAATTCAGATTACTGGTGGTGAACCAACAATTCGTGATGATCTTTTAGAGATTATACATATGGCTAAAGATGTTGGATTTGCTCATGTTCAAGTAAATACCAATGGTTTGAAACTAGCAGATAGTGCTGAATATTGTCAGCAGCTGAAAGATGCAAAAGTAAACACTATCTACATGAGTTTTGATGGGGTTACAAAGGAAACGAATCCTTGGATTGAAAAAAATAAACAGGCAATCGAAAATCTTCGTAAAATAAATTTAAAGGTCGTACTTGTCCCCGTGTTGATAGGTGAACAGAATATTTCTGAAGCAGGTAAGATCGTTCGTTTTGCTTTGGATAATATGGATATCGTTCGCGGTGTCAATTTTCAGCCAATTTCGTTTTGCGGTCGAATTAAAAAATTAAAGGATGAGAAAAGAGAGCGCCAGCGGGTTGATTATGTGAAAATGATGGAGGCTCTTGAAGAAGAATTTGATGGAAAAATATCTCGGAATGATTTTTATCCGGTTCCGTTTGTGTTTCCTGTTTCAAAATTAATAGAAATGTTAAAGGGTGAAACCCAAGTTGAGTTCACAGCCCATCCCGGCTGTGGTGGTGCAACTTATCTCTTTGTGGATGATGATAACAACCCAGTTCCTGTGACTCGATTTATCGATGTTGAGGGATTATTGGCTTTTATTGAAAAGGAAAGTGAGATATCTGGACCCTTTAGAAAAGCTAGAGTTGCTGCTGCATTTTTACGGAAGGTCGATGATTTTGTAGATTATGATCATGCACCACATGGTTTTAATCTAAAACAGGTGTTAAAGGATGCAACAATCGGGGGAAGTTACGATTCTTTACGTAGTTTTCATTATAAGAGCCTCTTCCTTGGATCGATGTGGTTTCAGGATCCTTTTAATCTTAACATCGATCGACTTGAACGGTGTGTAATTCATTACACAACTTTGGAAGGAATTGTTCCATTTTGTGCTTATAATGGATTGGGTATTGGCGATGCAATTCGGGATAAACATTCAATATCAATAAAGGAGTGGGAAAAACAAACAGGGCGAAAGATGAAAGATGATCTACGAAAGGATGTTCCTTTAACCTAATATTTCCTTTAATGTTCTAACTAAATAATATTATTTCTTCAGGCGTGTCCATATCTATGAATTAGTCGGGGGAACAGTCGAATTATTTAGAATTTTCTTATCATAAATATGTTTTAATTTTTTTCCGAAAATGAAATTTTATCATTCTCTATTTAAAGTAATCATAGGATAATTATATAAATAATTTAAATATATTAAATGTAGTGGAGTATTTTATATATGCAGCTTGAAAATCTGTATATGGCATTTCTTCTGACAACCATTGCAGGCTTATCAACAGGGATTGGTAGCACTATCGCTTATTTTATCAAAAAACCAAATATTTCCTATCTCTGTTTTAGCCTTGGCCTTTCTGCAGGTATTATGCTTTATGTATCTTTTGTGGAGCTTCTTCCTGAAGCCTTTGCAGGAATCGGCGAACTATGGGGCATATATGCATTTTTTGCAGGAATGATCATAATGGGATTGATAGATGTATTTATCCCTGATTTTGAAAATCCTCATCATTTCAAAACCATGGCTGGAAAAGAGGGAAAAGTTGACAATAAACTGATGCGGGTTGGACTATTCACTGCTCTAGCTATTGCCATTCATAATTTTCCTGAAGGAATTGCGATTTTTGGGTCGGCACTTGTAAACGTTGAATTGGGTTTATTGATTGCTTTTGCAATTGCAGTACATAACATTCCAGAGGGAATATCTGTGTCCATGCCTATATTTTATGCCACAGGTGATAAAAAGAAAGCATTTTTTTATTCATTTATATCTGGGTTATCTGAACCATTGGGGGCTGTTGTTGGATTTTTCATTTTATTACCATTTTTATCAGAAGGGGCATTATCTTTCCTTTTAGCTCTTGTTGCAGGGATTATGGTATATATTTCTGTTGATGAATTGTTGCCTGCGGCTCATGAATATGGTCATGGCCACTGCTCTATACTGGGTTTAATTGTTGGGATGTTTATCATGGCGGTTAGTCTTTTATTGTTATGAAAAAACACTTCGAAATAGATGGTGGTATGAATTCTTTTTTAAAAACTTTAGAGAATGTGTTTTAAGATTCTAGATTCAACTACGTAGTATCGTAACGTTTAAACAATCTAAATTGGTTAAACGGTATTGATGAATGAGATTGATGTGTTCAAGGCGCTTGCTGATCCCACTCGTTTGAAGATTCTTGAGGTTATTATGGAGGGTGAAAAATGCATTTGTGAGATTATTCCATCTACTGGAAAATCTCAACCGAATGTATCTCAACATTTAAAGGTGCTAAAAAATGCAGGTATTGTTGAAGAACGTAAGGATGGCACACGTATTATGATTAACGTTTCCGATGATACGATTTATGATATCATCGATTTGGGCCGGATTTTCTCTAAAAACATTAAACCATAGTAATATTTAAATATTCGAATATTCTTATGGTAAAAAAATGAATGTAATTGAAATTTTCAAAGCACTCTCAGATCCTACAAGATTAAAAATTCTTGAACTTATAAAAAATGATGAAAAATGTATCTGTGAAATCATTCCAGAAACACAAAAATCACAACCAACTATTTCACAACATCTTAGAATCCTAAGGAATGCAAACCTAATAAAACAACGAAAAGAAGGAACAAACATTTGGATTACCGCTTCAAATGATCAGATTTATCCCATCATTAAAAAGATACAGGAGATGAATAAATGACACCAATAGATATCCTTTTTGCAGGTTTTGATATGCTTGGAGAATATCTCTCCGAACATGTGTTAACCTGTTTGATTCCAGCTTTCTTCATTGCTGGAGCAATCGCAGTTTTCGTCTCAAAAAAAGGAATACTAAAATATTTTGGCGCACAAACAAAAAAATACTTATCCTACTCTGTTGCATCAGTATCAGGAGCAATTCTAGCGGTATGTAGCTGTACGGTACTTCCCTTATTTACGGGAATATACAAACGCGGTGCAGGCATAGGACCCGCATCGGCTTTCCTCTTTTCAGGACCTGCCATCAACATCCTTGCAATTGTACTCACCGCGCAAGTATTGGGTTATGAAATAGGTCTTGCAAGAGCAGTATCTGCTGTTCTTATGGCAATTGTCATAGGTCTTTTGATGGCGTTTATCTTTAGAAAAGAGGAATCAGAAAAAAAGAACAAAGATAATGATATGTTTGCAGGTCAAACAGGGGAAGAAGAAAGTAAGCGTCCTCTTTGGATTTCACTTATGTTTTTTGTATCTTTAGTGTTAATCCTTGTTATTGGTGCAGCAAGTAGTAATTACATTCCCTGGGTTCCAAAACTTGCAATTGTTTATGTTTTAACACTTCTTGTTTCAGGTCTTCTTATTTTTTATTATACTCGCGATGAAGTAAAAGAGTGGGGACTTGCAACTTGGGATCTCACAAAGAAAATATTTCCGATTTTACTCGTCGGTGTTTTCATCGTGGGAATCATCGGAGGAATAGCAGCATATTTCATACCAAGTGCTGACCCAAGCAATGCAGTTGGAGTGGCTGTTGCACCATACATTGGGGGAAATGATATTATTTCATGTTTTCTTGCCTCAATCATTGGTGCTATTCTTTACATGCCAACCCTTTTAGAAGTAGCTATTGTCGGTGATCTCTTTGGGTATAGTGCTGGTATCATGGGTGGAGGCCCAGCTTTAGCATTACTTCTTGCAGGACCATCATTAAGTCTTCCAAATATGGTCGTCATCACAAAAGTCATGGGAATGAAAAAAGCATTTGTGTATTTTACGTTGGTAATTATCGTTGCTACAATCGTAGGATTTAGTTATGGTATGATTGCAGGTTGATGATAAATATGAAAAATATAATAGTTGAATGTATTGAACCTATTCTTTGGTATAACATTCCAAATACATCATATAATTTGAATATTGGAACTATTATCGATAACGCATCTTCTAAAGAACAGTTGAACAAAGTGAAACTTGAAACGAGAATAGTTAAGATTGCTAGATAAGAAAAATTGATTGATATAATGGATAAGAATAATGAAAGGAGATTTAGATATGAAAATAGAGATATTAGGAACTGGTTGCCCGAAATGTAAGAAAACAGAAAAGATAGTACACGAAATTGTCAAAGAAACTGGTGCAAATGCAGAAATCATCAAAGTTGAGGATATGCAAAAGATCATTGATCGAGGTGTGATGATGACCCCTGCGGTAGTCATTGACAATGATGTGAAGATTGTTGGGCATGTACCAAGCAAGGATGAGATAAGAAAATTATTGAAATAAAGGTGAAAGATTATGAGAATACTTGAAGAATGGTTCCCTGAATTCTCTGAGGAACTGGATAAGATTGATGAGCTATATAAAGAGAAACGAATGATTGATGAAAAGACCTATCAGTTCATCTGTTTTGCAATGGCCATCAAAGGTCGATCTGCTCCCTGTGTACGGAAGCACTTCAAAGGAGCTCTTGAAGCAGGAGCAACTCTAAAGGAACTAGCATATATCATGGCACTCGTATTCAGAGAAAGTGCCGGTAATGATGATTGCTGGGCCCATGATGTGTTAGCTGATTACAAGGAATTAATGAAAAATAACATTCAATGTTGCCCAAAATAATTTATAGGGTAAATAACAATTGTGAATCTTACTAAAAGAGT
>CAYOTP010000011.1:0-33003 GCA_964406955.1 uncultured Thermoplasmatales archaeon | reverse complement strand
TCGGAATTGATATCCTGGTTTGAATTCAAAAGTTAAATTATGAGTATGCGTAGAACCCACAATACCCAGAGCATCGGTTGTATTAAATTCAGTAAAATTACCTATCGTTAGTTCAGTTCTGTTCGTTGGCCATGAAATATTATAATATGGTGTACCTGTAATATTTTCATAATACAGGAAAAAGTTACGATTCGAGCCATGATTTCCCGTGGCATTATATCTAGTTCCATCATCATCGGTACCATTATCATGCCAACCCGACAGGTTGATCCATTCTATATTCTCCCAACCTTGATCACTACTGATATTAATCACAAAACGTAACCAGGTGTTGTTATCCACCGTTGTCATATTATTTCTAATGGATACCCAATCACTTTCACTAGTTCCTGCCGGGGCAAAACCATCATCTCCCTCAGAGTTTTGAGCACCAGTATATCTCTGAATGTCATACCAAAGTATTCGAGGGTATTTGCTTTCTATAGTCACATTTAACCAAGACGTATTATGATGAGCTGATGCATTATTTCCGCAATCTTCCCAGTTATTATCTGCCTTTACCGTGTATACTGTTGGCATGTTCCCAGTAAAACTAACTATTGAGCTTGCTACCAACAAAAGAAGTACTAATATTGCTACAATCTTTCTTTCGATTATTTTTTCCATTCTTTCACATCCCATCCGCGAGTGATATTATATCTTTCATCCCAATTGATACTTTATACGAAAAAGCAAACACCATCCATTCTTTTATACCTTTTTTGTAGGTGAATATACTGATGCGTATGCAGGTATTTATTCAAAAAACATATGAAAAGCTTCATCTTATTCTTCTATACTCGATTTATTTTTTTATTAATCTGAGCTGAATACATCCCCCACGTACCGAAAGGAATAAAGAGATCAAATATAACTTCTACTGATTCAAACAATCCATTGGCAGGTGAAGATCTATCATTTAACACAATTGCATGATCTTCACCCAAACCGGTAAACGTGACATTATCCAAAGGATTAGCGTTTCTAAATACGCTAAGATTTCCTTCTATTCCAATACTGTCTGGACCGTTGACTTGAGTTAGATTCTCTTCAAAATAAATATTAAGAGAATAATCTGAGTTACTGATGAAATCAATCGTAAAAATTTCAGATTGAGCGTTCATCCCTGGAGCTCCATATATTTCTACAAGAGATGGAGCTCGAAGAGCAGAGAAATAATTCACTCCATATTCATTTTGATAAAAACCCTTGTTGTTCATACTATCAGTAACCGTACAGTTCAAATTCCATGAATACTTGTTTTCAAACATGTTCAATTCAGTATCATTCCAAGATTCATTACTTGTGGCACATCGGGTTTGATTTCCAGGGGTGAAACGAAAAGTAATCAAGAAAGTGGTCTCATTGACCTGTTGTTCTGCATAGCTTTCTAATGTTGCTTCTTCATGAGGCCAACGCATACGAAACACTGACTCGTTTGAAGTGGAACTTGTATTCTCATATTGAAGAAACATATTAAAATTACCTCCAAGTGTTTGATTATATGTTGAAGATTCACTACCATGATCATACCATGCAGTAAGATTTATGAAGCTAACATCTTCCCAGCCGTTCTTATCAGTGATATTTATTGTGAAGATATATTCTTGATTTACTGTAAGATTCCCTGAGACTCCTTTCAACATGCTTTGTCCAGTAGCATTCTGAAGGATAAAGGAGTTGATCACGGGGTTGTATTGATGCATGGTAAACGAATACGTTTCATTTGTCCAATGCAATCCATCAGTTACATTTACACTCCACCAATACAAAAGACCATATGTTGTCACCCAAGAAGTATTTGTTACCTGATAGGTACCATCATCCACCCCATTGCCTGAACCATTGGTGACATTAAATGTCTCCCATGTTCCAGATTGATTTGTTCTCCATGTTATATTAAGCAATTCAGGATTTGGATCAAACACAGTGATCTCAAAATATGATGGTGGGCTGGCAACAGAATCGTCACCATCTGAAGGAAATGGATCACTAGCCATTGGTGATGCACTTTCTTCAGATCCAACGGTAATAAAATCACTTTGATTATTTATGTTATTATACGAAGTTGTTATCCATGATTGACCCCTGGGGCTAGTTAAAAACCGCATTTCATCGATTTGTCCCTTATGAACATTTGATTTAATGAGATCTGATCCTATCATGACGTCATTTTTTGTTAAAGAAATTCCAATTTCCTGAGAATCTACTTTTGTTCCATTGACATATAATGTCAAATGGGTTGCATCATATGAGACTGTTATAAAGTACCATTCATCTATCAAGATAGCTTCACTTGAATTTAAGGTGGTATTACTCGTATTATTTCCAAAATAACAATTGATCTTATTTGATTCGTTAATAAATATATCAAGTCTAAACCTTTCATTATCATTTCCTGTGCCAAGTGAAAAGTGAGTGCGTGTTTTATCTAACTCTGAAGCATTAAACCAGTATGTAATGGTAAAGGTATTTGTTATCGTGTTATCTGGAAGTGTTGTATTGATATAAGTATCTGTTCCATTATACTTTAGGCTCCCATCGATCTTTCCAGGTATCTGATTGTTTTCACTCATGTTCTGTGTAGTTGCATCATTACTATAGGATGTACTATCAAATACATCAAACGTGGTTCCATGAAGATCTGTCTCATTAAAATGATACACTAAGACATGATCAGTATCCCAGACTCCTGTCGGATTTTGCTGGTCTTCACTTTCTGGGTTTCCATAATACATCCAAAAGTGTGTGTCAGATGTTGATGAAAGCGCTGTTATGTTCACCCATGCGATCAAATGTCCATTGGTATAGTTCTCTATCTCATGATGATACTTAGTCGTGTTATCCCGATAGGAGATAAATACGATATCACTTCCGTCAGCTTCTGCTTTTCCATTTAGATCTTCATCAGAAATATTCACAAGGATTGGAAAGTTTGATAGCCCCCCGGTTACTTGAGTGTGATCAATTGAAAGTTTTTTTCGATATCCCCAGTTACTATCCCACCAATCCGATGCATCATTATATGCATACACGACGTCGTCACCAAACTTAAATTGTAACGCGTGTTTACCAAGACTTTGCACAAGACTGCGTTCTTGAACCGGTGTTGATGAAGAAAAATTCTTGATAACCACTTTTTCATCATCCATAGAAACATCAAAAGTTTCTGTTTCATTAGATATCGAAAGAAACAACAGGTCACAATGAGAGCAAGGATCCTGACTCCAACTGGTCCCATCTACGGGGATGATATGAAGATCAGCGGTTCCTTCAACATGAAAGGTTACCGTCCATTCTCCCCCAGTGGTCGGATAACTTTGTATGTTTTCAACTCGAATAGAGGTGACGTTACGTTCAGCAGACCTGGAGAAAAACGATGATGAAACATAGACATGAACCGTGAGATTCAACAAGGTTAGGATCAATAGTATGCATATGATCTGATTCAACCATCTTTTTTCCATTGTATCAAACTTCAATAATTGCAATACAAGAATGGACTGAGCATGCCATCAAAAGAAGGTTTTACTTCTAAATATCTAGGCAACACTATCAAATCATGTTGCAATAGACCTGTGCACTGAACCTGGTGCATAATACCCATCTAACCCATCCTCTGATTGAAGCTCAATTACTCTAGGTTATTTAAAGATTGCGACCAGTAGACGGTTAGCAAAAAAAATGAATTCCAATCATCATTCATACTTCATTAAACGTAGCGATTTCAGCTCGTTCTCCTTGGAAATCACTTGTTTTCACATGGACTTTGACTGGGACTTCATCCTCATTTTTTGAAAGAAACACGGTTTTATATGTGGAATCATCAACACCTTTCAACCGATTCATATAATGCTGTTCAACACCTGCTAGACCATTGGGGCCCACGAAATCAACGAGATGTTTTCCGACCAGTTCATCTTCGGAATATCCTAACATTTGTGCAAAGAGTTTATTTGCTTTTTTGATCCTTCCTCTTTGTAATACTGCTGCTTCAATGGTTAATGCATTGAATAAATCGTCCTTTTCAAGGATTCCAGGTTCCTCAGTAGAAGGTTTTTCTTCAGTGGCCTCAGGGGGTTGAGTGTAGGATGCTGGTTGCATGAGCTCATGGGACAGTACCTTATCATATTGTTCATTGAGAAATGTTTCCTGTTCAGTAAGAAATTGCCTTCTTTTTTCGATCTCTTGTTCAAGTTTTTCCAGTTTCTTTCGCCACGTAACGAACTCTTCGATTTTTTGTTTGAACTCTTTCTTTTCAAGGACCATTTCCGTTTCAAGTGTTTCCAGTTTTTCTTTACGTTCATTGAGTTGCTGCATCATCAGTTGGAATTCTTCCCGTTTTTTCTTTATGCCGATGCTGTCTCTAACGAATCGGAATTTACTATTGAAGAATTCTTTGAGTTCTTGTTTTTTTAGTTCCGCGGTTTGAAGATTTTTTTCCAGAGTATGGATCTGTTTTTGCAGGTGAGTGTTTTCTTTCTGTAGGTTTTTAATTGTTTTTTGAAATGCTTGTTCATTATTTGGTTCAGATCTAGTTGATCTCTCAGGTGATCGTGATTGTTTTTGTGCTTTTGAAAATAAGGATATTTTGGGAAGTGGTCTTGAATGCTTTTTTGAGATACTTTTTTTTGGAATTGAAATCTTTGAGAAACGTTTCTTTAATCCAAGAGGTTCAGATGGCTCTATCTTTTCTTCTGCCGAGGGTTCATCTTTTGGGAAAGAACCATGGTTTTCTTTTTCATTAATTGGTTCTTGCAGTGTTGGCTCTTGCTCTGTTAGTTTTTGAGGAGGGTTTTCTTTAGGTTTTTTTGTTGTTGATTTTTTTGATCTTTTCTTAATCTTGATTTTTTTCTTTTTCTTTTTTGAAGAAGAAGGTTTTGTTTTCTTTGTTTGTTCATCGTCTTTTTTATCAATTTTTTTTGATTTCTTACGTTGTTTAGTTTGAGAAGAATGTTTCTTATTCGTTTGATTCTTAGGAGGGCTTTTGGATGGATTTTTAGCGGATTTCTCTGTTGAATCAGAGGCAGGGTCAATAGATTCATTTTTAGGTTCATTTTCATTGATCGCATCTATTTTTTCAGGGGGAGATTTGGAAGATGTGTTATTCTTTTTTTCGGTTGATGGTTTTTTTTTTAAGTCTTGTTTCTTTGCAGTAGGGGTTTTTTTAGATGATGTTGATTTCGGCTTTGTTTCAAGTGTTTTTGAATTTTTTTGAGGAGTGCCGACTAAGTTTAATTGTGAAACCCGTCCATCATTTTCATTTTTAACCGGAAAACCCGTCCAGGATACAACAACGTTTTCTCCCGTCACGGTTTGAAATGTTGTATCAATATCTACAGATTCGGGAGTGTATTGAGCCTGTCTTAATAGTTTTTGCAACTCTTCCTGTGGGATCTGTTTTGAAAAATAAGAAGCAAATGGAACATCAAGAGCATCTTTCTTCGATGTGCCGGTGAGCTGTTCTAACGTTTCATTGAACCGGGAGATATTTCCTTTTTTATTGATACCTACTACTAATGTAGACCCTTGGGTCATAGGATCGTTATCACGAATGAAAATAGGCCTCTCCATCTTTCGGTTCATAGTAAAATCGTTACCATTTCCCTATCCGTTGTTACTGATACTCAATTTGATTCTGTCTTTAATACTTTTTGTTATTTACAAATTCTAGTTTTGAATACTTAACAATGTTTTTATAGGTGATATGTATTATTTTATGCTGGTGGATTACTAGGAGGGGTACCAATTAAGCTAAAGATGGGAAAATCTGACAATACGTCAGCAGAGGCAACGGACAAGGAGGAAAAAGCCTCAGATACACCGGTTTCCCCTGCGGAAAACGAGCAGAAAGAAGATGTTGAAAGTCTTCGAAAGGTCATCAAACTTAATGAAAATGATGATGCGTCGAAAAGTGAAGAAAAGAAACCAGAGGAACCTAAGAAAGATGCTGAAAACAATGAAGAAGACATGTTAGATGGCGTTGATGATCTCGTTGAAGAAGCCGAGGATCAGGGAACAACTGCCCCTGCATCATCAAGAGAGGAGCTTGAACAGAAACGGGCGATTTTACAACGTATTAAAGATTTTGATTTTCAAATTAAAAAAAATCAACAGGATATCAATTCAGTGGGAGAGAAAATCACTGCATTGTCAAAGGATTTAGATGATCTAGTGAGCTTATATGAGATCGTTTCAGAACAAATGAATCCTTTTGTTGGGTTATCCAAAGTGACAAGGAAACGATTGGAATCCCTTGAGAATATCACTAAAGAGGTTGATACATTAAAAGAGAAACTGTCAACCATTGAATCCGGAGCAGGTATTCAAACCGTTCAAAAATCTCAGGTGGAAACCATTGAGCCAAGTTTTGAAATGGATCTGTCAGATCAAGATATCAATAGGATCATTGAGTTGTCATTTTCAGAATTAGCTCCCGAGGCAACAGTTGAAAATAAAATCGATACTGCAATTGATGTTTTTATCGAAAATTTAAAAGCCGGGAACGTAAATTAGGTATTTGGATTATGAGTGAGGAAACTAAGCAAGGTGGAGAGCCTAATGCTGCAGATTTTGATTTACAATTAGAGTTATCTACTCTTGTGGCAAATAAAATTATTCCTCAGTCGATTGCAGAGAAACTTGAAAAAAAGCTTGTTGAGAAACAGGTGAATATTACAAAGGATCAGTTATATGCCCTTGCAGAGAAGATCCATGCGTTGTTGCAGAAATATATGGAAAACGGATCTTTACCAGAACCATCTGTTCCAGCGGAGGAGTCAAAAGAATCATCACCGGATGCAATGGTTGCTGATTCAGAAAAAGAGGAAACCTTTGAGGATGCTGGCTCTGAAGAGTATTTGAATAAAATAGAAGAATTACAACAAAAGATAGAATCCATGGAACTGGGAAAAAATCAGCAGCAATCAGTTGATAATAAACATGAAAAGGACATGACACTAGAGGGAAATGAATTTGACCTCCCCTATGATGAAGTTATTTCCACTGAACATAATTCTGCTGATCCGTTACAGTTCATTCCTACGGATCCTGAAAGTATCATCGTGTTAATGAATTGGATCCAGTATCTTGTGAATCAATGCGGCCATGAACATTTGGAAAACGTTCTTGATTATTATGTTGATGTTGATTGGATCACTGATGATGTGAAAATCAGTCTTCTTGAATATGCAACAGGTGTCACTGAAGGGAAGAACTCAACAGCGGAGTCTTCTTCGAAGAAAAAGGAAGATAAATCAGCGAATCTTCCATCGAAGAATCATATTCAATCTTATCTTTACATTCAACGATTGAAAGGAAAGAAAATTCAGAAACATTTCGTAGAACGCATCAATGGGGAGCTTGCTCGTATCGAGAAAAAGGTTGATACGTACTATCATACTCAATAGGATACGGCGTTCTTTGGATGGATTACAAAAAAAATCTATTACTTCATGATGATTCGTTTCATTGAATGATAAAAGTATAATGGCTAGGATGGTGAGCACATGGGATTTTCAGTTTCAGCATCAGCAGCGATAATTGCTGTAGCATTGATTATGGTCTTGGAGGTTTCCATGGGTACCATACTTCCGATTCTCACTGAGTTAGATGAAAGTTATGATGCGTTGAGGAAACGTGCAGTTGATGAGCTGCAGACGGCAATCAACATTGAAAACATCACTGTTGAATCCAATGCATCATTTCATGATATTACGATCACGGTGAAAAACACTGGTTCCACGGTTATTGAATCTGGTTATGTCCATGTCTTGATCAATGGGACATTAACATCATTTATCTGTGATGATGATTACTGGTTTCCTGAAAGTCATTACACTCTTTCCGTTGATGGCATCTCAGGATCTGGGGATCAACAGGTTAAAGTAGTTACAAATAACGGTATCAGTACTTATGCATCGTACTCAACGTAAATGTAAGGGAAAAAATTAACAAGTAAGGAAGAATAGATCTGATGGGTGAAATGAAAGATGGGTTTTAGTGTTACTGGTTCACATGTGGTCTTTTTCATTGCTTCAGTTATTGCTGCTGGAGCGGTCAGCGGCGTTTTCTTAGCGGTCACCTTTAATCTAAACACTAGTTTTGCAGAACGAGGAGATCGAGTTCAGGAGATAATGGATACAGAATTTGCCGTGATCAATGACCCGGAACATATCCCACAAAATGGTCTTGATTATGTGTTCTATATTAAGAATCTTGGTGGGAAACAACTGGTAACCTCCATAGATACATTCACGGTGTTCATCGATGGAGAACTCATTTCCTCGACTCATTATAATTTTTCTGTGGAAACGATTAGGCCCGGTGAAATAAGTACCTTATACATTGATTCCATAATAATAGATGCTGGAGTGAAAAAACTTCGTTTAGTTGGCCCTCAATCCATACATGATGAATTCATATGTACAATCTCATAAAAAAATAGTTTAATAGTATCTTTGGATGGTGAACGATATTGACTGATTTAAGTAAGACAAAATCATTGGTTCTTGAACGGAATGGTGAAAAGGATGGTTTTGCCGAACGATTCGGTCAGGAGGTCCCTGATGGGTCCTTAATTTTTCTTGAGGGAAAGGAAGGAGCTGGGAAAAGTATCTTTTGCCAACGGTTCGGCTATGGCTTCCTTAGTCAGGGGCATACCTGCACCTATATCTCAACTCAGTATAGTGTGAAAAGTTTCCTAAGGCAAACTGCTTCGGTTGGCTATGACACCCGTCATTATTTGATGAGTGGGAAATTATTTTTCATTTCAACAGAAGTAACACTTGCTGAGCCAAAACCAAAACACACATTTCTAGATGCATTATTGACCACTAAAAAGATCTTTGATCCGGAGATCATCTTCATCGATTCCCTTTCGACCTTACTAAGTGAGAGTTTGAATAAGGGTAATCTGGTCGATCTAACCAGTTTCTTCAACCGTTTGAAAGGATCTGGAAAGATCATTATCCTAACGGCAAATCCAAATGATTGGGATAAAGAGATCCATAGTACCTTTCAAATGATCTGTGATATTCATTACCGGGTCTCTCAGGAGAACATGCCTGGGATTGGGCTGGTTTATAAATTTTACATTGAAAAATTCAACGGTGCAAGAAGTAGATATGAAGCATCCACAACGTTTAAGGTCCAACCAGGTTCAGGGCTTACGATTGAGACTAGTGGTGTGGCTTTCTAAGGAGGGGTTGACGATGACGAAGATGGATCCAGATGAGGAAAAACAATTAATGGAGAACAATCCCCATCTGAAGAAATACATTGAGGATATTTCTTTAAAGATGAATAAACCAACGTTTTATCTAAAAATCCCCGGGGAAGAAAAGGGAAATAAATATCCTAATTTTATCTATCCGACAAAAGGAATTGTTTTCATTCATTTATTTCGAACTCCTGAAATGGAACAAATTGAATATCATGCAGTGGAACCTAAGCTTACTGAAGAGCAATTGAAAAAACAAGCAATCGTTCTTGAGCGGATGTATGAAATGGCTCATTTATATGAAAACATCAAGGATCCAGATGATTTACGATCTGCTATCAAAACGCTTCTTGATAAGATAACTGTGGTGGATGAATCAGCGGTTTCTTTTGATGAGGGAAAACAACGAGGGAAAATACGTTTAACAAGCGAAGATAAAATCGCCATTAGATATAACATTACAAAAGAGATCGTTGGTGGTGGACCTCTTGAACCGTTGATGCGGGATCCAAACATTGAAGATATCCATATTTTAACCGGTGAAGATGTTCATTTGATCCATAAGGTATTTGATCTGGTTCGTACCAATATCTATATTGATCCTGAATGGGCTACGACGTTCTCCCAGGATTTCAGTGAAAAGATCGGCAGTCCCGTCAGTGACGGTGTACCTATTGCTGATGGAACGCTTCCTGATGGGAGTCGTGTCAACATTATTCATCCTGGTGATGTCAGTATGAAGGGGCCAAGTATGACGGTCCGTAAATTCAGTGAAACACCGATCAGTATCACCCAGATCATCAATTGGGGAACGATGAGTAGTTATATTGCTGCATATCTTTGGATAGCGATGCAGTATGGAAGAAGTTTTTTTGTTTGCGGTGAGACCGCTTCAGGAAAGACCACTACCTGTAATGCAGCCATTCCGTTCATCCCTCCAGATAGAAAGATTTATTCTGCGGAGAATACTCCTGAGGTTCAGGTCCCTCAACCTGTTTGGCAGCAGTTGCTCACTCGGACGACGGGGCCGAAAGAAAGTCATGTTGATTTAAATGATCTGCTCCTTGCAGCACTCAGGTCTCGACCCAACTATATCATTCCTGGTGAGACTCGAGGTATTGAAGGTAGAGTTGTGTTTCAGGCGATGCAGACCGGTCACCCTTGTATCACCACGTTTCACGCAGGTTCAGTTACAAAGGTGATTCAGCGGTTCACTGGTGATCCCATTCGTATTCCAAAGCCATTCATGGACAACCTTGATTTCGTGCT
Organism: uncultured Thermoplasmatales archaeon; assembly: GCA_964406955.1. Classification (GTDB taxonomy): domain Archaea; phylum Thermoplasmatota; class E2; order DHVEG-1; family DHVEG-1; genus EX4572-165. The sequence goes on along the minus strand of CAYOTP010000011.1, from coordinate 22,475 downwards.
GATCCAGATGGCGGTGGAACGGAAAGGGAAACGGTTAAGAAGAGTGCTTTCCGTCGATGAGATCGAAGGATATAACTCAGCAGTTGACGGGGTCATCACTCGAACGGCATTTGAATGGAATTCAGCAGCGGATCAACATGTTTTTAAGGCAAATAGAAATAGTTTTATCTTAGAAGAACGTATTGCTAAGAATGCAGGTTATGAAGATCCAACTGAGATCTATGATGAATTGGATCTTCGGAAACGTATCTTAGACCGCATGGTTGAAGAAAAAATATTTGATTACTATGAGGTCGTTCAATTCATTTGGACGTATTTCCGGGAAGGAGTGGATGGTCTTCCCATAAGTATATAAATAAAGGTGAGCGTTGATCGTATGATGGGGTGTGCAAGATGGCTGAATCAGACAAGATGACTGAGGAAGAGATCAAAGAGTTAGTGGAAAAACATAGTCATCTTGCTTCATACTTAAAGAACATTGAGGTAAAAATGAAACCTCCTGAGTTCTTTAAAAAGATCCCTAAAGAAAAGGCCAGTGAAGAATTACCTAACTTTATCTATCCAACAAAAGGATCTGTTTTTATTCATATTTATCGTTTACCGGAGATGGATGAACGATTGTATCAATCCATTGAACCAGAACTTGATGAGGAAACAAAGAAGAAGTTTAAAGACCTGCTTCATCTCATCGTTAAAAAGGCTCCTGAAAAAAAAAGCGCGGTATCTGATGATGAACTCAAGGAATTGTTCTTTGAATTGATGGATGATGTTATAACAATTGATGAAAATGCTTCTTCATATGAACCAATAATGAAAAAAGGACTGTTCGGTAAGACGAAGATGAAAACTACGATTAAAGCGACCTCTGCTCAAAAAGAAGCAATGAAATACACATTAATCAAAGAGCAGATCGGTGGTGGGCCTCTTGAACCGTTTATGCGGGATATCTATTTGGAAGATATCCATATCATCGCCGGGGAAAACGTTCATGCGATCCATAAGGTCTTTGACATGATCAAAACAAACATACTCATTCCTAAAGAGGAATCGTTTGTCTTTGCTCGAAAGCTCAGTGAGAAGATGGGGGCAGCAGTGAGTGAAGCTCAACCCATCGTTGATGCAACGATGCCAGATGGAAGCAGAGGTAATCTCATCTATCCGGAATCAATTAGTATTAAAGGGCCAAGTATCACGATTCGTAAGTTCGCTGAGACTCCGATCAGTATCACCCAGATCATCAATTGGGGAACGATGAGCAGCGGGGTTGCTGCATATATCTGGCTTTCTTTACAATATGGACGAAGTTTTTTTGTTTGCGGGGAGACCGCTTCAGGAAAGACCACGACGACCAATGCATTGATTCCATTTATTCCACCAGATAAAAAGATCTATACTGCAGAGAACACCCCCGAGCTTCATGTTCCTCATACCGTATGGCAGCAGTTGCTCACTCGGACGGCAGATACTGAAGAGGGAAGTGTGGATCTCTTTGATCTTTTAAAGGCAGCTCTCCGGTCCCGCCCTGACTATATAATACCTGGAGAAACAAGGGGTGCGGAGGGAAATGTGGTCTTTCAAGCGATGCAGACGGGTCACCCTTGTATCACCACGTTTCACGCAGGTTCAGTTACAAAGGTGATTCAGCGGTTCACTGGCGATCCGATCAATGTTCCCAAATCATTCATGGACAACCTTGATTTCGTGTTGATCCAGATGGCGGTGGAACGGAAGGGAAAACGGTTAAGAAGAGTGCTTTCCGTCGATGAGATCGAAGGATATAATAAGGCTGTTGATGGAGTGATGTCTCGAACAGCATTTGAATGGAAATCCGCTGAGGATCAACATGTTTTTAGAGCCAATAGAAATAGTTACATCCTTGAAGAACGAATCGCAAAAAACGCTGGTTATAACGATCCTAGTGAGATCTATGCTGAATATGATCTCCGGAAACATATCCTTGATAGAATGGTGGAGGAACAGATCTTTGATTATTATGAGGTCTGTCAGTTCATTTGGACGTTTTATAGGGAGGGAATTGAAGCGTTACCCATCTCAATTTAATTTGGTTGAACCTGTATGGCAAGGAAAAAAGAAAAAAAAGATAAGAAAAAACGAGAGTTTTTCGATGATCTTAAGATCGCTTACCGGATCCTTGAGGATAAGAAAAAGTTTTATTCAACGGTTCTTGCTCCTCTTGCCGGCATAGGTGTTCTTATTTTATGTCTTCCGTTTATTCTTCAATTATTGCTTCCGGTTCCTGTTTCTTTTCATCCTGCTACGTTTATCTTTGGCGGTATCGTTCCCATCATCCTTGGCGTTCTTTATCCCTATATTTCCTTTAAGAATAAGGCAACTGAGATCGATAGTAACATGCATTTTTTTATCACTCATCTTCGCGTCCTTGCCATTTCAGATCTCTCTTTAAAGGATATTTTAAATGTCCTTGGTGGAAAAAAAGTGTATCGAAGTCTTGGCTCAGAGATCAAAAAAGTTTCTGTTCTTTCCACACAGTGGCGGTACCCGATGGCTAGCACTCTTCATTTCATCGCAGTGAGAACGCCAAGTAAGATCCTGAAAGATTTCCTTGATCGGTTCTCACAAAGTCTAGATAGCGGTGTTGAACATCGAGAGTTCATTGAAACGGAACAAAAGGCAGTGATGCAAGATTATAAGACCATGTATGAGACCAGTAATGAAAACATCGTCATCCTCAATGAGGTCTATGTGAGCATGCTTATTGCCATCATTTTTGTGATGAGCTTTGGTATTGTGCTTCCCATTATTTTAGGTGCAGAGAGTATGACGTTGTATACCTATCTATCCTCATTTATGCTCATTGTTTCTGAAGGTTTACTTCTTTATTTAATGAAATCGATCATTCCTGAAGATGCTATCTGGCATCAATCAGGAGAAAAAAGTGATCTTCAAAAAAAATTAACTCGTTGGTTATTAAATGCAATGCTTTTTTCGATTGTCCTTGGATTGGGTCTTAGCTATGGAAAATACAGTTTACAGTTCCCCCTATTAGTGAATCTTTCCATAGAAGTACTCATCGCGACTGCATTGACTCCTTTGCTGTTTGTTGGCATCAAAACAATCATTGAAGAGGATAATATCTCTAGAAAAGAAAAAAATTTCCTTGGTTTTCTTACCGGTTTAGGCTCCATTGCAACGATGAAAGGCGGAAAGATCACTGAGTCAGTGTATTATCTGAGCAGAAAAGACTATGGGATATTAACAAAATATATCAGAAGTTTATATCGTCGATTACGAACCCGTATCGATGATGATAATGCATGGCAATGGTTCGGTGTGGATACCAATAGTAATTTCATCCAACGATCCTGTGAGATGTTCAGAGAATCAACGTATGCGGCAGCCAATCCAACTCGAGTGACACGAATGATTGCTGAGAATATGAGAAAGATCCTAGATCTAAGGAAAAAAAAGTTTTCCATTGTGAACACGTCAACTGCATTGTTCGGAGGGATAACCTTTGGTATATCCTTTGCTATTTACGTATCACTTGTGATAAGTAGGCATTTGAACGAAATCGTTTTGGAGACCGGTGATCCATTCAGTGATCTTGAAGGGATAAATATGGGATCATTACTCTACACGGTCCCACCGGAAACCTATGATTTCATCTTAATTATCATCTTCCTTGTCTTAATGATACATTCATTTATGCTTGCCTATACCATCAAGGTCATCCGAGGGAGTCATCTGTATCTTACTTTTCTGTATTTTGTTCCCTTTGTCTGGGTTGTGGCAATCACTAGCTTTGTTGTGGATCTGTACATCAAAGGAATGCTTACTGGAGGATGATTTGAATCATCCAAAAAAAGTCATATGTATAGAAGTAAGGCAAGAAAACCACTTGGTTTCAAACAAGGACCGTTTAGGATACTAGTTACCTTAAATCAATAATGTTATCGGTGAAAGCTAAGGGTGTTGTGAAACTAAACAGGGCTGAAATCCCTACTTCGGGAACGATTCTTCCCGTCACCGTGGTTCTAGGGGAGATACCATCAAAACAAGCACTTGTATTGATGATGATTGCGACAAGGTCATTATTATTTATCACTGGATTATCCATAGTGCAGCTATTGTCGATATCTCGGATTGATAAAAGACCAAAATTTTCATTGGTCACATTACTCATGTTCAAGGTATTAAACAAACCATTTGAGACACTATTGGAAAAACTGGTGTTTGAGTATTTTAGAACAGGCATTGTTTCACCTTCGGAGATCTGAAGACGAACTTGACTTAGATCCACTGCATTGGACCCAGGAATCGTTTCCACAAAAAAACAAACTTGAGTGATGCTTCCATTTACCACATATCCGCTCGCATGGGTCAATCTTAGACCTGTGGAAATATCTGAAATCGTCTCCTGACTGGTTTGTAGTGCCTGTTGTTGCATCGAGTTCATCGTTTGCATCACTACTGATGCTGCAACACCCGCTGAAATGATCATAGCAATGAAAATAATCAATGAGCCAATCCCAATTGCAGCGTGATCATTAGAAGAGAACACACCCCCAGCATGATGATCTACTTTTCACACCTCCTAGCATTACGTGAGCGGTCCAATTAAATATTTCTCAGAACCCATCCAATGGTCACGTAATACGGGACAGGGAATATAAATGTATGGTTTGACCTAGAAAAGAACGAAAAAAAGTGCTATGGAAATACTACAAAATGAGAAAAACATTTAGAGTGATTAAATGGCACTAAAAGATAAAAAAAATAAAAAGGAATTGGGAAAAAACTGGATGATTTTCTCCCAATGATTTCTTTACTGTACTACATACACTCTATCAACGTATGCTTTCGGTGATGTAAATGATATCACACCCGGTGCACCAACCTCAGGAATAATCCGACCAAAGATTTCAACTCTTGTGCCGATTCTTTCCCCAAACGTCGCAGAAGTGTTGGTTAGCACATATAAAACTGCTTTGTCTCCACGGTTTATCACTGGATTATATCTAGATGTTGACGTATCTGCATCAATCAATACGCCAATGGCAAACTTATCACTTGATAAATTAGTCCAGTTCACAGCAGTAGTAGTATTGAACAGATTGCCTCTTAATGAGCCATCAAAGCATTCCGAATCATTATATTTATAGGTCAACAATGCTTTTTTTGTACCATCGCTTAGTAGAATATACGTATTGTTCAGATCAATCCTACCAGAGCCAGGTTTTGCTTCAACCGTTATAGCTAAACAGGTGATATTATCATAAGGCTCACTTTCAGATGCTTCATAGACATATGCTAAAACGGAGGTTACCTTAAGGCCACTTGATACTTCTCTAGTGGTTTGAGACCCAGTTTTCATCGCCTGGCTTTGAAGTGTGTTAGATGTGCTTACAAGTACTGAAGCTGCTACACCAGCAACTAAAATCATTGCAATCAATACAATCATTGCACCAATACCAATGGCACCGAAATCCTTTCTTTTATTACAACATAATTTTCTCATCATTTATCACCTCACTGTAGATCTAGTACACTTACCGTAAATGATTCAGGCGTTCTAAAACCAATGATACCTGGAGCCCCTTCCTCAGCAATGATCTGACCGAACATGTTTGTTCGAGGTGCCACACCACCAAACGCACTACCAACAGCCAAAATAACATGATCTCCAAAGTTAATAACAGGATTTCCAGAGGTACATGATCCATCTGCATCTTGCAACACAATGATACCAAATGTTGTTTTGTTAGTGGTATCTGTGCTCGGATAGAAACTATCAGTAAATACATGTCCAAGTGTTTCATTAGATTTAGTAAACTTACTTGAATCATATTCCAGCACATATTTTGTCGTAGAATCAGATATCTCTATAATCGTTTCAGATAGATCAATATCCGGTGATCCAGCTCGTGGTGTAATCTCTAAAGCCAAACGTGTGATGACCCCACCGTTATTGAAACCTTCAATACCTTCCACCTTAATTCCACTCGCCACTTGATGTATCGTTTGTGAACCTGTTCGTAACGCTTGCATTTCTAGTTGAGTACTTGTTTGCACCAGCACCGATGCAGCAATTCCAGCTACAAGAACCATCGCGATAAAAACGATTAAAACGCCTATACCTATCGCTGCATCATCTTCTTCTTTTATCTTTCTTACCAGTTTTTTTCCCATCTTAATTCACATCCCATCCGGTGAATTTAAATTACTTTTTTCTGAATCATCAATTCCTAAAAGAGGTTATAAGCATTTTTCTTAGGTACCATTGTAGATACATATTCAGGTATGAATGTATTTAACAAGGCAGAAAAGAAAATTTACAAAAAAAATATTTTTATACAAGGGAAAAAATGTTGAAAGAATGAAAAAAAAATGAAAAGGAGGGGAAACTGAATCGTTTCCAGGTTTCATTATTGCAGAGTATAAACAGTGTTAACGTATGCTTTCGGTGACGTAAATGATATCACACCAGTTGAGCCGATCTCAGGAATAACCTGACCAAAGATTTCTTTTCTTTCAGAAATCCGGCTGCCAAACACTGCTGAAGTATTAGTATAAATAAACAATACTGCCTTATCTCCACGGTTTAGCACAGGATTAAATTGACTTATCGAATCGTCTGCATCTTGTAGTACACCAATACCAAACTTATCGCTTGATAAATTAGACCAGTTTACTTTTCCTGTATCAAATATATCTCCCGTTAAATCAGATGCGAAATAATCTGAGTCGTTATAATGATAAGTCAATAACGCCTTCTTATCCCCATCACTCAGTAAAATAAAGGTATTATTTAGATCAATCCTATCTGATCCAGGTCTTGGTTCCACAGTTATAGCTAAACACCAAATATCATCATATACTGTAACATTATTGCTTTCAGTCGTATTCACTAGACCGGTTACCGCAGATACTCGTATGCCACTTGAAACCTCTCTAGTGGTTTGAGAGCCTGTTCTTAACGCTTGACTTTGAAGTGTGTTAGATGTAGTTACAAGTACCGAAGCTGCAACACCAGCAACTAAAATCATTGCAATCAATACAATCATTGCACCAATACCAATGGCACCGAAATCCTTTCTTTTATTACAACATAATTTTCTCATCATTTATCACCTCACTGTAACTCCATTACTGCCACTGTATATGATTCAGGTGTTCTAAAACCAATGATACCCGGAGCCCCTTCCTCAGCAATGATCTGACCAAACACATTCGTCCGAGGTGAAATGCCGCTAAATGCATCACCAACAGCCAAAATGACATGATCTCCAAAGTTAATAATTGGATTATCTTGTGTGCATGATCCATCAGCATCTTGCAATACAATTATAAAAAATTCCGTTGTTTTAGTGCCATCGGGATAATACGAACTTGTGAATACATCACCACCAGTCTCATTTGAATTTGTAAGCGTTTCACCATATTCCAGCACATATTTTGTCGTAGAATCAGATATCTCTATAATCGTTTCAGATAGATCAATATCCGGAGATCCAGCTCGTGGTCTAATCTCTAAAGCCAAGTGAGTTAGAGATCCAGATGTATTCAGTCCCTCAATGCCTTGGATCATAATTCCGCTCGCCACTTGATGTACCGTTTGCGAACCTGTTCGTAACGCTTGCATTTCTAATTGTGAGCTTGTTTGCACCAGCACCGATGCAGCAATTCCCGCTACAAGAACCATTGCGATAAAAACGATCATGGCTCCGATACCGATAGCTGCAACATCTTTTCTTTTCGTAAGATATTTAGTCTTTCGTCCCATCCTTCTTTTACCCCTCCTTAGAGTTGCTTTTTTGCAACCTTTCAGAGTGCTACCCCATTATTCTTCTTTGTTTTTATATAGTTTATTTGCATGTGAATATGCAGGTGAATGTGTAGGTGCTGATACGTTTGAGTCTTAGGGTGATAATGAGAGTGAATAAACACGATATCATCCGGGTAGATACTGTAGAGGATATTCCCTTTAAGGAGAAGTAGAATTATGGTACTAATTTGATTTAATCTTTTTTAAAATATTATTGACATATTTATGAGATAACATGCAAGAAACCCCAAAAGCTTTAATCATGGGAGGATCTCACTTGAATAAGTTCTTCTCCATCTTTGTGATCTGTTGTTCTAGATGCATGATATCAAAATCTATTCCCATTGTCTTTAATGTGGAAACAGATTCATCGTTTAATTTATGGGAAATTTCCTTGATGAAAAAATGTCCGGCTTGCTCTCCAAGTGAAGAATTTAATTTCGTGATGATATCCTTTACAGCAGGGCATAGGTCTTTTGATTCGATGGAGTTGACATCTTCTGACATTATGGTTATAGGTTCTGCATCCTCTAGATATGTTGTGTCTTTTACATCGATCTTTTCTAGAAATGAATACTGTTTTTTTAAATCATTCAATGTCGATTCCACTAAGTATATCGCATGGCTTTGTGTTGTTTTTCTTCCAGATATATTTATTATTGTGTTAAGAACTTCTTTAATTAATGTTGAATTTTCCACCATGCATTCCTCACCCGGATGATTTTGTTTTCAAAATTGTTGAATCATAGATAACGGGTCTCTAATTAAATGTTTGTATTTGGACATACTATTCTCTTTTTGAATTCTTACATTTTTGAAGAATACTTTGTATTCCAACTTCAACTCAACTATTATATAAGATGAATTGAATTCAGATAATGGTTGAGGAAAAATGGATGCCAAAAAAGTTGCTATAGGAATCTTAATGATTGTTTTCGTTGTAAGCTTTTCAGGATGTACTGAAGAAGGAGTAACAGTAAAATCATTTGAGAATATTGAGTTTGAATCAGATGTAGTTGAACTTCATAACGCAGAACTTGATTTCATTAAAGATGATGAAGAATATGGTAATGTGAGATCGGTCGAATGTAGATATATCCTTCATAATCCTCAAGATCGATATGTTTCAGTTCAAGTGCATGTTACCTTTTATGATGATCGTGAAAATGAACTTCATACTGATGGCCCGGTCACCATTAATTTACCTGCAGGTTATACTGAATCCGAATGGAAGTATGCTGGAGAGCCCTCGATTTCAATTGGTGGTTCGATGGCTCAAATGGTTGATCATGTAAAGATTACCGCTTACGAGATCTAAAACGTCAATACTTTTTTTATCGGTGTTTTTTTCTTGCGATGATGAATCCAACAAAAAGAATCATTGATAGTATGGATATTAAGGAAATAAACGAAGTATCATCTACGGTTGAATCTTGATAAGTGAGGGTGAACTCGGTTGAGTCTGAATTTCTGGGGGTTCTAGTACTAGAATCTGTTGGATAAACATTTACCGTTATCTGATGAGTTGTTCCTCCCGCTACAGGGTAATCATCAAACCTGAATGTTTTAATTTCAGATGGTTCAAAGCTATGTTCGTCACTTACTGGTATAACGTCATCTAAAAGCTCTATAGTGATATTCTCATAAGGATTGTCATCAGTGTTTTCTACCGTGATGAAAATAGTGTAGAATTGCGCTTGTTCATTGCTTTTTTCGTTAATGAGATCATGTCGGATATTTCTTATTTCTATGCCCGCAGCTGAAACGATTGAAGCACTTGAAAATAAAAGCACCATTATGATTACTATATAGTATATATATTTTTTAACTGTCATATGTTTTCCCCACCATTTCGCGTTGTTCATTTGATATGGCCATGGATGTATTTAAATACAATCGTTTGTTGCAAGTAATATGGTGAGATGCGATGTTAAAGTCTAGAGGAATTAAGCGTGGTGTTGAGGTACTTGTGAAAGATCCTGTTGATCCGGACAGTCCATTGCGGAAGGCTCGTGTGATCAATACGTATCCTCATCCAAGTAGTTGGCTTGTTGTTCAGTACGAAGATGGAGATATGCAAGAGGTTGATGGAAGTCAGGTAACCACGATGTTTGAGCGGAATAGGGCACCATTTCTCCCTTAGAAGAAAGATAATTTCCATTCAGTAGATATCTTTGAATATGTAGGTGTTTATGTAGCTGTGTTTGCATGTGGTTATGCATATGCTTCTTCGAGTGATCTGTGTTTTGTGACTCAAGCCTTATTTTTTGTGTAATGTATTACACAATCAATCTTTTTTGTGATTTTTCTTCGAGAAACAAGCAATTTCAGGGTTCTTTAAGGCCCAACCAGGATCCAATCTAGATTGGTTGACATTTTGACAGTTTGCATATTTTATCAACAAGGCTTAAAAAGAAACAACGTGACAAAAAGTATCACGATGGAAGGGATTCGATCAAAAGGAAAAAAACTCATAAATCAAAGCAAAAGAAATCCACATGTGGCCATATTCATTTTGCTGCTCTGCTTAAGCACTAGCCTCAACAGCATTCTGATCTCTTCAATGGGGCTGCCCATATTCCTTGACTCATTGATGCGTCCAAACGATTACGAAATCGTTGCCAGTGAACAATTCAAGATAGCAAGTCAAACCAATCCAAGATCTGCAGTACTCATCCAAAAACAAACACATCCATCATTTTCAGTGGATCAAAAAGACACCCTCTGCTCCATGAATCTTTATGGCCTCTACTCTTTAGAAAAACCCTTATTAGTCCAAAACGAGTCCATTGATTCCACCGAAATCATTGGAAAAGTAATCACATTCATCCCGCCCAATTCAATAGACAATTTCGCTTTTGCATGGTGGCAACAAACAAAAGGATTCATTCAACACCTCCAATCATAATGAAGAAATCAATTGGTGAAATATCATGAGAACCACGTTAGAGGAATTCACATGAACGATCTATTCTTACTTTTAGCAGTCATTTTCCTTCCAGCACTCTTTCTTTTTGGCATCTATAGAGTCCTCATCTATGTCCTTAACAGCCTTCATGTCTCATATAAAAAAGCATTGACAATCACGTTTTTCTCAATGAGTGTAACATTTTTCCCAACTCTATTCATCCCTGTATCAGATCATCTTCTGATCTGCTCGGTTTCCTCTTGGAACATCGGCATCCATCCAATAGGATTCATTCTTCCATTACTCATCATCATTGGTTCATTTCTTAAAATAAAACCTGATTACCGCTTCCTTTTACCCAGTCTCATCCCTGTTTGCCTCATGGCATATCTGATGACAACACCAATAGTCGACAGAGGCATCATTTCCCCCTTCCCCCTTTATCTTTTTCCACCCTTCATGGCTGCAGTGATCATCTTCCTAAACAAAGAAAGGCTTGGCAAACATGCAAGCCTCTACGCTTTCACCCTTGGAGTCCTTGGCATCATCATAGGCGCAGATCTCTTTCATCTTCCAGAACTAATCAATTACTCAACCACATCAACGATGCAAGCTACACTTGGTGGCGCATCGGGATTTGATCTGATCGTGCTTTCCGGTCTACTTTCCGTTCTCTTCGAAAAAATGCTTACTTTTGCCAAAAATACCTATGAACAAAAAACCGAATATAAGAAGAAAAAGATAAAGACATCCACATAATCATGCATGTGAATATATACATGCATTCCTTTGATGCATGCGGATATGCAGGTGCATATGTTGATAATTATTCAAGTGGGGATTTATTATAAATATGGGTACTTTCATACGTTAATAAAGCGGTGAGGGTTTGGGATGCACGAGCCGGATAAAGAGAACATTTCAGCGGAGTTAAAACGCCCCTTGGTGGTACGGGCCTTACGCAGAAGTAATGTGAGAAAAAAGATTGCAGAATATCTTTTTGACATCAGTCCAAGTTATAGTTATACTTCTGAAATAGCATATCACGTAAAAACAACACCAACAAACGTGATCGGTGCCATACGGGGAATGAAATCACGATATCGGGAAGATGAATCACTGATCGGATTGGATATCATTGAAGAAAGGAAGGGTGGATCAAACATCAAACTCTACGGGATAACTCCTTTCGGCAAGGAACTTCTCGAATCGATGATGAAAGAAAGAAAATAAAAAGATTAATCATCAACGATGGCAACATTACAAAATGTGCCATCATTATATTTTTTCTATCCCTCACTGCCACCATACCACTCATCAATCAAGGATAATTGACCTCTTTTTTACAGTGAATCTTTAGCCGGCATCCAGGTCAGCATAATTAGAAAAGAAACATCCATTGTTAGACTTTTTGAAAGACCCGTTCCCGCGAATCATAAGATTGGAATCGGCCCCTTGCCTCGCCCACTAGCGTTTCAGTTTTCCCCATGACAAAAAATCCACCCGAGTTCAACGCATTAAAAAAATCCATGTATAACACTTCCTGAAGTGCTCTACTAAAATAGATGACCACATTTCGGCAAAAAATGATATCAAAATTTTGTTTCTTCGGTCCAGAGATCAGATCATGATATTGAAACGACACTAGATTCTTCACCGCAGGTTTAAGAAAATACGTTTCATCTTGAATGTCAAAATATTCATTTGGTTTGGCTAGAAAAGACAATTGTTTTGACACATCGGTCTGATTGATCCCTCTTCTTGAGATATAGCACCCTGACCGGGCTCTATCCAAACAAGCTTTATCGATATCAGTTGCCACAATGTTAACTTTAGAACGAGCGTTTCGTTCACCAAGTAGATCCAAAAATAACATGGCAATACTATATGCTTCCTTTCCATCTGATGAACCTGCACTCCACACTCTGATACGATTTTTCCTTTCTATCATCAATGGAAACACATCATCATAAAGAAACCTGTACACGGTATTATCCCTGAAGAACTCCGTAACATTAATCGTAAGATCATTAAGTAATCGTTCTTGCTCTTTTGAATCGTTCTTCAATAAATTCCAATACTCATGATATGAATCAAGGCTATAGGCTCGTAAGCGAGCATTGAACCGTCTTCCCAGATACGTGTTCTTATATTGATCAGTATTGAAACCGAGTAGTTTTTTTACACCTTTTTTCAATTCTTCAAAATCCGGTGGATAATCCACATGTTGTATCAATGGTTTCTTCCTCCTTTTTTAGATCACTTTAATATTTGGACCATCGCCGCCTTTCTTCACCATTCGTATATGAAGCTCTTCAGTATCCGGATAAAACGTTATGGTCCGTCCCCGGTCACCACCGACATCCTTTTTTAAAATTGGAATGTTATACTGCTTCAGCACATTTTCAACTGCTTCTGCATTCCGTTTCCCGATCTGCAAGGTATCATCTTTAAAATTAAACAAACTGGCCCCACCAGCTATCTTTGCCTTGTAATTACGGGAAAAACCACCTTTTTTGTTCATCTCCTCCAGTAATGCAGGGACTGCAGTATCTGCATATTTTCCAATTCGATCCTGCTTTGATCCCATCGTGGGAAGCATGATATGAGATAGGCCTGCAATCTTCTTTCTCGAATCGTAAATCACTATGCCGATACAGCTACCAAGCCCCACTGTAGATAAAGGAGAGCCGTTATCACTGACTGCATAATCTCCGATACCAATGACGATGTTCTCTGTCATAATCTTTTCATCCGTGTTATTTTTTCAAATTCAATATTTTTTTTAAGTCATTCAGCTAATGAATTGACATAGGCATCCACTTCAACATCACTAGTCTTTCCAAATGAAGCAATAAGCCGTTCATATAATATGTCAAGTGATTGAGGCGATGGAAGTAAAACAAAAAAGGAAGTGAACTGATTTTGCTTTCCTTGAAATTTCGTATCAAAGATCAATGCATGGGATGTATCTGGCCCAAGGGTGGATGTGATCTCATCAAGGAACATATCTGGTATTTTCTCTGAATAATGAGGTGGTGAAAGCATAATCGACGAATTGAGAAACTCACTCAACGCATTGGTATAAGCTGAAACAACGACATTTCCCACCTCAGTGATTGCCGACTGACTCATTTCGCCTAGTTCCGTTGAGGTTCCCACCGGTTGAAACATCAGTAGATCAGAAAGTACCAGCGCACTTTGATAGGGAAAAAGAAAAAGGATACTTCCTAAAAAATCCTCGGTCAGTTCAAGGTACACTCCAACAAGTTTGTTCTCTTCCCCCGAAATGCTTCGAAGGCTTTCCCTGAGTTGAGGTAGTTTTTGAATGAAGATTCGGGGAACGGTTATCTCTACTTCTTCATTGATCATTTGTGATACGGCTGTTGCTGCATGTGAACAGCCGATGTTACCTGTTTCCTGTAACGCATCAAGTTGTAATTCATTTAGCAGATGGAGTTGTCTCATCTTTTGTTACCTTCCTTTTTTAGTTTTTTTTAATGGTCTTTTAACCTAAGTCCATCCCAAGTTTATTTAACATCAATTGTATGGTCTCTGGTTCGGGTATAAGAAACATGTTCACATCAAAGGTGTTTTTTCCTTCTTCAGACACTGCAGTTTCAAAGAGAAGTACGGAATTAGCCACTCTTCCCACTTTTATCAATGCGTAATCAAGGATCGCTGCAGGCATATCAAACGCAATAACTGGAGGACCAGGTATCATTGATACATTGATGAGGGAGGTGATGCTATTGAAAAACGAGCTCATCATCACATTGCTTACTTCCATTAACGCAGATTCCTCCATTTCTGTGAAGTCATCACGAACTTCTGTTTCAGGTTGACTAAGTAAAAGGTTTGCTAAGTAAAACGCACTGTTCTTTGAAAGAAGCACCATTACATATAACGGTGTTTCCTCTGACATTTGTAAGAACACGCCAACAACAGGATCTGTTTGAGGGACCGTTGAGATACTTTCTTCCAACGGAACCATGTCTACTCGAGGGATACCAACTTGTATGGCTCGGTTCACCATTTTTGACAATGCCGTTGCTGCATGAGACGCTCCAATGTTAGCTACCTCTTGCAATGCATCCCGTTGCATTTCATTTAATGATATTGTTTCCATCATGGTTTAATTCATCCTATTTTTCATTTTTTTTTATGTCACGTGGGTCAAGCCCATCCGTTCAATTAGCGTTGCAATGGAATCAGGTTCAGGTAAAAGAAACATATGGATTTCGAAATTATGTTCCTTTTCCTCCCGTAAGTCCACATTGAACAAAAAGATCTCATCGGAAATCTCACCGATCTGAATAAGCACATAATCAAGAACTGCATCAGGGATATCATATGCAAGGTTCGGTGGTCCAGGAACCACGCTCATCCCAAGTAACGCTGAAACACTATCAAAAAAGGAACAAATCATCACATTAGCCACTTCTGAAAGAGCGGACATGTCCATTTCAGAGAGAATTCGTTCTCCTTTGGATTCCTTTGTTCCAAGGAGTAGATGTGAAAGTGCAAAGGCACTCTCCCTTGGAATGATCATCATCACGTATGATGGTATCTCATCAGAGATCTTTAAAAAGATACCAACAACGATTTGTTCATTTCTTAAATGTGATCCCGCTTCAGACAGAGGAATGACTTCGACATGAGGGATTCCCATCTTTATTTCTTTGTTGATCATTTGAGAAAGCGCAGTGGATGCATGTCCTGCTCCAATATTAGCCAATTCCTGTAACCCATCTTTCTGAGTGGTGTTTAATACTATTTTTTCCATATTCTTTCCTTCTTTTCCTAATTATTTATTTTACCAACGTGTTGACATCTAAGACCAATATGACCCGGCCATCTCCAGTGATGGTTACCCCGGCAATTCCCTTAGTTCGTCTCATACTGCCACCGACGTTTTTAATGGTGATCTCCTGTTCACCGATCAACCGGTCGACAAGAAGGCCGAACTTTTTATCCTCACGTTGAATGATGACTCCATACGTTGAATCCTTATCATCATGATGATCTGAATGTTTCTTTACCAGTTCATTAAGACTGAGGACGGGTAATACCTCATTTCGGATGACTGTTGTCCGCTGTCCATCTACGGTCTTAAACTCTTCATTTGAGAGTTTAACGGTTTCAACGATATTACTGATCGGGATGGCATACGTTTCCTCATCGATTCCGATGAACAATGCCTTGAAGATGGCCATGGTCAGCGGAAGACGAAGGACAAACACGCTTCCTTCATTCATTTTTGATTGGACTTCAACGACACCGTTGAGTTTTTCAATGGTGGATTTCACCACATCCATACCAACACCTCGGCCAGAGACATCCGTTATTTTCTCCGCACTGCTTAATCCTGGGAGAAATATGAGTTGCAACGCTTGTTGATCAGTTAAGGATTGAACTTCCTGATCTGTCTTTAATCCTTTTTTCACTGCAACCTCTTTCATTTTTTCTGGATCGATTCCTTTTCCATCATCGGTTACTTTGATGAGAACGTGATTTCGTTTTCTTTCAGCGATAAGACCAACGGTACCAGATGGAGATTTTCCCATTTTTTCTCGTTCTTCAGGGGTTTCAATACCATGGTCCACTGCATTGCGTAATAAATGAACCAAGGGGTCACCGATTTCATCCAGCACGGTTCGATCAAGTTCTATTCCTTCCCCTTCAATGTTAAATTCAATTTGTTTTCCATTCTTTTTTGAAAGATCCCGAATCATCCGGGGGAATCGATTGAAAATATGTTTCATAGGTATCATACGGATATTCATGATCTTATCCTGCAGTTGATTGGTTAATCGATCAAAGTTGGAAACGGTTTCACTGAGATCATCAAGATTATGATCAGAAGCGATCTGTGTCAATCTCCCTTTACTAATGACCAGTTCCCCAATAAGATTCATGAATTCATCCAGTTGATCCATACCAACTCGTATGCTTTGTGATTGACCTTTGAGTTCAGTTTTACCTTTTTTCTGAACTTTCTTAGTATCGTCTTTCTTAGGAGAAGATTTTTCGTTGTTCTTAACTTGTTCCTCTACCTGTTGCTTCTGAAGGTATTCTTTCGGCAAAGCGATCTTGTCATCCTCGATGGTTAACGGGACAACTTGTTTTTCTTCCAGTTCTGAAACCGAATCAACGACATCATGAATCGTGTGTTCATCGGCATCGGTAGTATAAAAAAGATCAAAGGAATTATCAAATGTTCCATCTTCAATATCTTTTCGTTTCGGAGAGCAATGAAGAATGTCCCCAATATCATCGAGTTTTTTGAGTAGTAAATATGCTCGAATGGATTTCATCTTACATTCTTTCTGAACTGAAACATGTAATGCATAAACAAAGTGATCTTGTTCAAGTTGTCTTAATATGGATTCATTGATTTTTTTTGGAAGATCTAAAGAGATTGCTGTAGGAGAGGATGGTTTGTTCCTTGGTTCATCTTGTTTTTGAGCAGTATCTATCAAATATTTTTCCAATTGTGAAATCAAAGCGGCTATATCAAAATCAGTTGCATCATTAACGGCGATGTCCTCCACCATCGTTTCAATACCATCAAAACAATCAAAGATCAAATCAACGACATCACTGTCAACATTGATCTGATGTTGTCTGATCAAGTCCAAAGTATCCTCAGTTTTATGCGAAAGTTTTTGAATTGGATCATAATTTAACGTTGCAGCCATTCCTTTAATCGTATGTGCTGCTCTAAATATCTTATTAAGAGCATCGTCATCAAGGGGATTTTGTTCAAAGTCTAGAAGTGATTGATTAAGTGTTGTCAAATGTTCCCTTGCCTCTTCAATGAACATTTCCTTATATTCTGCTGATTCATCATCACTCATTGTGCAATCCCTCCGATACGAGGTTTTTTCAACCATAATGTTGTCTGAGATGCTATTTGATCCAATGGAAGTACTTTGTCAACGACACCCAATTCAATAGCTGCTTTTGGCATTCCAAAAATAATTGAGGTGTTTTCATCTTGAGCTATCGTTCTACCTCCTTTTGCTTTAATGGTACCCATTGCTTGTGCACCATCACGTCCCATTCCAGTAAGAAGAACCGCAATGATGTTTTTTTCAAAGATATCAGCTGCCGTTGAAAACATCACATCCACTGCAGGTCTAACCCCATGGATCTTTTCATTCTTATTCAAGGAGACGAATCGTTTCCGTTTGCCCAAAACCGTTCGTTCTTCAACGGTCATATGGTAATCACCCGGCGCAACAAGTGCACAACCGTTTTTGATCTCATCACCATCCTTTGCTTCACGAACATCGATTGCAGACAATCCATCCAAGCGTTCAGCAAGCGATTTTGTGAACACTGGTGGCATATGTTGAACAATAAGAACCCCTGCATTAATATCCGCCGGAATATAGGGAACCAGTCGAGTAAGTGTTTGTGGTCCTCCTGTAGATGATCCGATCACCACAAGATTCTGTACTGAGGATGATGACCGAGGATGAACGGTGCGGGTTTTGATTTTATGTTTGCTTTTCGGTGCATTGCGTACCTTTTCAATCAATAGATCCGTCATGCTATGAAAACCTGCATGATTTGCTGGTTTAGGGATAAAATCAATTGCTCCTGCATCCAGTGCTTTTTTTATATCAGTCATATTATGATCCGTTTCTCCACTGACCACGATGATCGGAAGTGTTTGTTGTTGTAAGATCTTCTGAGTAGCTATGATACCATTGATACTTGGCATATTGATATCCATCAGCACGACATCTGGATGAAGATAACGTAATTTCTGTATCGCTTCACTACCATCCTTTGCCGTTCCAACAATGTTCATATCCTTCTGCGAACCGATGACACCGGATAGTTTCTTAATGAAGAACGGTGAATCATCAACCAAGAACACATTAATCATTGATGTATCGCGTCTCGGAGGTTTTTTCATCTTTGTGAAACGAGTGCTTTCTACATTTGCAGTGGCTGCAGTCTTAACTTTTTCAATAAGATCCTTACTTATTTCTTTCATATTCAATGAAATCGAACCAGAAGGTTTACAGATGAAATCAATTGCACCGGCATGAAGTGATTCAAGAGTGATCTTTGCTCCTTTTGAGGTCAAGGCACTTACCATAACAATTGGGGTTGGATGTTTCTTCATGATGGTTTTAACCGCATCAATACCATTCATCTCTGGCATCTCCACATCCATGGTGATGACATCCGGACGCAACGTTTCGGTTTTTTCTATTGCATCTACACCATTTTTTGCAGTACCCACAACTGATAATGCCCGATCCCGATTAAGGATATCACTAATCATTTTTCGCATGAACGCGGAATCGTCCACAACGAGGACTTTTGAAGTCACCTCTTATCCCTACCAATCAAATATTAAAAAAAGATCATCCTAATATTTTTCCTACTTCTTCTAATACTTGAGGAGCCTGGAATGGCTTGACGATGTATCCTTTAGCACCGGCTTGTATCGCTTCCTTTACCTTGGTTTCTTGTCCAACAGCGGTTACCATGATAATGTTTGCATTTCCATCGTCTGCAACAATGTTTTTTACCGCTTCGATACCTTCCATGTTCGGCATGACGATATCCATGGTGACAAGATCTGGTTTGTGTTTTTTGTAGGCCTCAATTGCTTCTAGTCCATCAGATGCTTCTGCTACAATTTCAAATCCTTTTGGTTTGAGGATGTTTGCAAGCATCATCCGCATGAATTTTGTGTCATCTACTAACATCACTTTTTTTCCCATACGACCCTCCTCACCGGATAACGGTGGTGTCGTTTATCTATTTTTCCATATTTTTATATTTTTGATTATTTGTTATGTATTTTTATCCTACATTTTTTTTCATTTGTTCAACGATATGTTTTGTTCCTTTCTCCGTGAGTTCATACTCTTCTTCCCCAGATACCTTTAGAACTTCCTTTTCCAATAAATCATTGACGATACTTTGCAATTCTTCTTCTGAAATCCCTAACATCTCTACTGCCATCTCCCCATCGATATCGCTAGTATACATCATTTGCACTAGCATGAATTGTTGTTCATTTAATTCAAGGGACTCGGATTCAGTTGCTTTCTTATCTGAAATCAGTTGGATATATAATCCCATAAATGAAGCGAGTTTCCGATCAGCGGTGATCAAGGTGGAGATGATGGTTCCTTCTTTTTGATATTTCAAGGTAACTGATGAATCGTTTTTTTCTTGTAAGTTTATCTCGAAATCATCCAGATTTAAAAGATTAATGGTTTCCATTTGTTTCTTTCCAAGCCATTCAGCAGATAGTATAAGATCAGTTTTTTTAATGTACACGTTTCCTTCAACTGGTTTTTTATCAAGAAGTATTTTTCCACCCTTGCTGAACGGGCTGACAAACTCCACGGTTTTTCCATTTGTTAAAAGAACACAAAGGAATTTTTTTATTTTTTCAGCATTTTCATGTGAAGTTGAAATCAAACAAGCTTTTTCTTCACTATTATTTACTAGATAATGGATTGGGATTATCGTTGTTGAGCCCAATGCCTTTCTCCAGAGTTCTACTTTCCTATCCACCTCGGTGATCTGATCAAAGGTTAATGTTTGTTTATTGGCCTCATCTGGTTTGTTGTCTTTTTCAGGAAAAAGGATTATTTGTTTTGTGGTCAATGTAAGGAATCCGGAGGTTAATCGCTTCTCATTTTTTTTGTCCTTTAGATCTGAAAGTTCGTAAATGAATTTTAGATATGAGTTCTTAATGAGCGTTTTTTCTTCGGCCATTCTACTTGTTCCTTCATTTGATTCAGAATCATTGTTGGGACCAATTTGGTTTTAAGGAATGTTAACATTTGGAATGATGAATTCATTTTTTCATCAAATATTATTTCTTATTTACGATTCATACTGATTCCACACTCATCCCAACTGTATTCCATCCAATGATGAAAAAGAAAAACTCCTATTTAAAGTTACATCATCTATTCAAAAAATTTTTCATCAAATAACCTGCCAACAATTTTTTAATCAAAAACACCAATTATTTTTTTATTGTTTTGTTCTCTCTTTGTTGTTGAATCACCCATAATCCAATCGGTCGAACATCTGCAGCAGATATCATCTTTGATTTAGTCCATTCCATCAGCTCATCCTTTGACAGTTCTTGGCAACAATGTTCACAAGCAAAAAATTCATCAGCAATAACAAGGCCCGATAAGTTCTTCCCTAAGATTATTTCTTGATCACAGACATCACAGAGAACCGTTGAATCGTCAGTCCATCCAATAGCTTCAGGGTCCATAATGGTGACCGGATCGGTTTCTTCAAGATTCTTGATTTTTTCCATCGCTTCATCCTGCTTTGTAATAGTATTTTCAGTATCTTTCTTAGAATCGCTTCTAGGTTGTGCGTTCATAACGCTCTTTTCAGTATTCGTTTCGTTGTCCGCCCAAGCTGAATCTTCAGGTGAAGACTCTTTTTTGATGTCTACATTTTTCAGCTTTTTGATATGGTAAATAATTTCATCAATATCTTTATCATCCATCTTTTCTACAACCCCTAAATCGATAGAATAGAACACAATCATGGTTTTAAAGATTTTTCTTTTAATGAAAAAATAAAGTGAGATTAAACCTTAAAATTTGTTGGGAAATTAACAATATTTTAATAAAAAGTAATTCAAATACTTAAAATTTTACAATATTTCGATGTTTATAAATACTATAAATTTGTTTTTGTGACAAGTTAAAAAGCCACTTTGGAGGTGGATTAGGATGGTTCATAGGGCACTTCGATTAGGTTGCTTACGTGCTGTTTAGCTATAAAATGGGCACTTTCACCTATGAACTCTTGTAAGAGTTAACTTGTGTTCTATTTTCATCTTACCGTCCTATTTATCTAGTGGTTTTCAGAACAAAAAAAGGATAAAAAAAAATTGGAAAGGTGGAAAAAAAGCATGGGAACATGGGATGATATAAAAATAAGTAAGAAGCTATTGATCGCATTTGCAACACTGATCATTGTTCTAGCAGCAGTTGGTGTTGTTGGATACAATGGATTACATACATCAGAACTTGCGCTTGAACAAGTAGAACACGACCTTGACGAAATAGTTACAGATATTGGGTATATGGACGTGTGGTATACAAGCGTAGAGGAATTAATGATCATGAGCGAAGCGCAAACAGCGGTTTGGGTCGGAGAACGAGGCCTCATGATGGATAATTTGTTTGCAGATACCACGACTCGACAAGCTCAATTTGATTACATCGATAACGCATTTGATAGAGCAGATCATGCATGGGCAATCTATGAACCCCTCGAAAGAACAACAGAAGAAGATAGAGTTTGGGTTCAATTTGAGCCCGCTTGGAACGAGTGGAGAGATTCACATGATGAGATAAGAAGCCTTGCTGAGGAAAAAGAACGATTATATCTGCAAGGATATACTTTAGATAGTCCTGAAATTGTTGCAATAAATGAACAAATGATCGCTGAATCAATGATTACTCGAGACTTATTTTTAGAAGCAGAAGATCTTCTGAATCAGTTGGTAACTATTGTTGATGAATCGTTTGAAGCTGAAATGGACCATGCTCTAGTAGCAGCAGAACATGCTTATGAAGAAGCTGTGGTGGCTGAAGCTGCTGCACAACAAGCAGTTCAGATGATGATGGTTGCAATAGCAATAGGTGTGATCATAGCAATTTCCCTTGCCATACTTATAATCAGATCCATCACCACACCACTAGCAACCATTGGAAAGGAACTAAAAGGCCTTTCAGA
>CAYOTP010000010.1:0-34627 GCA_964406955.1 uncultured Thermoplasmatales archaeon | reverse complement strand
GGTTGCCCTGGTTTCTTCTTTTCCTGTTCATATCGTTCTTCAATGTTTAACTTCCATACTGCTTGATCAACACTATCACGAATATACTCAAGCATATCATTGATCTCATTGATCTGAGCGGTATCATATTTAGTCCAATCAGTAACTTTCTTCTCCTTGTGTTTATAGGTGAAATCACTCTCATCATCCTCAATACGGGTCAGTAACGATTTCAATACCGACTGATTTGATTGTCGTCCCATCAATATTCAATATAGAACAAAAGATATTTATATCTTACGCTTAATTACGTTATGCGTATCATGCGGTATATTGTAATTTACAAGCAATCAAATCAAACAAAATCTGTGCAATTATCTCAAGCATTGCATGGATATACGGATTATTCAAACGGTGGAAAATACAAATACAGACGGAAAGGCTTCCTAGAAAAAATACAATATTGGAATCCGATCAAAGGAGTATATATTATTGAAAACAAAAAAGATAAAGATAGTTTAATAGGTATACTCAAAAGGTATAAAACTGAATATTATATAGGAGAAATAAAATTTCTGAACGGAACTGACAGACAAATAACCCACGATTAGATAATACTGTCCCAAAGCCCCCCATTTATCAATATAAGATCAAAAAAAACTAGTGGGCAATGAAAAAAATCCTTGTTCGCACTTGGTAAAAATATCAAGGATACAAAAAGGAAAAAATAAAAAGAAGGAAAAAAAGTGTTATTCAGCAAAAAATGACTCTGTCCATGACGGTTTTGTAGGAATATCACCAGATGAAAGCATATCTTCCCATGCCTGATTTGTTAACCGATCATCCAAAGGATGCTTAAACTCATAATAACTCATCATCGGCCCAACAGCACAGACCAACTGTCCTTCCGCATCTGGAACTGCCACCAGTATCAAATCAACATACCCAAGTCCTTGCTCAAGCACCTGACCTGTATTGGTATCTGTGTGAACATCTGCAACCATCGTCGTCTCCTTTCCTTTGGCACTTACCCCTAGAACTGTGTTTTTTAAGGCTTCATCGATGTCCTTAAGGAAACGAAAGTCGTTTTCACTAAATGGTGTTCCTTCAAGGTCTTTTATAGATAAATCAATCATTCGGTCCAACACTTCAACTAATGAATACAATCGTGATTCCTCAGTAGTGTTCAGTACATCAAATGATTGCAATCCATTCAAGGTCATATTGGTAAGAGCATGTAATCTCACATATAGTTCAACAGCAGGTTCGATAAAACCAGAGGTCGTTTCTTCTGGTTCTGATGGAAAAGAGGTGAATCTAATAGGTGTATAACTTTGCTTTGCGTAAAGAATGGTGTCATGGCGAAGTTCAGCCCAAGACGAAAGGGCCGTATGGAGACTTTTTTGCTCCCATGCATCTGATCTCATGTAATAAGGATACTCATCTGCATATGGTTTGAGTAATGGTTGCAATGCATACATCCAACTAAAATACAAATTCCGATGCCATTGCGTTACATTAAGTGAAGAAAAATTCTTTTGTAATTTACTCAGTTGACTATCGTAACGATCGTAATCAGTATCGCCCTCTTCAGCAAGGATCCGTGCGGCTTGAGTGGAACCAAACACGTTCATCACGTCAAGTCCTCTGGGAAACGCTCGTGTTGGAATACCATCCACATATTCCATGGTGAATGGTTGTGGATCTCCATCACCTAGATACAAATCAACTGCGGGAAACACAAGTTGTTGAAACATGTATGAGTCAGGGATGAATCGTTGCCCCATCAATCTCATTCCTTGGGTTTTTTCAAGTGTTTCATTGAGATCATCAAGAGTGAAGGGAACTCCCGGAGGCTTTGCAATGATAACTTCTCCAGTCCCCCCATAGATCTCAGGAAGACGAAGATTGCCAAGATTTCCTTTTAACTCAGTAAGTTTATTTTCATCTGCAAGTAATGATGGTTCAAAACGAGATCCAAACACATCAGAGATCACTTCAACATACTCATAGGGTGTAAGATCATCAGCAGTGCCGACAAAAAACGAAGTAATTGCATAGATTTCTTCCCATAATTCAAACAATGTTTGATCATCAGTAGTTACATTTGGTAAGGCTGTGGCAATAAGTATTGCTTGCACGGTTTGAGTGTCAGAAACGGCCTTATCCACAAGAAAATCACATTGAGGACAGGCAGGAGATCCTCCTTTTAGCAAGAAACTCATTCGACCGTACCACATTAGTGTTTTGAAATATCGTCTAAGGAGTTCAGAATCATTATAATGGCCTCGTGGAACATATTGGCTGTAATCCTCCCGGTAAGAAAATAGAGGACTTTCAGTAAAACCATCATGAGCCTCAATAAGAGATAGTTCTTGGTCAACAATTGAAGAGATCTCTTCAGGTATCGAATAAGTGACCGTTGGAATCTGTTCTGTCTTAGAATCATGCTGAGTTGAAGTATGTAATAATTCAAGAGCAACAGCAAAAAAGACCATATTTTGTTTTGCTGCTTGTTTCACCAAAGGTTCAGTAAAGGATTCATATTGATCAATGGAATAAGAAAACATTGATTTGCTGAGATCAAGGATGTTTTGGTAAAACAATCGCTGTTCCAAGCCTTTCAATATTTCATTGAATTGGATATGATAAAGATGAAGGAAGGTATCTGTTGTGACAAACACAGGAATGTTATTATTTTTACACATCGTGTATGGTTCAATGATGTCATCTTGTTGTTTATAAGGCATTACTACAAACCCATTTTCTTTGAGTAATTGTTGTTGTTCATCGGAAAGGTCAAAAAACAAGTTCACATCATCAAAGTTTGAAAGAGTGTTCAAATTCAATGGAAGGGAAATCTCAGCTGGGGACGCATCGATGCTTAGTTCTTTTTCTTGATAAAAAGATGCGAGTTTATAAGATGGATCATCCATAGACCCTGCACTCAATCCAGGGATCTGAATAAGACCAATCGATCCGGAGGGTTCATCATCTTGGATGCATCCGGAAAAAAGGGTCGATATTAACAAAACTGTGCATGTTACCGCTAAAAAACCTATTTTCTTCTCCATAATAATACTTCACCAAATCTTGATAGTCTTTAGTTTATTTATAGTTGTTTACTTTGTTTGGGATGTTGCAAACAAAAAAAGCAAAACAAATCTTAAATATTATAATAATAAACTTATATTATGGTTGTTTATGCATCAACTATACGATTGTTAAAAAGAATGAAAACATAAAAATGAAACACCCTTCTCTAAAGGACGAAAAAAATGGGACAAAATAGACCGCTATTATGGATACAACTGCTCAGTCTTTTCATTTTACTTACTTCATCCATAATATTTACGCCGTTTGTTCCAGCTGAAAGTGAAAAATCAATACCCTTATGGCAAGATGATTATAGATACCATCAGACAATAAACCTACCTATTGAAACTGATTCTGATCAAGCAATCCATCAACCAATAGATATGAAAGTAACCTTTGAGGATCCCTGTTGGGGTATCAACGAAACACATCATTCAATCAGAGTGGTCAGTTTACATGAAGGTTCATGGAATGAACTTGAAGTGCAAATCTATAATATTAAAAAATCAGATGAAACCACCATCATCAGCAGTAACATCATTTTTCTAATTCCTTCCTATGCAACTGGTGATGAAACATATCATCTCTTTTATGATGATGAAAAAAAACAAGCTCCAGGTTATGTTGATCGTGTACAGTTGTTTGACAAATATTATTATTTTGAACCAATCTCAGGAATCTCAGTTGAAGGAGATTACTACGAGATACAAGAAAATGATGATATCGTCTATGGCGTTGGTCAAAAAGGACGGGTATTGAACCGGCATCTATCTCAAATTGCGATACGAATGAAACCAGATACCAAAAAATTTGATATGACAAAAACAGATCTTCTGGCCTCATTTTGTTTTGCCTATCAGGATGGACCCGAAGAATCTGATGAGGTGGCATCAGATCAAGAATTGGTCGCTAAAGAAATCCTTGTCGATGGAAATCTTATGGTACAATTCCGTATTACAAGTAAATCCAAAAATGATAAATTATTAACTTCAAACATATACACTTATTACTATCAACCAGGAGATGATAAAAAGATATCCGTTCATGTTCAACATGAAGTAAAAGAAGATATCGTTGTTTCCGGTGTCAAAAACGTTGACGGCCGATTCGGTACAATTATCTCCTATCATTCAAAAAGTGCGAATGTAAAAAAAATGGTGTTCGGAGAAATCCTTCCTTTTTTATATGTTTCAATGGATGAGGGCACTAGGGAATATTCATTGAATCTAAATCCCAGCAGTTCCCAACGTGAATGGATTATTTCTGCTGAGGATAACTGTGATTTAGGCCCAGGTGCATGGATTGCATATGGTGAAGGTGATATTGGTAAGACCCATGGACTGATTTTTTCTTCAAACACCGGCATTGTTAAGAATGAAACTAGCCAGCGTGATGGTATCGAAATCAAAGTAGCTGAAAAAGAATATCTAAATGTGATCGGGGCTGAAGTTGATTATGTATCCATTGCTTTTGGTCGGAATGCATATGATCCAAAAAGTGGCCATGATCTCACCATCGATAAGGGATTAATTGTAAATTTTGATGTGGAATTTTATTCGACTCTAACTGGCGGATATGAAAAAATTGAGGAAGAAAGCGATTTTTTCAAGAAACTTATCCCCCTCAGAAGTGTGGAAATAACTAAAGGAAGTGGAGATAGAAATATTCATACGTTAACTGTGATACCTCACCTGTCCAGTCGCATTTTATCATATCCATTACTTCGAAATTTTACTGGACGATCGCTTCCTGTGCTTATCGCTGAGTTATATCAAAATGGGACATTGATAGCTGAAGAGATGGTTGAAAAACCATTTATCGGAACTCAATATTTCAAGTTCCCAAAGCTTGAACCAGAAACATATCAAGTGAAAATATATCGATTGCAGGGAAATGATGAACGTTCATACATTGGTTTTGGAAGTATCAATCTAGGTGAAGATGCTAGTTTACATATTTATTGTACTTGGGAGCAAAAGGTAAGTATTTCTTTATTTGACCAGTTTGGTAATGGTATTTCCAACGTCACTATGGAAATATGGCAAGGGTCTCATCTTGTAAGCTCAGTTCAATCCAGTTCATTTTCAGAATTTGTTATTGCTGTTCCTTTCAATTTGTTTAAATCATACGTTACTACAGATCTAAAAAATATAACCCTAGAAGATCTCTTTCAGAGAGCTAACCCATACGTGTTAAAAAGTTATTATAAAGGATTTACCGTCTTTGATGACACTTTTGATCTGTTCTCTCCTTCAATCGAAATTTCTTTTTCACTTTATGATGTGATCGTTGAAGTGACTGATTCATTGGGTTTACCTCCAGGCATCAATGTTGTTCCGGTGATTACTAGCGACGAGATGAAGGAGCCAGTAAGGTTGCAACCTTCAACGGGTTTAAATCATGGACGATTCCAATTTTCAGATGTTCCAAAAGCTTCATACATAGCAAGAATTTCCTATGCAGGATATTCAAATGAAAAATTGTTTTCTGTTCCAGAATCCGGTTCTGTGATCCCCCTTCGTTTTTTGGCTTTAAACCAGCTGATCCTCAAACCGCTTACCAGTCGCGGTGAATCTCTGAATAGAAATGATTTTATGGTACAAATTTTTAGAAATGGTAATGAGATTGATTCGTTTTCTACAGATGAACAAATCAATTTACCACCTGGATCATATGTTCTTTCCATCTACAAGGATGATCAATTAATCGGTTCTGAAATTGTGGAATTAACATTTGATAAAACAATCTCAGTTGTGACCATTCTTCCTTCTATAATCTATTTAGTGGTAACTTTTATTGGCATTATTCTTCTTGCTTATATCATATTATTCTTCCATTTTAAACGGATTTCATTAAACACTGCATTGAAACTGGTGATCCTTGGACTGGTCCTTGTTGGCCTGATGCAACCATGGTGGACATTTCATGGCATCTCAACAGATGGATCTATAGAAAAATCTAGTGATATGTATCTTTATCCGCCAACGATGATCGAAGAATACCGTGTTGAAAATACCAGGTATTTAAGCCTGGCAACAATTCCTGAAATGTTTACCGATTTCGTTGAAATCTTACTTTATATAATCATTGGAGGACTTAGTTTACTTCTCATTAGTTTCTTACCAAATATGATATTAAAAAAACGTTTTGAGTTTATCCTTGTGGCATGTGGCATCATCTTTATGATCCTCGTTTCAATCGCGTTCTTTCTAGGGATGAGTCAGATCGCAGAATTGAGTCTTGGTAGTTTACATGGATCAACTTCCCTTCAAATAAGTCCACCCAACTCCCCCGAGGTCATGGTTTCAGCATCATGGGGTCTTGCTTCTGGATTCTACATCGTTTTTCTAGGTGCATGTATTGCTGTTTTTGCTGGTGTCCTAGATTATCTAAACAAAAGAAACATCATTTCAAAATTGAAAAATAAAATTAATGAAAAAAATGAATAATGTAAAGAAAAATCAGATGATCAATAATTTTTCAATCTTTAATTTGCATTAATAAGGAAATATTACTAATTTACCTTGAACCTATGAATTTTAATCAGTTCAATATGAATTCGTAAATATTAAGTAAGAAGAACTTCCTCATGAGTGATAAGAGTTGATAATATTAGAAAAAAGATATTTACAATACTGATTTTGATGCTGTTGACAGCCCTAGCCTTTAGTGGTTGTACTGAATCTGATAATAATGGTGAAGACGAAATCCCTGCAAATGTCGTAGCAATGGTCAACGGTGAAGAAATACTGTTAGAGGACGTTACAAATATGCAAAACCTATACATGCAACAAGGTCAACAGATTTCTGAAGAACAAGCCCTTGAACAGTTAATCGATGAAGAATTGCTTGATCAACAAGCTTTACAGGATAAGTATATTCCTACGACTGAAGAAGCAGAAAATCAAATGGAAGCCATTCTTCAACAACAAGGAATGACGTTAGAGGATTACAAACAGCAACTTCAACAACAAGGAATGAAATATGAAGAATTCTTACAAGATTACAAAAACGATTTAGCTCTTGACAATTATCTAGAAGACGCTCTTGAAGAAGGTCAATTAGAGGTAACTGAAAATGAAGCAAAGGACTACTACGATAACAATAAGGAAATGTTTCCAGAGAACACTTCATTTGAAGAATTTGAACCTCAGATCATTTCAATGCTACAACAGCAGAAAAAAGAGGACGCTAAAGATCTTTTAGTTCAAGACCTCAGAACTGAAGCAAATATCAAATATTTTGAGTATGAAAGCGATACAAATGAAAGTGATGATGACGATGATGATTTTGAAGTAGAGGTTCTTGCAACGGTAAATGGAGAAGAAATAACACAAGAAGATGTAACAATGCTACAACAATCCTATATGCAACAAGGTCAACAACTATCTGAAGAAGATGCCCTTGAACAGTTAATCGATCAAAAAGTGCTTATTCAAAATGCGTTACAAGATGAATACATACCCACTGATGACGAAGCAGAATCAGAATTGAAAACCCTGCTTCAACAACAAGGAATGACGTTAGAGGATTACAAACAACAACTCCAACAAATGGGACAAACCTATGAAGAAGCATTACAAAGTTTTAAAGAAAGTATAGCTTTCGAAAATTATTTGGAAGCTGCACTCGAAGAAAAAGACTACGACATACCTGATGAAGAAGCAGAAGCAGAAATCGAAACACTTCTTCTCCAATACGATATGACCCTTGATGAATTAATACAACAACTTTCACAGATGGGAATGACCTATGAAGAATATGTGCAAGATTATAAAAAAGGAATAGCTAGAGAGTATCTAACTGACGAACTCAAAGAACAAGCAGACATAGAATATAGGTAGAAAAATAACAAAAAAGTTAATAATTATTGCAAATCTAAATGGATTTGCATCCTCCACCCTATTTTTCATTTTTTTTAAGAAAGATCTTTCAATCGATTAACTGCATCAATCTGATCTAAAAAGGTTGCAACAGATAGGGGAACAAGATGCTCCCAGGGTTTATCATGTCTCATAAGATATCGGATATGTTCCCCTTTGAACTGATCTCGTTTTTGTAAACCTGGACGGCGGACGATATATCCTTTTCTTTCAAACAAATATTCAGTAAAATCATTATTAGTAAGAACAATAGTGAAAGGAGGAAGACAGCATTCTACATGTTCCACCCAACGAGGAGGATCATGAATATCTGGTATTGGATAAATCTCAAAATCATGATCGATCGTATCCGTTAACGCTTCCAAAATCATGCTTTTTCTTTCTTCATAGGTGAACGGGTTATCCGCCGTATGATGATACTGAGACGAACCAACACCAATATAGACCGTTTCAGTGTTACAGCTCTGTAACACGGATTGATGACCCAGATGAAACGGTTGAAACCGACCGATAAATACACTAGCATTCGTCATAACGATACCAAAAAAGAGTGTTTTAGTTCATAAAAATGTTTGGAAAAAAAGAAAAAGAAATTATGAGGAATCCGGTGATCGTTCCATCGATTTTTCCGGTCCATCATCAACTCGACCAGTGATCTTAGGTGGTCTCATCGATCGAAGTTTACGAAGTAATTCCTCTTTTCCTTCACCAATTAGCGCATGCTCAATGACCTGTGGAAGATTTTCAACAGGGATTACCTTAATCTTATCTTCAAATTTTTGTTCAATGAGCACATCATTCAGATTCGATTTCGGGATCAACACAGTTTTCATACCAGCAATCGCCGCTGCTTCAACCTTTGCGGTTACTCCACCGATCGGAAGCACCGTTCCACGAATGCTTAACGAACCTGTCATCGCAACATCCTGTCTAACCGGTATCCCTTCCATCGCTGAGATAATTGCAGTAATCACTGAAACACTGGCAGAGTCCCCTTCCACTCCTTCATACGTCCCAATAAATTGAATGTGAATATCATGTTTTGAGATATCCCGGCCGATATATTTCTTGATGATCGCTGAGATATTAAGCACTGCTTCCCGCGCGATCTCTCCAAGTTTACCTGTTGCAATGACTTTACCCTCAGACAATGAACCTGCAGGTGTAACTTCAGCAACGATCGGAAGAACAAGACCAGCAAATTCACTCATCGAAGGATCCGCAGTATGAACTGCAAGACCATTTACCACACCAATCTCCTTTCCACTTCGTTTAAATGACCGGTAATCCTTCTGATGTTCAATGGCCCGCTCTACAACTTGTTGTTCCAACGATTTAGCTATCTTTTTTGCTGCATCCACATGATCACGGGTAACTAAGGCCTGCTTTTGTTCAAAAGCAAGATCTCCTGCGGTTCGCACAAGACCACCAAGTTCACGGAGACGAAGGGAAAGTTTCCCTTTCCTTCCCGCTCTTCGTTGTGCCTCATGGATTACCTCTCCAACTGCCTCTTTTTCGAAATGAGGAATCTTTGTATCCTTTTTTACCTCTTGAGCTACGAAACGGATCAGTTTTTCACGATTTTCAGCTGTATCATCCATATGACTTCGTAAATAGATCTCGTAACCATATCCTCTGATCCGAGAGCGCAATGCCGGATGCATTCCCTTCAACGCATCAAGATTTCCTGCTGAAACTAGGATGAAATCACAAGGGACCGGCTCGGTTTTCACCATTGCTCCGAAACTTCGTTCCGATTGACCGGTGATCTGAAATTTTTTCTCTTGAATTGCTGTGAGTAAATGCTGCTGAGACGGTAAGTTCAATGTATTGATCTCATCAATGTATAACACTCCTTTATGAGCCCGATGGATCGCACCTGCTTCAACAAGCTGATGCGGCGGTGTTTCCAGACCCGCTGATTGAAACGGATCATGGCGAACATCACCGAGTAATGCTCCTGAATGGGCCGCTGTTGCTTCGACAAACGGAGGATTATCATCTTTTTTATGTGAAACGATGATCTTAGGTATCGTTTGCAGACCCTGACGTTGCAACATCGATCCTCTGCTGAATACTAAAAAGATCATCACTGCGGCAATCACACCAAAAATTGCATACTCCAATCGAATATTATCCCAATCTCCACTGATAATCCCCGGGGCAAGACCCGCAAGAACCGCTAAAGCAACGATCATGAACACAATGGTAGTTACCATGCTGCTTTGTTGTTCTTTTTTCTTTTTTGCTTCAGCCCGTTGGGATTTAACAATCTCGTTGGCCTTCCCACCTGGAACAAGTCGGATATGGGGAGTATTGGAATCCTCTGAGTTCGGATAAGCAATGATATCTTCCAGTTCTTCCTTTGGAAGAAAAGCCGTCATTGCTCTAGCCACCATCGATTTTCCCGTTCCAGGATCACCAATAAGCATCACATGCCGTTTTTGCTCTGCTGCTTTTCGGACAATATTAACGGCTTTATCTTGCCCAATGACTTGATCAAGTAATCGTTCAGGGACATCAATATCCTTAGTTGTTTGAAATGATTGACTTTTTATCCATTCAGCGATCGGTTCGACACATATATCATCTTTTTCAGATGATGAGGTCTCAGTTGGTTTTTCTGTCATGTTATCGGCACCTTGGAAAATTTTGTTGATAATAATCACACCCTATATAAATAGTTTCTATTCTCTCAAGAATCAATGGATCATAGAATCTAAACAGTAAATCAGTTCATAGTACGAATACATTGTGGTTTTAAGAAAAAATATACCAGATGAAAAACACGATGATGCCAAAGACCATAAACGCTATCCAAATATAGTATGCTATCTTTATTCGAATGAGCCATTTCGCCTTTTTTTCTGCACTGTCAAAAAACGATCCAAGAATTGGATCGTCCTCAATAGCATCAGACACGATCAATCCTCTTTTGAGTCCATCAATGCTTTTATCCGTTTTCTTCTAAAAAAGTCCTCTCTTTCTCGTTCTTCCAGTTGCATTTCAATATATTTCTGAGTTGCTTTGAGTCGAGGGATCAAAGTATTCTCTAGGACGTTCACCCGTCGTTTTGTTTTCTCGATTTCAACAGCAAGGCTTTTAATGCCACCTTCCAAATCTGCCAATCGAAAAAGTTTTTGTACGATATCTCGGAATTGTTGTTGGGCATCATCAAGTTTCGCACAACTTTCAGCCATCCCAAAAGAAGGCTCTGATGATAATTGAAACGAAGTCTCATCCATCTTTGGTATCTTCACTCCCATGATATTATCTTGAGTAAATGATAGTTTCCCAGATGCAATGCAAAGAGACGCGATTTGTTCGACTTGTGGTTCACCAAGGATCATTTGCGCTTGGATCAACGATTGAAAACCAGTTTTTAATAAGCTATCTACTTCTTTAACAAGTTCATTACGTGTATCGATCACTGAAAAGAATCGTTCAACCAATGAATCTCTTTTTTGTTCCAAGAGGTTATGTCCTTTTTCAGCAAGTTTTAATTTCTTTCTAATGGAAAGTAGTTCCATCCGAGTGGGTTTTACTCCTTCAAGAACCTGTTCACTCATTCTATTTCATCCTCAGTTTTTCCCGATTTAGATGTGGATTCATCCTCTTTTTCTTTTTTTTCTTCGTTTTCTTTAGCGTTTTCAGTTGATTTTTTTTGCTGTTTTTTCTTTTCAGGATGATATAATGTAATATATTTTTCGTCTATCTTTTTTAATTCAGATAAAGGAAGCGTTGAGAATAATTCCCAGCCGATAGTTAACGTTTCTTCTATCCCTCGATCTTCATGATCTGCTTGTTTTACGAATCGTTCTTCAAAAAGATCAGCAAATTCTAAAAATTTTCTATCCCGATCAGATAATGCATCTTCTCCTACAATAGCCACAAGATCTCGTAAATCATTTCCTTCTGCATATGCAGCATACAACTGATTGGAAACACCTGCATGATCTTCCCGAGTTCGATCTTTTCCAATACCTCTATCCATCAACCGAGATAAACAAGGAAGAACAGCGATCGGAGGATAGATGTCTTTTTTATGTAACCCTCGTTCAAGAACGATTTGACCTTCGGTGATATATCCAGTGAGATCCGGGATCGGATGGGTGATATCATCATCAGGCATGGTAAGTAAGGGGATCTGAGTGATCGATCCTTTCCTCCCCTTGATCCGTCCTGCTCGTTCGTAGATCATCGCTAGATCCGTATACATATATCCTGGATATCCCCGTCTTCCAGGGACTTCCTCTCGAGCAGCAGCGATCTCTCGAAGGGCTTCTGCATAGTTTGTCATATCAGTAAGGATAACTAAGACCTGCATGTCTAAATCAAAAGCAAGGTATTCTGCAGCAGTCAATGCCATCCGGGGAAGTATGATTCTTTCAATCGTTGGATCATCAGCAAGGTTCAGAAACATCGTGGTTCGTTCAATAGCACCGGTCTTTTCGAAATCACGAATGAACAGATTTGCTTCTTCGGCAGTAATTCCCATCGCACAAAAAACCACGGCAAAGGTTTCCTTCTTACCAAGCACTTTCGCTTGACGAGCTATTTGACTGGCAAGTCGATTATGGGGTAGGCCTGATCCTGAAAAAATAGGAAGTTTCTGACCTCGTACTAGCGTGTTCAATCCATCTATTGTTGAAACACCTGTTTGAATAAACTCTCTAGGATACTCCCTTGAATAAGGATTTATGGGATCACCGTTGATATCCCGCCGGTCATCAGGAATGATAGCGGGAGCATCATCAATTGGATTACCTGTCCCATCAAAGATCCGACCTAGCATATCCGGACTTACTCCAAGTTTCATGGTTTCTCCGATGAATCGGGCAGAGGTCAACTTCGTATCAAGTCCCTTGGTCCCTTCAAACACTTGTATGATTGCTTTATCAAGATGGGCTTCAAGGACCTGACCGGTTCGTTCTTCACCATCTGACGTTTTGATCCGCACGACTTCATTATAGGAAACATCTTGAATGTTTTCAACAATCATCAACGGTCCAGCTACTTCAGTAACCGTTGTGTATTCCTTGTTTTTATTGCTCATTGATCACTTCACCTCCTTCATCAGTTGTTCAATCTCAGTATTCATTTGCTCCTGAATGTCCTTGAATCGTTGTTCAAATTCTTCATTGGGTACCGTTGCCATCCGCGCGATCATCTCCCGGGATTTCATCGCTATGATATCATCGATATGAACATGATTGTTCACTGCTTCAAGAATTCGATCTGCATAAAGGCTCATGATCCGAAGCATCTGATATTGTTTTTTTCCAGGACAATACGTATCAACTTCATGAAACGCGTTTTGTTGCAAGAAATCCTCTCGGATCATCCGAGCACTTTCAAGAATCGCTCGTTCCTTTGGAGGTAATGCATCAGGTCCAACGAGTTTAACGATTTCCTGTAATTCCGATTCCGTCTGTAGTAATGACATGGCCTTATTTCGAAGTTTCAACCATTGATCCCCGATTTCTTCATTCCACCAGCTACTGATCTCATCTAGATATAACGAGTATGATTTCAACCAGTTGATACTGGGAAAATGACGACGATCAGCAAGATCAGCATCAAGAGCCCAGAATACTTTAACGATACGAAGGGTGTTTTGTGCAACAGGCTCAGAGAAATCTCCACCTGGTGGAGATACAGCTCCCATCACGGAAACACTGCCTTCTTTTTCTTCAGATCCAATAAGGTTTACCCTTCCAGCTCGTTCATAGAACTCAGCAAGCCTACTTGCCAAATAAGCCGGATATCCTTCTTCACCAGGCATCTCTTCAAGTCGACCGGAGATCTCCCGCATCGCTTCAGCAAGACGACTGGTACTATCCGCCATTAAAGCCACATCATAACCCATATCTCGATAATATTCAGCAATAGTGATACCCGTGTAAACACTTGCATCTCGAGCTGCAACAGGCATATTTGAAGTATTGGCAATAAGGACTGTTCGATTCATCAATGGCTCACCAGTTTTTGGATCTTCAAGTTCGGGGAATTCACGGAGTACATCAGTCATTTCATTACCACGTTCGCCACAACCTACATACACAACGACTTGTGCATCACTCCATTTCGCCAGTTGATGTAAGGTTACGGTATTATGAAGAAACATGGGGGCAAAACCACCAATGAAATTATGAAAAGTTGGAACGGTGATATCATACACATCGGTTGGTTTCTTGATTTTTTCAATTTTTACGATTTTATCATAAAAGATATCAGGAAACATTTCAGCTGGTTGTTCAAAAAAATCATCAGTTGAAAACAAACTAACTGATTGGATCGAGTCAATACCACTACATTCTTGATTTCCCATACTAAAATCATTTGAGGTGTTCATCCCTATTAGCTCTGATTCAGCATGCGGCATTCCCATTTCACCATAGACTTCTTGCAGATGAAAAGATTTGGGAGAAACGATATCTACTTTGTTTAATTCTTGTTTATCACTTAATAAAAAGGCGTTGATATCTCTAAATTTCTGTGTATTTTTTTTACAATGGTTGTAAAATGTGCTGATTTCTCGTTTACCACGAATAGATACTTGATAATACTTTTGATCGTTAAGCTGTTTTTGGCAAAGAGAGTAGATAAGCCCCATTCGGAGAAATAGATACGATAGATGTAATTGCATTTGTTTACTTACTGTCGTTAGTTCCAACTCATTTCCTTTTACCAAAACGTGTCCATCGCAATCAAAATATGCACTTAGAAAACGATATGAAACATGATCTGGTGATTTCATGATTACATCAGGGATAAAACAATTTCTCTTTTTACTCTCGGTGGGTACGCCTAAGGATACCACTAATTTTTTGATGAGTCTATTGTTAATTAATGAAAATTTAACCGATTTGTCACATCCTTGCGTTGGACGAATGTTGAAGAGATCAAAAGCGATGGCATCGAATCGTTTACGAAGTTCATCATCGTTATTAAAAAAGTAAATGCTCCCGTTACTCTTAATCAACCCGTCACCAATGATATAACCTAAGAATTCTGCAAACGTGTTATCAATTGTATCTGGTAAACGAACTGGCATGGTCGAGGTTTGATCGTTTAGTATATGAATTGGGATGTTGATTTTAAGAAATGCTGATAAAGCACAAACAAATTCAACGGTAGGCTTTGATTTTCCCAAATAATACCTAAGTAATACATCATAGCTTACGTGTAATTGTTCT
Organism: uncultured Thermoplasmatales archaeon; assembly: GCA_964406955.1. Classification (GTDB taxonomy): domain Archaea; phylum Thermoplasmatota; class E2; order DHVEG-1; family DHVEG-1; genus EX4572-165. Next base: position 19,470 of record CAYOTP010000010.1, on the reverse strand, counting down.
GCCAATGCTTTTTTTGTTTTTGTTTTCTTAACTGCTTTTTCTATAAGTCTTGGGATTTGCTCACGCACTTTTTTATCTGCAATTCGTTCATTTTTGAACAATGATGATACATCAAGATGTTGAATTTTTCCAGTAAACTCAATTTTCCGTGGCATCACTAAGAAATCTCCAACTTGTAGGTCTTTTGCTTGTTTTTCTTGGATCTTTAAATTATAGTGTGCCATCATTAATTTATGAACCGGAGTTATCTTAGCAACCCTACCAGTTTGCGTGGTTATCTTATAGATGCTATCTGTTTTTCCTTTGTAGACAGTATTTGCCTTTGCCGTTGTTGATTTTTTTCCATCAAATGAAAAAATTGAAAACGCATCATATAATTGAGTATATGATTCCATTTGCTTAGAAACCATCTTTCCTAGTTTTTCATATGAATCATAAACATCTTTCATTGTGGATACCGTACCATCTGTTAGTTGCACTGGAGTATCTGGTGTTACGCATTTACCGGTCCCAAATCCTCCAGGTATTGCAGCAGTTCCACCTTTTGCAATTGGGAAAAAAGTGTCAAGTACTCGTTGACCCGTGATCAATGGAATGGAAGGATCCTGTTTTTTCTTTATAGGTCGAGGTGATCGCACTGGCCAGTACTGCTGCATACGAACAGGAACCATTCCTTGATCGGTCTGCACTTCAGCGATGACTTCAGAAACCGTGAAGTCTCCTTCTTCAGCTAGATTTTTTATTGTTCCATTCACCTTGGGTGGTATCATGATCTTATGGGTGATGATACTCGTTTCCTCAACGGTACCAATGATGTCTCCACCAGTGACTTGTTGTCCTTCTTTTATTGTAGGACTGAAATGCCATTTCTTTTCTTGATCTAACGCGTTTGCTTCCACACCCCGGCGGATGAAATCACCAGTTTCATTGAAAATGGTGGGTAGAGGACGCTGGATACCATCATAAATATTAGTGAGAAGACCTGGACCAAGTGCAACAGATAACGGATTTTTCGTAGTTCTTACGGTTTCACCGGGTTTCAACCCATTGGTATCTTCATAAACTTGAATCGTTGCAACATCCCTATTGAGTCTAATGATCTCTCCGATCAGGTTTTCTTCTCCTACTCGGACAACATCATACATCTTTGCCCCTTTCATTCCGTCAGCTTCGATAACTGGACCTGAAATTCGGATGATCCTTCCCTTATGGGCTTCTTCTGTCATAGTTTTTGTAACCTCCATTTTTACGTTAGGCTAAATTTTATTTTTTATATTACTATTAATTTTTAATTTCCATACCAACTGCTTTTTTAATCAAATGTGAAATGTAATCGACATGATCGGTTTTTCTGCCTTGTTTATCCGGAATTTCGACAATGATAGGAATGATATGACGTAAACGGAATTCGTTAAGCTCTTTTCCAACGTGTTCTGCGATTTTTTCAGTAACGATGATAAGTCCGATCGAATCAATGGAATCTTCCAGTTCATGCCAGATCTGTAATGTATTCTTCTCTTTACTGGGAACATATACTGATTTGATACCTGCCAATTGCAATCCAACTGCGGTATCTTTATCACAAATGGCAACGATGTTCATGTTGATTCCTCCATGATAAGTAAGGATGAGCTGGCTGATGAGGGAAGTTTTTCACTTATTCCCTTCGCAATGATCTTTAAATTACGTATCTCTTGTTGTTTATATTCAATGAATCGAAGTGATGGTCCGACCGTAGAATAATGGGCCGTTGAAATATCTTTAACCAAAAGTAACCAAAGCGTATCCAACGCATCGGTGTATGGTTGAATGGATGAATCGGTTTTCTTTTTTTTATCTTGGACTTCTTTTAACGCTTGATAATATCTTGTCCCTTCAAGTTTGTTGATGAAATCAGCCAGATTTTCAGCTTGGCAGAGTTCTTCTTGTTTCCAAAAAGCAAGTTCATATCCATCATCAATGAGAAGTTCTTTGCAATGGTCTGCATCATAGGAAAGATGTTTTGCCCTTAAGAGATGTTTTATCGTGCGGATATCAATCATTCTTTTTAGATATCCTTTTGTTGCTTCATCACATTTATATGGCATCTTTATTCGTAGTAGTTTAAAAATCATCATTTTGTCAACAGCGGCATCCAATGCAAAATAAGAAAAGGTATCATCTTTGTTTTTTACTAAAGAGATGACAGATTCAGGAAACTGTAATGATTCCAAGACGTCAATAAAGTCATCTGGTCCTGCTGTAGAAAGAATGCGGAGTTGACGGCTGATCTCTTCAGATTTCGCTTGTTTAAAAAGATCTTCATCTATGTGTTGTTTTTGGACATGTTGTTTCAACGCGGTCTTCAACAGGTTTGCATCCAATAGTTCACCGTATGCATCATAGAACCGATGCATTTTTTTTGTGCTATCCTTTTTCATCATCAAAAGGGTGTTAAATAACAATTGATCAAGTTCAGTTTGTATCTTTAAAGAAGTTGATCCTTGCAGCGCGTAATCTTTTTGAGAGTTTAATTGATCGATAAAGGTTTGCAGGTCAGATAGTTCAAGGTATCGTTGCAGATTGGTTTCTTTGACCAACGGATTTCCAATAGCTTCAAACTTTGCGTTTGGAAACGCAAATTTGGTAAAAGTGGCAAAAGGACGAATAATGACCGCCAACGCTCCAGCTATTATGAACAAGATGAGAAGCCAGAGGTATATACTGTTTGGATCAAAGAACGCATCAATTATCTTGCATCATCTCCTATTATAATCTTTTTTTTAGCTGAACAAGTGTTTTCCAACTTGCACTCTTAACTGTTGTTTCTCTCTAGTTAAGATCCCTTCAAAGGTGTTATCAATGGTGATATCTTTTGTTTCTGAAACTAAAACGATACCTCCAGTGGCCGATGTTTCTCCAGCTATGGAAATATCCAATTCCTTAGCGATCTCTTTATCAATATCCCTAGAGATGAGTAAAGCACAGTTTCCAAAGAGTTGTTCTTTTCCTTTGAGGATTAAGTGTCTCACGATTTTTTTGTACTCCGCATCGTCCAACTGTTCCAGGTGATCAATTGCTTTGGTGAAACAGGTTTCAATGACTTGTTCTTTAGCATTCATCAGTTTTCTTTTCATATCTTGATGTGCTTGTGAAATCAAAACCTTTTTTCGATTCTTTGCGGTTTGATCTCCTTTCTCAAGGATCTGCTGGGCATGATCTTTTGCTTCTTTTGTCGCTATAGATTTGATTTTTTTGGCTTCTTGCTCTGCTTCTTTTTTGATCTTTACCGCGTTTTGTTCTGCATCTGATCTTATTTTTTTGATGATGGTTTCTTCAGACATAGGCTCATCTATCTTTTTTTTCTTGTTCTGATCAACGCTTTGCTTTTGTTTTTTAGAGAAGTCCAAGTCCAGTCATGAGAAGAATGCCAACGAGCAATCCAAAGATAGCAATGGTTTCAGGCATAACCGTAAAAATAATTCCTCTGGCTGCAACATCCGGGTTTCTTCCAACAGCACTAATTGAGGATGATGCCACCATTCCTTGGTTTATCGCTGAAATCCCTGTGATACCTACGGCAAGACCGATCCATACTGAACCCATTCCTGCAAGTGATCCAACGGTTACCATCTCTCCTCCGCCTAGAAGTCCAGCCCCCATCATCAGTAAGATCGCGGTGAGTAACCCGTAAACTGATTGGGTCATGGGCAGCACTTGAAGGACCAGACATTTTCCAAAAAGATTTGGTTTCTCTGCGGTAACCGCAATTGCTGAGGATCCTGCCAATGCAAGACCAATAGCTGACGAGACACCTGCAATGCTGATTGCCAGGGCACAGCCAAGGATTACCAATTTTTTGTTCTGATCGCTTTCTTCGACGTCTTCTTGAGCTGACGCTATTGATCCTGCAGCAAGAAGTAAGAAGACAACAGCTAGAAGACCAATTGTTGCTCTTTTTTTGTTTGTCATGATTTTTTTCCTCCTTTTTAAGGTGTTTGATCTGATTCTTTTTCTGTATATTTTCGATTTATTTTAAACGGCGCAAACTCATGCCCGCCGCCTTCATAGAACCGGTTGAAGAATTCTACATATTGCAATCGCAATGAATGCACTCCGGCCCCTAACGCTGAAATGGCAAGATTTACAACATGAAGCACCAATAGTAATAGAGCAGTGACGACCACTCCGATGAAAGGGATCATTTCTCCAAGTAATTGTGAAACGACATTAAACGCCAATGCCATTCCTGCAGTGGCAAGCCCCAAGGCAAGTAATCGGGCATAGGATAACCAGTCGCCAACGTATCCAGTGATGTCAAAAAACCCGATTGGTCCTGATGCATAGATCAACTGAATAAGACCAATGACGATTAATATGGAAGAAAGATAAAATAAGGGTTGGGAAATAGTCCAGTCAAGGATGAAATATCCAATGAGTGCACCTCCTCCGATCTGTAATGGAAACCAGCATAGTTTTTCCGTGAACATTTCTTTATATCTTTTTTGTTGGAATGCTTGAATGAGCCCATAGACTATCCCAACGTTTAAATGGACAAGTCCTAAAATGAGTGCCACGGTTAAGATGGTGATAGGGTCCTTTAATGAATCAATTGGAAACTGGATGTTAAGGATACTGAATTGATAGAGATACGAAGTGCCATCTCCAAGAACAAGAAGATGAATCAGGTTTCCAAATATACTATACGTAAGAAAACCAACGATTAACGTAACAAGTCCCAGCCATATTCCCAAAAATCCCCAGTTCTTAATCATCGGACTTATCTTACCAAATTTGATATATCCAAAAAGAGATAATATAAGAATAATGCTACCATATCCAGCATCACCCAGCATGATTCCAAAGAATAGAACAAAAAAGATACCCATCATGATCGTTGGGTTAAGTTCATTATATTTCGGAAGGGCAAACAAGCTTAATAATGTTTTAAATGATTCAGCCCAAGCTGGTGTTTCCAGATGTGTAGGTGGATCATCTGGATTTGTTTTTGGTGTTTCTGAGTCTATGATGATGTGGTCTTCTGAAACCTGGGTAAGATCTGATTGCAATGTTTCAATTTTTGAAGCAAGCACCCATCCTTTGATAATGATTGTTTCATTGGTAGTTGCACAATGAGAAGGAAGTAATCTTCTAACGTTTTCCAACTGGATTTCTTCCCGAGTTGCCAGTAATTGGGAAAGATGATGTGAAGCAATATCTTGTAATGCTCTATGAATTTCTTTTTTTCTTTTTTCTGCCTTTTTGATTTCTTGTCGATAGCGCTTTTGAGCATCTTTTGGAGTATCTGGTGATTTTGGTAGTGTTATCTCCTGGATGTGTTCTGCGGTGAGTCGATCGATTTTCTTTGATTCTTCGATATGACCAATAAGGACAACTGCCCATTCAGGATTTTTGCCTACTTTCAATGGTTGATATTCTATCGTGATGTTTGGTTCTTCTGAAAGAGCGTGCTGTAATGTAGGTAAAGACGTGGTCTTGCCGGCTTTTATCAACACAAATTCACTTCTTCCGATATCTTCCAATGAAAAATGAAAAGCAGTAAACCAGCTTGCTTGGGTTTCATACTGTTTGAGTTTTTCTATCTGATCGGAGAGTTCATCATATTCTTTTTGTTGGGATCTCACGTTGTTTTCGATAGGAAGGATCACGCTTTCAGCATAGGAATATAATTCATCTAAACTTGTTTCATCTACGGTTTGTTTTTCAAAGATCTCCGGTTGTAACAATGCTTTCAAACCTGATTTTTTATGTTTATGTTCAGTTAAAATGGATATCAATGTACTTAATCGAACGTCATATTCATTTAATATGTTTGTTTCCTCATCAGCTTTTCCAGGTCTAAGATCTTCAGATTCGCTATTTTTCCGGGAGATATCAATAATTTGCATGAGCCCGTTTTCATGAAGGGAGCGTACAATATCATCAAGATAATTTTGATGAATGATGCAACTGACCTTTTTCATTCGGGCTGGTAATAATATAGGTTATTCCTCCTTAGAAAGTTCTTTGATTATAAGTGAAACTGCTTCAGGGATTCTTTCTTTTGCTTGGGAAATGATCCGATCGATATCTTCATCGGAATCCTTTTTTATGTCAGCAATAGTATTTTGTGCATCCTTTTCAGCGTTTTCTATCAGTTTTTCAACTTGTTGTTTGGCTTTGGTAACATGATCATCTTCAATGGTTGAAACTTGTTTTTTTGCTGAGGCAATCATTGATTCAGCTTCCTTTTTTGCTTCTGAAATCAACCTTAGTGCATCAGCTTCAGCTTTCTTTATTGATTGAATGGAATCCACTGACATTAATTAACCCGTATCAACAGGGATTATATTAGAGTTTTTATTGAAAAAAATTCACATTCCCCAAAATTTTTCCGTTTTTCGTTTAATTTCATATATCTTTTCTAAAACATCTTTCTCATCAAGAGTGAGAACATCCATATCACGAAGTTTCTTAGCATCATCTTCAGGGATATCCGTATACAAGATATCACCACCTTTCACCTGACGCCCAATGGTGATACCATCAACAGAGACTGCAACCTCTGCACCTTGTTTAGCCTCATTCACCGTTTGGCTTTCTTCCTGGATACCCTTGATTCTACCGATGATACGTCCATCTTCTCTTAATAGTTTGATGTCCTGACTGATTCTTCCTGCAAGAACCCGAACACCAAAAATAGCCGGATGGCTCACTCGAAAGATATATTCCGGTAAGATCTTAATCATTCCCGGATGGATATAGGTTTGCCGACGTTTCTTTTCCAGTTTTTCCTTTGTTACCACATACCAGTCATCATATTTTTCCATGATGGTATAGATGACATCTTCATGAAACAAGGTAACATCCGTATGGGTAAGTTCTTCCTTTGCTTCAGGAAGGATCTTTACGTTAAATGCAAAAATAACCTTATTGAACGGATCTGTGGAAGCTGCTGCTTCAGTGACATCACGTTTTGAAACATTGCCGATATCCGCTTTTCGGATCGCTATCCCTTTATCATTGGATTCTTTGATCAATGCTTCCAGGCTTCCAATGGTATCTGCTTTAACGAGGATCCCTTGTTCTTCGACCTTAATATCTATTTGGGTTTGTTGTTTGATCTCCTCTATGATCTCCTTCTGATTCTCATTGCATACTCGTAAAGGCGATCCAGGGATGACCTGTTCAAGATTTGGAGAAGAAATCTTGATACCGGCTGCCGCTGAGACTTCCTTTACACTGTCGAATCGTTCCCGAGGATCACGTATCTCATCCATGGGTTTTGGTTTCAATAATGCTTTAATTGTAGTGATGACCGGTTCGTTTTTCGTTCCAATAGCGATAGTATCAGTGCTTTTAAGCACACCATTATAGATAATAGTATCAATCGTTGTTCCCAGGCCAGTTTCCTCTTTGACCTCAAGGATGGTTCCTTTCGCTGGACCCGTTTCAATATGAAGTTTTTCTTCAAGGAATCGTTGAGCTAATCCTACAAGGGTCATCAATAATTCATTGATTCCTTCACCTGATTTAGCTGAAATGGGGACAATACCAATGGTCTTTCTGAAATCCTTTATCTTATAGTAAAGATCTGCTTGAAAACCTTCATCATATAATTCTCCAATAAGTTCATACAGATTTTCTTCAAAGAGTTGTTTGACCTTAGGTGGTTGTTGATCGATTCGTCCTTGAGCAAGGGATGTGGATTTCTGCCAGCCAGAAATAGCATCTACCTTGTTAGCTGCAATGATAAATGGTGTTTTGTATTGTTTTAAAATATTGATGGATTCAAAGGTCTGTGGTTTAAATCCTTCAGTTATATCAACAATAAGAATAGCGATATCTGCCAATGATCCCCCTCGAGATCGAAGGGTGGTGAATGCATGATGTCCCGGCGTATCAATAAAAAGAAGACCCGGGAGGGAAAAAGATTTTCCTTTTAAAAGATGACCACAAACATTCTTTATTCCATCTATAGGAATCTCTGTGGCTCCAATATGTTGCGTTATCGCACCTGATTCCCTTGAAGCAACAGCTGTTCCTCTGATATAATCAAGTAATGTCGTTTTTCCATGGTCAACATGTCCTAATACACTAACGATCGGTTGACGAATGTACTCAGTTGGCATAGCTATTCACCTGAGCATCGGTATAAAAAGGCTCTTTTTAATAGTTGTTGATTAGGAGAAAAAAGAAAGAAAAAAATGAATCTATATTTTTGAAGAAAAAGAAGATGATCTAATGATGAACATATCTATTACTTGTTCGATAACAAAATATTCGATATCCTCCTTTGCTTTTTTGTTCTGCATAATGAGTGTTTGTCGTCCAAATGCATCCATTTGCCGCTTGAATTCGATATAACCAATTTATCATGTTATTCCTCCATTCTCAAATTAAAAAATAAAACATCATTCATCGTATTTATCTTCCAAACTGGGATTACTGAAAGTATTAAGAAGGAGGTATAGATTTCTATTATACCTTGAAAACCTTAGCTACTTAATCATAGATTCATGTTAATAAAAAGACAAATAATGTGACATAGTTATGACTGAACCTTATTACCCCTGGAATGGTGATTTTACATCAGTGAATCCCACTGGATCAGTTGCAGTGGTTCTTCTCAATGTCGATTTCGATCCAGAAAGCCCTGTTGCAATCTATGGACGGTTGAAAACAGAAAATATAGGAATCGAAAAAATAATAGCCAATGTGATCTCCAACCCCCATATTCGTTTTGTCGTATTATGCGGTGAAGATATCCGAGGTCATTGCTCTGGAAGGTCATTATGCCTTCTTCATAAAAATGGAATAAATAAGAATCATCGCATCATCGATGCACCAGGGGCAATACCATTCATTGAAAATCTTAATGAAGATGCAATTAAACGTTTCCAAAATCAAGTTCAAATCATTGATCTGATCGGAGAAACAGATCCTTTCATATTAGAAAAAGAAATTACCCGGTTAAATGAGATAAACACTGAATCATTTGGAGAACCATTCATTGCGATCAAATTGAAACAAAAAACCCACGAGGAATTCACTGATAAACGAGCTCTTCATTCAAAAATTATTGTAAATTATATGGGAAAGATTAAAAAAAGAGAGTGATACAAAAACATGTTTTCATTTACAACTGATCAGCAGGTCTTTGAACTCGGTGGTATCTTCTTCGGCGGTCAACCTGGTTTACATCCAACCGTATTATTCGGAGGATTGTTCTTCAAAGATCCCATTGATATTGACACTGCAAAAGATCATATCAATACCATGCTTGAATTATCTAACGATCTTGCTGTTCCAGGAATACCAGATTTTTTTATCCGAAGGCAAAAAGATGTGGATAAGATCCTTTCTTTAATCGAAGAGGTTTTACCCAAAGATTATCCTTTTTCCGTTGATATTACCGATCCAACTGTTAAAGTGACTGTACTTAAAGCACTTGACGATCGAGATCTTCTCAACCGATCGATTTATAATTCACTTCACGTCGGAGTAACAGAAATGGAACAAAAAGCTCTTTTGGATCACACTCCAAAAATGGCCATCATCGTTGCATTTAATCCAAAGGACAAATCTTCAGATGGTAAGGTCGAAGTATTACAAAATGGTGCTCATTTGATCGATAAAGGACTTCTTGCTCTTGCCAGGGATTGTGGCATTAATCAAGTGTTAGTTGATACTGCAGCACTTGCTCCAGGGGATCTCAGCGGAGCAGCGATTGCTGCACTTCCCGTGGTCAAAGAAGAATTTGGTTTACCTGCGGGATGTGCCATCCATAATGTTGTTGAAAAATCGACATGGCTAAACGAATATCCCTCAGCAAAATTAGTAGTTGACCAAGCATCAAACGTGAATGTTTCATTGTTTGGAGGAGATTTTTTGCTGTATGGCCCCATTGAACATGCATCTACCGTTTTCCCATTGATGGCATGGGAAGATATCCTTGTCTCAGAGTATGCCGAAGGTTATTTTGGTGTGTCACCGGCCTTGATGCATCCTCGGAGGCGGTTTTTCAAATGAATCAACCTATGCCAGAGTTAACCGTGATCGGATCCTATCCTGTCCCCATTGATACTACCCAATTAATGGAGTCGTATATTCAACATCAACATCCACCCTCTTGGCATCCATTCATCTTTCAAGCAGTAACAGAGATGATCAATGCTGGTGTCAGCCTTGTTTCAGATGGTCAAACACGGGACCCGTTCGTCACCATTTTTACTAGAGGATTCTCTGGTTGTCAAGTTCGAGAGCGGACAACGGTTATTGAACCAATTAAATTTACCCATCCGGTAACCCTAGATGATCTACAATACGTTCGATCGATCATTCCAGAAAACGTAAGACTACTTGGATTACTCGTTGGACCATACACGTTAAGCCAATCTGTCATTGACCAAATATATCATGATGAAAAAGAACTTGCTTTTGCATTTGCTGAAGCGTTAAGGCAGGAAGCTGAATGCATTGAGCCATTCGTTGATCTGATCAGTGTTGATGAACCGTTCTATGCTAATGGGTTTGTGGATTACGCTGATGAGCTCCTTAAGCATGTTCTTCAGAATATCTCGATTCCCACTCGACTTCATGCTTGTGGTGATGTAACAGGGATCGTTTCAGAATTACTTGATCTCCCTGTGAACATCCTTTCCCATGAATTTTCAGCTACTCCAGATCTTTTCAATGTCTTTTCCGATCATTCCCTGGAAAATAAATCGATTTGTCTGGGAAGTGTTCGATCCGATATAGATAGAATTGAATCAGTTGAAGAGATCAAAAAACATCTGAATCAAGGAAAACAAGTGTTCGGAGATCATATCGTTCAGATCTCTCCAGACTGCGGACTTCGATTACTTTCCCCCCATACTGCTTTTCATAAATTAAAACAACTTCGCCTTGCGATTATGGAGGTCTATGATGAGTAAAGAAAAAGATACACCATCCATACCCATTATTTCTGCACGTAAAACACAGGAAAAAGACATCATCCTTGATGATAAAGGATTTTTTGTCATTGAACTCTTTGATACTACCATCAATGTTGAATTCTATCAGAATGTGATCAAAGACCAACGGATCGTTTCAGGGAAACTACATAGCATCTTCAAAGGAACATCTGCAGCTGCCCTTTGCGATACGATAGCGCTTCATATCACCGATCTACGACCGGAACATTATCTTTACCTGGGAAGGGAGTTAATGAGAGCTGAATGGGCTTTAACCCATGATGAACCCTATGATCAAGATGGTTGTTAACTTCGATTGATGATGGCTTTACCGTTGACATGATATTCTTTTTCTCCATTGTTCAATCGGATGTCCAAATAAGATAACGTGATCGTATCTCCTTTATCAAACTCTTGAAGCTGTTTCACTTGATCATTCCAAAACGTGATCTTTCTCATGCCCTCCGTGGTTTTAAGATGGACTTTACTGACAAACCCATAGCTTTCATCTTTTTTGAAAAAGACCGTGGTCGGTGAGATCGAAAGGATCGTTCCCTTCAAAGAAATAATATTGTCAGGGGAACTGGATGATTCTTGCTTTATGAGAGCATCGTTGAATTCTTCTTTGGAATCCTCCTCAATTTGAATACTACTCCAACGACCCACATGAAGTTCAATGCCCTTTCGACCTTGTTTACTATATCCATTAATGATCTTAACAACCGAGTCTAGTTGTATCCGACCGGATTCAACCAAGGAAACATCCTCATTCCATAATACCACAGGAATCGTTGCAGTGTTATCCGACAATAACAGGTTTGCTACTTTTCCCTGACGACCATTCTTTCTATTGAACTCATGGGGTGGAGAAATACAAGTAATCTTTCCTTTCACTGTTGCTTCTTGACCCGGATGAACATCAGATAAAACAACCACACTTGCCTTGTTGAAGCCTAATTTATCAACAAGAAGAAAGGCCGCTGCATCCTCATCGATAAGATCCTCAAATTCCTCCTGAATCTTTTTGATATTCTCTTCGAAATCTTCTTTTGATTCAACATCTTTGATCAATGAATATAACTCGTTTTTTGATATCGATAGATCCTGATTCATACATTTCTCACAACAATTAACTCTCTACGTTTTATATGTACATGAAGAACTCATCCCCAGTTATCCTTCATGTTATGATTGTTCATTTGATTCAGATGGTTGTTTAACTTGAATTGAGACCTTTTCAGCTAGATATGATCTGATCTCTTCAGGTTTAGTAAGATCAAGGCCAAAGTATTCAGGGAATCGTCTGGTCAAAGTGATCAACTCAGTATTCCGATGTTTCTTCGTATGAACTAGATTCATATCCGCAAGTTGATCCACATGATCATAGATCTTATCTCCAGCCATCCTTCGAAGATTCGATTGTTTCACGGGTTGATGAAACGCGATAAGTGCTAGAGTCCGTAAAACCGGATCCTCAATTTCAGGTTCCGTAATCATCACTGATGGCTCCGTATATTCATCTTTCAGCTGCATCACATATTTCGTTCCAGCTTTCACAATGGCCATTGAAGTATCTGTATTGGTTTGATAATCATAGATGAGGTCTTTTAGTGCTTTACGGACGGTCTGACGACTTAAAGAGGTCGCATCAACGATATCAGTGATACTGACCGGTCCACTTGCAGAAAACAAGATGGATTCAACAATCTTTTTTGATTTCGCATTCATCACAGCACCATCCTACATTTAGGTATATGGTAATGTTTTGATAAATATCTTTCCATATGGAAATCGTTGTTGATAGACACGAATTTTATTATCATACGCAAGGAATAATACAGAGATTATGGTCTTGATGAGTTCTTCTTTACTTGCATCCTCGCAAAGATCAGTGATCTGTATATTTGTTTGTCCAGATCGTTTAATCTTCTCCCAGATCTCAACGATATCCTCTTCAAGGTTATCCTCATGAGCCGTACCTTTCATTCGTTTCCGAGATACCTCTTTTAATCGTTTCTTTTCCTCAGTTCTTCGTTGTTCTAAGATCTGATGGGTCTCTGATTCTTGCCGAGCAAGATCAAACGCATCAAGTAATTCAATAAGAGTGACTTTCCGGGTGTTCTCCCGTCGAACTGGTTCTTCGATGGGGGGATCTGGAACGGTCATCAATAGATTCGTATAGGAATATTCATCTTCAGCTGAAAGCCACATATCCGTTGAAAAATCATCCCAAGCCAAATCCGAATCATCAAAATCTGATTCTTGCAGATTAATCACTAAATCATCACTTTGTAAACGAAGGATCCTCCAAGCCATATGAATGATTTTTCCCGCAGTGATTAGATCAATGTGTTCCTTCTTAGCTCGTTTAAGATACATCGTTGAAAACTGAACAAGATCAATATCCCACGGATTAAAATGAGCTTGCATCACCAGTTCAAACGTGATAGCAATGGACCGGTCAACAGGATCATCGATCCGAAGGACATTTCCCTCATTTGTTTTCTTCAACAAATCCACATATTCATTGATCCGAGCTGCATCATCGGAATCATCGATTAAGGATTTATGAAACAACAAATGGGAAATGACTTGATTGTCAATGGGCACATCTTCATAGCCTAGTTTCATAATTGTTAGCCTCCTATCACTGCGATTTCGCCTTTGGGACCAACTGCGTTGGGATCCACATTACCGATCATATCTGAAATACCCGTGTCCTGCATGGTTACACCATACACGTGATCAGCTTCTTTTAACACGATTTTACGCAACGATACCATGATGAACTGGGAATCAAACGCGTTTTGTTTGACCATTCTACTCACGTTTTCAGCATTCACCCCATCTAAAAACATATCCACTTCGTCCAGCACATAAAACGGACTTGGATCATAATGTTGAATAGCAAAAATCAATGCCAACGAAGCAATACTTTTCTCCCCGCCAGATAATGCAGAGAGCAGTAAGACTTTTTTCCCACGTGGCCTTGCTTTAATGGTCAATCCAGATTCAAATAAGTTATCAGGATTATCAAGTTTTAATTCAGCCTCTCCACCCTCTGAAAGTTGAGCATAGAGCTCTTTAAGGTTCCTATTGATCTCATGGTAGACTTCAAAGAACTGCTCTTCTTTTTTCTTAGTGATCTCATCAACAAGAGTGATTAATTTCTTCCGTTGATCCTGTAAATGTTTTATGTCATCATCAAGTTTTTCTTTTCGTTGAAGTTGATGATCATATTCTTCAAGAGCACGCATGTTGACTGGTTCCAATTCCCGCATATTCTCTTCAATAAGTGAAATGCTTTGTTTCAAAGAATCTATTGGTGGTAGCTTATCTGTATCAACCTTTACATCATAGATGAAGAGTTGCTCATCGATTTCTTTTGCTGCTTGTTCAAGAGTAGGTAAGCGGTATTGTGCTCGGGATATCAAATCATAATATGATTCAGATCGAGTAGTTAGAGTATCAAGTTCATGTTCCAAATCCACAGTATCCTTATACAATGTGTCTCGTTTGGTGCTAAACGTTTTTATTTTACCATCCATCTGTTCCTGAACTTGTTGTAAGGTCTGAATTTGTTCCCTTAAGGATTCCTTCTTCTTCCTTCGATCATCTCTTTCGGTTTGTTGCTGTTTAATTTCCGCCTCCATCTTAGAAATCCGTTCAATTCGTTCTTGTTTCTGTTGTTCTAATATCTCCATTTGTTTTTCGATTCCTTGAAGTTGAGCAGTGAACGAAAAAAGAGCATCCTTCAATTCAAGGATGCCACTTTCCAAATTCCTTGCCAGTTGTGCATCCTCTTTGGATGATCCTTTCAACAATTTCTGACCTTTTTGTTGTTTTTGTTCTTCCAAAGATGAAAGGTTTTCTTGTAAGGAGGATATCGTTTCATCCAATCGATCTTTTTCTTTGGCCAATGCATCATATTCTTCCTGTTTGGATGCCAGTTGGTTAATGATTTTTTCTTTTTTCGTTTGAAATGTCTTCTTTCGAAGGATCATATCCTGTACTTCATGTTCAAGTACACTTGCTGGCTCCATCGATGAAAGAACGGTTTCAATATCGGTGATCTCCTGCTTCAACGTTTGGATCTGCCGTTGAACTTGGTCTTGGATAGATAAGGTTTTATTCAATTCGTTGGTGATCTCATCAAGCTTTGTTCGATCTGCATCTCCGAAGGCAAGTTGTGTTTTAGGAGTACTTCCTCCTTTCATCGCCCCACTTGCCTCGATAAGACTTCCGTTAAGATCCACAAGTCTAACTCCACCCATGAGACGACGGGCATCCTGTAACGAATCAACGATAATGGTGTCACCGAACACATACCAAAAAGCTCCTCGATATTCATCTTGAAATTGGATCAGATCGATGGCAAAACCCTGGGCATGTTCATCTTTGACGGTCAATAATGCTTTCCCCCGTGGCTTTCCTGATATCATTTTATTCAATGGAAGAAATGTCGCTCGTCCAAGTTTTCGTTTCTGTAAAAAGGATATGGCTTTGGCTGCAGCCTGATCATTTTCAACGATGATGCTTTGCATCCGGCCACCTGCAGCAACTGCCAATGCGGTTTTGAACTCTTCATCAACTTTTGCCAGTTCGGCAATCGTTCCATGGATACCTGATAATTGTTTGCCATCTCGGGCTTGCAGGATCTGGTTGACCGCACGGTTATATTTCTGATGAACTGAAGATATCGCATCATATTCAGCTTCCAATCTTGCCTGTTGATGCTGCAATGAACGGATCTGATTATCAATATCGTTGAGTTGAGCGGTGAGATCGGATTGTGCTTTTTTCTTTTCAAATAATGCTTGTTCATGTTTTTTCCGTAGTTTTCGTTGTTCACCATGATCTTTTTTCCGTTCATCAAGTTGCCATTGAATGTCTTTTAATTCAAAATCATAGGTTGTCTTTGTTTCCTGAAGGTCAGCAATGACTTCATCTAACGAGCTTAATTGTTCCGTTAATCGTTGTAATGATAATTTCTTTTCATGTACCGTATTGGTCGTGTTCTCAAAGGTCTCTCTTAATTGTGTGATCTCTTTGGATAAATCAATGGATTCATCATCGGAATGGGCGATTCTATCTTTGAGTTGTTTGTACTCATCTTCTTTTTCTTGAAGTGAAGTAGTAAGAGATTTGATTTCTTCATTTACTTTTTCTTGTTGAGCTTTATGTTCAGTGAGTTCTTCTGTAATCTTTTGCAGTCGTTGTTGTTGGGTGGCCATATCCTCGTTTAACTCTTGGATTTCATCTTTTGCATAATTGATTCTTTCCACGGTTTTGATCTCTTCTTCCCGTAGCAAGTCCAGTTGTTTTTTGATGTCGTTGACCTCTTCGCCACCAACTTCTGCGATATGATCTTCTATCTTTTTGAGTTCTTCTTGTTTTTCTTTCAATTGTTCTTTGATCGAATTGGTTTTTGAGTTGAGATCATGTTGCTCTTTTTTATACGACTGGATCTGTTGATTGATCTCAGCGATTTGATCGTTGATTTCTCGTTTTTTCTTTTCAGCAAGTTGTGCCTTGGTCAATGTAAGTTTATCCTGAAGTTCTTTGTATCGGAATGCTTCATCTCTATCGTTTTTGAGTTGTTTAAGTTGAGATTCGATTTCTCTAAGGATGATGTGTATTCGATCCATGTTCGTATCTGCTTCATGTTTTTCAGTTTCAGCTTTTTTGATGTCATTGTCAAAATGGCTGATACCTGCGATTTCATCAATGATTTTTCTTCTTTGTACATTTCCCATCTCGATGATGGATGTAACATCTCCTTGTTTTACGATGTTGTAGGCTTCCCCTGAAATTCGCGCGTGAAGAAGAGTATCTATGAATTCAGAATAAGAAAAGGATTTATCGTTAACATAATAATATGTATAGTAATTGTCTGGATTGTCTTTTAATGGCGCTCGTTTGATCATTCTTGTAAACATTACTTGATCGTCATTAATGGGTAGTTTTCGTTTTTTATTGTCGAAAACGAGGCTTACTTTGCAATATTTGGCAGGGTTTTTCTGTTTCTTCCCGCCGTTAAAAATAAGATCGGTGAGTCGTTCAGCCCTCATTATCTTTGAACTTTTTGGCCCAAGTACGAATAAAATTGCATCAGCAATATTGCTTTTTCCAGATCCATTGGGGCCAGTGATTGCAGTGAATCCTGGAAAAAAGGGAACCGAAAGTTTCTTCCCAAAAGATTTAAAGTTTTCCATTCGTACTTCTTTTAGATACAGGTCCATCCCACCCGTCGATTACTATGAGGCACTGTTTTTTGTTTATGTGCGTACATCCCAATAATCCTACATCTCTTGAGAGTATAAAAGAATATCGATAAATGAAGTTCTCAATGGACTCCGATAATCCAAACTAGTCAATAACTTGATTAATATTTTTTAGCTTATTTGATATAAAAAAGCATTGATCATTCTTTAAAGTGTTTTTACGCTAATTTTTTTAATATGGTCCAGTGAGAAATCCAAAACTATAATATCGTTTTGTTTGCTTTATCGGGAGTTGTGTTTGGATGGTTTTTGGTCTTTTTTGTTTTTTTGTTTGCCGTTTCATAATTGATCTGTATCTTTTTTGTCTTGTTTTGTTATTTAAAAAGATAGTGACATTTTGTCATTTTTGTTGACTATCGCTGAGATGTTTTTACCGATATTTTGATTGATTTTTTTATTACCTTTTTGAGATGATCTAAGGAAAAATAGATTAATAAAAGGAAAAAAACGTAAATTATATAATAACCTTTAAATAATAGTAATTCCAATATTGTTTTTGAAGAATGGGGAACAAAATATTTTTTTATCCATCTTTCCTCACCATCCCATCCACCCTTCCCCATTCTCTCATTTTTACCAAAAAAACAATCTCATCCTACACCATAATTTAAGTTTTCATAGAAATAGAATCATAAAACTACATTAAAAAACAAAAAGTTTAAATTTTTAGAGGTCCTATGCATTATCAACTAACGTAATTCATGGGGGTTTTGGAAATATGGAAGAAGAACAATTGCAACGCTGGAAAGAAATCATCAATCAGACAGAGGACCTTGTGGATCAATGGAGAGATGAAAAACAAAAATCCCCGTATCTTGACCAAATCTGTAAATCCTGGGAAAATTTTATCGATAAACAAAAAGATGAACTTCAGTATCAAATGAAAAGAGCAGGGTCATGCATAGATCAAAATAATTTAGAATGAAACCTTAAAAATTTCTTTTTCCTTTGAATAGACACTCATTTTTAGCATAACTATTTTTATGATAATACTCCATTCAATTTTAATAAAAATTAGATTAAGTGAATGATCATGGAATCAACAATTTATGTGAAAACTGATGAACTCTATCAGTTCACAAAAGAAATTCTCATCCAAGCAGGTTTAAACAATAACGATGCAGCAATCACATCTCAAGTTCTTGTTTCTGCCGACAAAAGAGCGATTAACTCACATGGTGTTGCTCGATTGAAACGATATCTTACTTCAATAGAAAAAGGCATCATTGATCCCGATGCAACCAGTGAAATCATCAAAGAGACTCCGGTTTCCTTACTCGTTGACGGTCATGGTAGCATGGGCGCAGTTGTTGCGTATGATACGATGAAACATTGTATTGCAAAAGCAAAAAAAAATTTCCTATGCTTTGCAAGCATACGCAATTCAAATCATTATGGTATCGCTGGGTTCTATTCATTGATGGCAGTCAATGAAAAAATGATTGGTTTTTCCACAACAAACTCTGCACCATTGGTTGTACCAACCTTTGCAAAGAACGCAGTGATTGGGACAAATCCCATCTCCATTGGTTTTCCTGGAAGAAAGAATCCGTTCTTACTTGACATGGCCACATCAACAGTACCTCGCGGTAAATTAGAAGTTTATGCTCGGGACAACAAAAAAATACCCTTGGTATGGGCCACCGATGAACATGGTCAGCCAACTAGAAATGCACACACCGTACTTGAAAATGTGCTACACCGGAAAGGTGGTGGATTGTTACCTCTGGGTGGAAGTGAAGAAAAGACCGGTGGTCATAAAGGGTATGGATTATCTGTAATGGTGGATCTATTAACTGGTGGACTCTCCAATGGTGCCATGGGTCCTGACGTATACGGTAAAGCTAATCATCCTTCAGGAGTCTGTCATTTCTTTGGTGTCATTCATCCAGATGCCTTTTGTGGATTATCAACACTTGAAGATCAAGTAGAGACAATTACTGAGCTCTTACATGGATTGACTCCCGCTGATCCACATCAACATGTCTTTGTTGCAGGTGAAAAAGAGTTTGTAGCTGAACAAAAACAAAAAGATGTTGTGTCTTTGCAAAAAAAAGTGTTTGATTCGTTAATCGAGATCGGATCTACATCGGGTCTTTCATTAGAAAAAGTAAAAAAATAATTTCTCACGAAAGTTTATTGTTTTGTTTTTTTATTTGCTAGACTTTATCTTTTTTTAATCCTATCACGTCGTCAAGAATGCTACTAAATTTTTGGATAAACTTCTCATGAAACTGTTCTTCAATCAT
>CAYOTP010000009.1:0-35453 GCA_964406955.1 uncultured Thermoplasmatales archaeon | reverse complement strand
AAGCGATTCATCCACCGGATGAAACCGGTGGTTTTCTCGCTACTTTTCTATAAATCAGGGTGTGAACGTGGGACATGCACGAATACTAAGTTCTGGGACCATCGGTGCAGCAATGGAAGCATCAATAGCCGGAGTACAAGCACTGGCTTCATCGTTAATGATACCTAAGATCATGAAAAAAACCCTTGATCTCTTTGATGAAAAGAATTGTTCTCTGTTTGATCATGCAGCACAGATAACAAAAAAATTAGCATGTATCATTTTAGAAGGATCATTTGAGGATGAAGTGGATTTGTTCTCAGTGAACAGTCCCTTTGATGCAACGATAACATCAGAAATTAAAATCACCAGACCATCTAAAAAATCATATGAAAGATTATTTTCAAAAAAAGATGATGGTTATCATCTACTGCCATCTTATCTTGAAAATAACGACTTGAACCGTGATACTGATGTGAACGCATTATATGAAAACGCCATCTCGTTAACTCCGATACATCTAGATCTCTGTTCTAATGATTCCTTGAAAAATATTGAACAAAGGGTTTTAAGAAAATGGAAAATATGATTGAAGACTCAATAAAGATATGTGGATACATATGAAAGAAGAAGTAAATAAACTCTGTCCGCTCTGTAACGATACCGGTGAACCATTTCATAATGAAGATTTTTTCCGTTGTAAGAACTGTCAAGGCATTTTTAGACCAAAATTATTTTATCCATCCCCTGCTGAAGAAAAACATCGATATGAACAACATAACAATGATGTCAACGATGAAAGATATCAGCAATTCGTTTCCCCCATCACAACAGCTGTTCTAAAAGAGCGTTCCTCTACAGATATCGGCCTGGATTTTGGTGCTGGGACCGGCCCGGTGATATCAAAAATACTGAAGGATAAAGAGTATACCATCCATCAATACGATCCGTTTTTTCATAACAATCCGGATTTATTAAAAAAAAGGTATGATTATATCGTTTGCTGTGAAACTATCGAACATTTCCACGATCCGAAAAAAGAGTTTGGATTACTTAAAAAACTATTGAAACCAAAGGCAGTCTTGTATTGTATGACCCATATCTACAACTCAGATATATTCTTCGCTGATTGGTATTATAGAAAGGATCCAACTCATGTGTTCATCTATCAAAAGGAGACATTTGAGTGGATACTAGATGAATTTGATTTTCACCAACTACACATTGATGGTAGATTGGTTCGATTCGTCAATTAACTCAATCGAATACAAAATAGACCATTTTACAGTTATGTTTTCTCATATGAAGAATTGGAAGTTCATTATCAAATATGATATGGCAACGAGAATGTAAAGGACTATCCAAACTTTGAAATTCCATATTCTCACTTCATATCCATCCATAGGATCTATCGGTGTCATATCGATGAAGACACTCATAATGGTAAACACAAATACCATTTGAAAGAAAACAGATGGAAAAAGAAAATTTAGGATGAATGTTACCACTGAGATGAGATAAAGTGAGAGAAATATAAAAAAATACATCCGTCCGTACTTTTTCATGTCCGCCTTATTTTCATAATAGTTATATGATGCCAGTGAAAAGGTATTTCCAAGAACCGTGCTTCCTATGGTCAGAAGAGATCCAAAGGGCCAGAAGACATGAACCGTTTTCATGTTATTCTTCTTTGATATATGAATTCGAAGAAGTTCTCTTATAGAAAAAATAATACTGATGATGAGAAGATTTATGATGAAAAGATTGAAGAACTCAGATAGCTGAGATGACCAGGTCCAACTCAATGCAGTTGAAAAAACAAGGACTGCTAAAATGATACTCGCCAGTTGTTTTCCATAACCATGTTTCCCTTGAGTCTCTCTTATTGTTTCTTTTTTCTTTTTCTTTTTTTCCTTTTGACGGTCCTGAACCTTTTCTGATGTGAAATCAAAGAAAAATTCAACAATACTGTTTCCAAAGATATTCCATAGATACAATGCGACGACACTTGTTATCGTCGCAGCCATTGGAATATATTTTTTATCGATGATTCCTGACAGAGGGGATCGCTCCGCTGCTTTGTTTTCCAGGTTGTATAGTTCTGCAGTGGTGAAAATAACAATGATTTCTTTATCTAGTGAGTTGTCATGACCGAGCATAATCATGAAAGGAGCTGCATGAAGATAAGAAGAAATTAGGACATCGTGAAATGAAAAAATTTCCTTTGTGTAGTTATTTCTCTTTTCACTTCCGATCAACACAATGACTGAATGCTCTTCTAGTATCGTTAAAGTGACATTATCATCAGTGATCTTGTCGATAGTGTCAATGTTTTTCACTTGTGATTGTACCAGTGTTATGAGCAATGTATCTTCAATGGTGACCTTTTTTCCCTGTATCGCAAGGATATCACGTTGAGAATATGGATCTAAAAAATCGCGGAGTTGTTCTCTAGCATGGGTGATGGAAACAATCGTTGGAGTGAGCCGGGTATGTAGTTCTGTGAGTCCAAACGGATTATGTTGATAGTTTTCCATAGGTGATAGAAAAATGGTCTCATCGACAAAATCAAAAGGATTATGATCTGAATGATCAATCATCTCATATGTAAATGTATCAAATCTATACTGGAATATCTCTTCGAATTGCTTATATTCATCAAGTTTTTCAGAATCAGTACTGTAAAGTATTTTTGTTTCTTTAGTTTCTGAACCCTCAACATAACCACTGGAAAGAATGGAAACAAAAAGTAATATGATAAGGATGACCATTGTCTGTATTTTTTTCATCGTGTAGACTTCCTCCAAGATAAATAGAGAAATATTTTTCCATTTCGCTGACTATTTCTTGAATTATCAAAAAATAAGGATTCAAAAAGGGTTTATCATCTTTACTATGTTTGTCAAAGGGATAAAAAAAATGATATCATAGGTATCAAAGAAGCGATGAGATGAAAAAACTTAAACAGTATTGAAAGCTATTTGTTTTTTTTATGAATGCAGTGGTTATCTACTATTCTTTAGAGGGAAATACAAGAACCGTTGCTGTAAAACTTTCTAAGTATCTATCCGCAGATCTTTTAGAACTTAAACCAGAAAAAGAAATTGATAGCGGGAAACGCAGCAAATATTTTTGGGGTGGCAGACAAGTCATCATGAAAACTAAGCCACCTTTAAAGCCATATTCGTTTGACGAAGAAAAATACGACCTCATCGCTTTGGGATCACCAGTTTGGGCTCTATCGTATGCTTCACCCTTACGAACATTTCTTTCAGAAAATGATATTAACGGAAAAGAAGTCATACTTTTCTGCACTCATGAAGGAGCGGCTGGACACACTCTTAAAAAACTCAAAGAAAAACTAAATGATAATACGATACTCTCAAGTAAAGACTTCAATCGAGCTCATAATGATTTTTCAGAACATGTCACCAATTGGATAGAAAATATTTCTATCAAAAAATCATAGGATGTAAACAATACTATACTTTTTGATCCATCCATTCTTTCTTTAAATCTTGAAATCGGTTTTCATCAATTGCTTCCCGTATCTCCTTCATCAATTCTAGCATGAAATAAACGTTATGAAAACTCATGAGAGTATATCCAAAAAGTTCTTCGGTCTTCAACAGATGATATATGTATGCTCGTGAATAATTCTTACATACGTTACATGAACAGTTGGGATCAAGTGGTTGATCATCCATTGAATTCCTAATGGAAAACAACTTCAAACGATACTTATTTTTTTTAGTGCCTAAGGGAGGTCGTATATGTGCATATCCGCTTCTTGCTATTCTTGTAGGTGACACACAATCAAAGAGATCGATTCCTCGTTCAACGCTTTCAAAGATATCTTCGACAACTCCTATTCCCAAGAGATGACGGGGTTTTTCCTCCGACAGATAAGGGATCACCCATTCGATGATGTTATACATATCTTGTTTTGATTTTCCCAGTGATCCACCAATGGCATAACTATCAAAATTCAAAGAAGTGATATATTTAGCGCTTTTCTTTCTCAGATCTTCCCAATGTCCTCCCTGGATGATACCTGAAATTGCTTGATCTGTCGAATGGACATCTAAACAACTCTTTGCCCACTTATGAGTCCGTTTTAGGCTTTCAGAGGTGTACTCTTTACTTGACAGAGGGGAAGTACATTCATCTAAGACTAGGATCATATCAGCTCCAAGCTTCTCTTGAACCTTTATGGATTTTTCAGGGGTTAAAAATTGACGTGAATTATCATAGATCGATCGAAATCTGATACCTTTATCATTTATTTTTGCTATAGATCTAGCCTGTTGTTTGCCAGCTTTATAGTTTTCACCTGGAAAAAACATTTTCCCAACCGCATGTTCCTTTCCCAAGCCTAAAGAAAATGCTTGAAATCCGCCACTATCGGTAACTATTGGTTTCTTCCAGTTCATGAACTTATGAAGACCACCTATCTTTTCAATGACTTCTGGATTTGGTTGTAACATCAAATGATACGTATTGCAGATAAGAAGTTGGGTACCTAACTGGTTAAGATCTTCAGGTGAAAGTGATTTAACGGTTGCTTTTGTTGCAACCGGCATTAATGCAGGAGTATTTATTCTTCCATGTTTCAGTTCCAATAGTCCGGCCCTTGCGTGTTCATCTTCTGAAATAATCTGAAAGTTCAAAAAACCCATAGGATATGGAAAAATTATAAGTCTATTAAACGTTTGCTTTTTTTGAATGATTAATGAAGTGTTATGGTTTGGATTTCTTGCCCTTAGCTTTTTTATGGTCTTGTTTGCGTATCGGATGTTCGGAAAGACCGGTTTGTACATTTGGGTCGTTATTGCTGTGATCCTTGCAAACATCCAAGTGATGAAAACTATTGAGATCTTTGGATTGGTAACTGCTCTTGGTAATGTGATGTATGCATCCTTATTTTTAGTGACAGACATCCTCAATGAGAACCATTCTAAGAAAGATGCAAAAAAAGCAGTATGGGTTGGTTTTTTTGCTTTGATCACTATGACGGTTCTGATGCAGATAACTCTTTATTTTGTGCCCCATGAATCAGATCTACTCGGTGAACATATCAGAGTAATATTTTCATTCATGCCCCGAATAGCAGTAGCTAGTCTCAGTGCTTACCTTATCTCACAAACCTATGACATATGGGTATTTGCAAACCTTAAAAAAAGACATGGGGGAAAATATTTATGGTTAAGAAATAACGTTTCAACAGCATCTAGTCAACTTATTGATAATACCATTTTTTCAGTAATAGCATTTGCTGGTGTGTTCACTTGGGATGTCATTTTACAGATATTTATCACATCAATGATACTAAAAATCATTGTTGCAGCGTTTGACACACCGTTTATATACCTATCCAAAAAAAATGTGAACAAAAAATTTTATAATTACTTAAAATAATTGTCATGAAAAATAAAAGATTTCCACTATTTTCTGACATTTCATCCTTCTTAAATTACTGTTAAATGATAAAAATACATAAATAGGAAAAGCTTGATATAATAAAGTAAAGAGGTAAACATAGGGGCAAAAAATCACAATGGCTACCATTTCCAATAGAAACAAACAAGATAAAACACAGGGCGGTACCTTTTTTTTAAAAAAAATGGAGAGTGTATAAGCATATGAAATCAAAAAAATTTTCAGTAGCACTCGTTGCAATGCTATTTATTGTAACATCAGCTGGTGCTATACTTCACGCAGATGATGGAAAATCAGATCATTTAGATCAATTCGAAGTATTAAATGAAAAAATAAATTTTTCCAGACCACAACTCATTAGAGACCAAGAGTTTACATCCATTGAAATTAACAATGTTGAATCCTCAACAATTGGATCGATAGGTAAACCATTATTACCAGTTAAAAAATTGGTATATGAGTTCCCCATGGGAACAATAATCAATGGGGTAACCATCAGCCACTCCGAAATTGAAACGGAAACTGTTGAACAACCACTGAAACCAACGCCGGCACCACAACCGTATACGATCACACCACGAATGGAAGAAGAATATCTCAATAATAACATCATATTCTCAGGATATGATTATTCAGGGTATTATCCAGATAACTGGTTTGATTACTCAATAGGAGTTGGGCTTAACAAGGATAATGAACAAACAATATTTGTTACGGTCAACACCTATCCCGTACGATATTCTCACGAAAAAGACACAGTAAAATATGTTTCAACCATCGATGTTGACGTAAGCTATGACGATTCAAATGCTATAGGTTCATTGGAGTCCACATATGATTTCTTAATCATCTCTGCTTCAGCATACCTTGATGAACTTGATAGACTTGTCGACCATAAGGAAAACAGAGGGATTAGAACCAATCTTGTCAACGTGGATGATATCGATAATCAAGGCAGGGATCTAGCCGAGAAAATTAAATTATTCATTATGGATTCATATGAGGAAACCGGTGTTCAATATGTGATGCTTGTCGGAGGTCACCGTGGTTTCTTTGGTTTCAATAGACCTGATTTACAAATTCCAACTCGATACGTACATTTGGATTGTGGCGGGGAACCTGGCTATGTCAGTGATCTCTATTATGCTGATTTCTATCGATATAATGAAGATACAAGTGAATATGAGTTTTCATGCTGGGACACAAATAACAACGATAAATTCGGTGAATGGTATGGTAGAGATGGCCATAAAATCGATGAGATGGATCTAAAGCCAAACATTAACTTTGGGCGACTTGCATGTCGAAGGGCAAGTGAAGCGAAAATCATGGTGGATAAAATAATCCAATATGAGAACAATGACAATAAAGACTGGTTTGAAAAAATGTATGTGATCTCAGGTGATGATTTCCAAGATCAACCCATGCTAGATATCCAATGGGATACTGAAGGTTTACAGGGTGAATTCACGATCTTTGCTGAAAGTACCAATAATAAAATGGAAACAGGACCCCAAAACATTGTTACTGTAACCGTTGATCATTCTCAAGAATCCGTTGTCACATTTTCAGAGGAAGATCATTTAACCACCGGTCTTAATTATCCTCATCCCCCTGTTGCAGAGATTACCACCCCATCAGAAGGAAACATTCTTGGAGATAATGATGTGAATATCACCTACGCACCAGGAGCATACATTGGCGAACGATGGACTCCGATCATATATGAAGATAAAATAATGCACATTATGGGTAAATCATACAATCCTCAGAATCAGATAACCGAAGGTGCAAACACAACTATAACTGTATGGATTGAAGATGAAACAGGTGAAACAATTTTTGGACCTGTTGAAAGAGAATCCAATGTATACTTTGAAGGAGAATGGGCAAATCAAAAAGCGTTGGATTACATGCCTGATTCCTTTGAAAAAATTAAACTATGGTCCTCAATAGGAACATTACATGGTAGTGAAACAAATCCAAATTGGGGTGTTGATATGGTTTTGGATCATCTTTCCACAGGTGCTGGCTTTGTATTCATCGCAGGTCATGCAAGTCCAATGGTCTGGGCAGATCATTATCCTGGAATACCTGGTGGCCGACATAATGGAGATATCGTAGGATTGATGACTATGGATATTGGTCGTAGCGGATCGCTGATACCAAGTTTTCCATTAAACGATTGGACTAATGCCGAAAAACTTCCCATAATGATCCTTAGTGGTTGTTCACCCGTAAAAATAGATGTTAGCCTCATGAATCTTCTTACTGGGGGAATATATACATTCTTTTATGGAACTGCTACCTTTGAAAGCCTTGGCTGGTGGATGACAAGACTTGAAGGGGGAGGAACCATTGCAACAGTTGGACCATCATCTCTAGCTTATGGATACATTGGACGATATGGTACAGAAGGATTGGGCGGATGGATCTGGCCTGAGTTCTTCAGACAATACAGTGTAGAGGGGGAAACAATACTTGGAGAGGCATTTACCCAAACCCTCAATAGCTATATCGATGAGTTTGGCCCCGATCTTGATATCATTGAAACTAAATCGGTTCAGCAACAGATCCTATTGGGAGATCCAACGTTGCAAATGGGTTAAAATTGTTAAGCATCCATATTTATTCCCCAGTCTCCATCCAAGCGATTGGGGAGTTTTTTTATTCTTTTTAATTTTTCATCATCTATTCTGGGACAGATTGATATTTTCTTTAGTTGACCAATGAAAAGAAATAAAAAAAGAACGGTTTCTTTATTCAACTGAAAAAGATAAATTTAATAATATAAGATAAATTTAAATCGTATTACGTGTATTATACCATGATCACCTATCGATTTATGTGATTGATGAACATGAAAAGAAATCTTTCCGGTTATATGATACTGTCTATATTCTTTATCTTTTTACTTCTTTCTTCCAGTACGATCCAGGCTTGTTCAGGGTTCATGCTTAGATCCAGGGATGATGTGCTCGTTGCCCATAATAAGGATTGGTGGAGTCCAGATACTTATATTCATGTGTATCCAGCAGATGAGGGACGTTATGCCCGATTGTTCTTTGAAATCCCATTTCCCCATCTATTCAATAGCAACTATAAGGTTTTAGCTGGAGGGATGAATGAAAAAGGATTATGCTTTGAAAGTTTTGTCACCCCATTCAATCTTGCTTCATTTGAACTATTCAAACCTCCATTATTTAAAAATCCTGTGGATTATCTCTTGCAACAATATTCAACAGTGGAAGAAGTCGTAGCGTTCATCGAATCCCATAATCTGTTCTTCCTGAATTATATTCTTGCGTATGGACAACTTTTTTTCGTTGACCGTTTTGGTGATGCAGCAATCATCGAAGGTGACGATATCATAAAAATTCAAGGGGATTATCATATCTGTACCAATTTCCTTCAAAGTATTCCAGAGCTAGGTAATTATCCCTGCTGGCGATATCAATCACTCACTGATTCACTACAAGAAAATATGGAGGTATCTGTTCCTTATTTTGAATCTCTGTTAAGTTCAGTTCATCTATTCACCCAATATTCATGGATCTTTGATCCCAACGATCACATCCTGAACTTGTATCATTTCCATGATTTCAATCAACGTATAGAACTGAACCTCAGTGAAGAATTCAAAAAAGAGGCCCATTCCTATTATCTTCCAGCTCTCTTTGAACCAGAGAATAATCTTCCACCTGATAAACCAATTACTCCAATTGGCCCCACATCTGGAACGATTGAGACAGCATATATGTTCCAAACAAATACCACTGATCCTGATAACGATGCAAATCAATTATACTACCAATGGGATTTTGGTGATGGCACACAAACATATTGGATCCATAATCATGAATCCTATGCTGGATTGATCACACATAGCTATGAAAGACCGGGAAGCTATCAGATACAAGTGAAAGCTAAAGATATCTACGGGGCGGAAAGCAACTGGTCTGATCCACTGCATATTGAAATTACCCGCTTCACCTGTCCATTTCAAAACTTTATCTTCAACGTCTAGACTGTGTACTCTTTAGGGGAATAAAACAAGAATTTTAGAAAAATTATTTGAGTTATCCTTAGTTACTCATTTCAATGTGTGCGAAAATAACCCTTTTTCAAGGGGGAGATTCTGATGATATGTTTCTAACTAAACTGGAAAATGTCATCAAAGGGCAACTAAATACCCAGAAACATACGGTTGAACAAATAAATCTTTCATCATTAACGATTGCTCCTTGTAAGGGTTGTTTAAATTGTTGGATACTTACACCAGGCACATGCATTATCGATGATGACGGCAGAAAAACAACAAGCATCTACCATAAATCAGATATTGTTATCTTGGTATCAAGGATTCGTTTTGGAGGATATGATAGTGTAATGAAATGTGCAATTGATAGATTAATCCCATTAGCCCTTCCTTTTTTTAGAAAATATCATGGGGAAACCCATCATCCTTTACGTTACAAGACCTATCCAAGTATCCTCGCCGTTGGTGTTTTAGAAAAACAAGATGAACGCTCAACTAGGATCTTCCACCGATTGGTGCATCGTAACGCATTGAATTTCTGTCCGCCAACAACATCAGTTTGTGTGATAAGTGAAAACGATGAATGGGAAAAAAAACTATGCAATTGTCTTTCCCACATTGAAAGGAGTAGTTAACATATGAAAAAATCTATTTTGATACTCATTGGTAGCCCCCGGTTGGAAAGATCAACATCACATTCACTGGCAGACTATGTACTTACCGGACTTCATCAACGTGGCTGGAAAACTGATTTGATCTTTTCTCATAACGTGTTTGGTTCACCACAAGATCTTAAGGAATTAAAAGAAAGAATAAGAGATGTTGAGATCATTGGTTTATCATTTCCATTGTATGTTGATGGCATTCCAGGACCTATGGTGAAAGTCCTTTCTTCTCTTTGCAAATCAAAAAATGATATGGGGGTAAATCAAGATCAAAAGGTGTTTTCAATGGTGAACTCTGGTTTTCCTGAGCCAGTTCATTCTTTTGTCGCCGTTGAAATGTGCAAACAGTTCTCAAAAGAATTGAATGCTAGTTTCCTAGGAGGATTAACGTTTGGTGCCGGACCAATAGTACAAGGACGTCCAATTGAAAAAATAAAGAAACGATCATCACGACTGGTAAAAACGTTAGATGAAACGATTATTGGACTTGATGAAAAAGGATGCATTCCAGATGAAGCGAAAAAATTAGTAACAAAGCCAATATTTCCTAAGAGACTGTATCTTTTCCTTGGAAAAAAAGTTCTTATCAATCGTGCTCGGAAAAATAATGTGAAAGACCTTTACGAAAAACCAGACCTTTAAGCAAAAAGGCAGCTTTGATCAAGGTTTTAAGCTATTCGCTTTCATTGTTTATATAAAAAAAGATGAATAGTGTAGTGTATATATCAATCCCTATTCAATAGATAGAAACATATTCTGATATATTACCATATACCTGTGGAGATAAATATATCTACGGGAATATGGGGTTTTAGGATTCTAACCAATCTTGGATATGAATCCAATTTGGGAATTACTTCAAAAAGATGATATATTAAATAATTTTGGTAGTTAAAACTTATTGTTATTGTATCCTCAGTATCCATAGGTGCATTATCGTCTATCTGGATATAAATAAAAAAAGTATAAGTTTTGTTATTCGGCGAGGTAACCAATTTTTCTTCAGAAAGTGAAACACTTAACCAAGAAGGTTTATATTCAAGTTTCAGAGTTGTATAAACTGAATTAAATTCCTTTAAATTTGTATTTTTAAATTTCTGACGATATAATCCCTCATATATATATGTACGACCTGGCAGAAATAATTGATTTTTCGAAGGTATGAAAAGACCAAACGTATTATTTATTTGAGGGATATCTATCGGTCTAATATCAATATCAATTGAAACAATATCAGAATAACTCTCATTATCAAAACTTCTCACTTCAATAGTATACTTACCACGTTCCATATTGTTCGGATTAAAATTGTATTGCCACCGGGTTGTTCCATTTGCATTTTTCCATGAACTGTTATCAATTCGTATTTCAACTCCCTGGATCTCACCAGTTCCCGCAGTGGCATCACCATTGATGTTGAATATACCATATACCGTTTCACCAAAACTCGGTTGAATAATTTCAACTGTTGGTTTTGTCCTAAGACTATTATTATCTGTTTGAATTATTACGGTTCTATTGATTATTTCAGATTCAATGTCATCACTAACACATTTGAAGTAAAGAGTATAGTTTCCATCTTCCAAATTATCTATATTTAATTCATAACTCCATTCAGTTGTTCCATTTGCAATTTCCCACTCCCCATCATTGATCTTTACTTCTACCCTGATACTACCATTTTCTGAATGACTTGCTATTCCATTGATAGTCTGATTACTTGAAATGTTCATCCCATCTTCTAAATCATCAACAGTGATAGTAAGAATTATTTCATTAACATCCGCTTTATCATCAGAATCCCCATCATCCTGAGGAATAATTTCAGGAATCATAATAAGAGCGAATATAATCACAAGAACACCAATGATCCCTACAAACATAGGACGTTTTTTACTCCACATTCTATAAGGAAATGCTAATCGTTTGATCTTAGTTTCAATTGATGTCAGATCATCATATATTTCTTTGGAAAACGTATACCCTTGATCATTTAATGCATCCAATCTTTTTTTACAATTCGATATTCTTTTTTTTATTTGACCAAGATAATGATTGTTTCCATTCATGGTTTATCAAACCTTTTCATCACATCATTTTTACATAAGTTCTTCAATATCTTTGAGAAAGGCTTCCACAGTTCTATATCGGTTATTCTTCCGTTTAGCAAGACATTTCTTTAAGATATGTGCTACATCTTGAATTGATTCGTCTTCTGAGAGCATTTTCTTAATGTTTTTTGTAGTAACGTTTTTTCCATACTCTGCAAAATCAGATCCTGAAAATGGTATATCATTTGTTAATAAGTGATAGAATAATATTCCAAGTTGCCAAATGTCTGTCCTTGAATCCTTTTTTCCATATCTAGTTGAAAATTGCTCCGGTGCTGCAAAGGGAAGAGATATTCCAATGGTAGTGGTTCCCTGCATCGTAAGTAATCTACTTAGCCCCCAGTCGGTGATCTTTGGTATATCGTTTTTTAGAAGTATGTTTTGTGGTTTCAAATCGAAATGGGCGATATTTTTTTGATGAGCATATTGCAGTCCTTCTGCAACCCCATGGATGTAATAAAGTGCTAAGTTTAACTGAATAGGTTTTTCAATGTTGTTCAAACAAGAATCACACCATTCCATCTCAATATATGGAACTGGAAGAATATTGTAATGGTATATCTTTACGATGTTATGATGTTTCAATGAAATCCAATTGTTTAGCTCCCGGAGAAAAGATTTTCCGATACTTGCATCTTTTTTGATGGGTATCTTTACTGCAACAATTCTACTTTCTTCAACATTAATTGCTTTGTATACTCGTGAGAATCCTCCAGTTCCAATGAGGTACTCATCGGTATATTGTGTGAGATCATGTGGAAAACAGAGTCGATCCCGTTTATCGATATAACTTTGAATATTACTTAAACAATTTTTTGCTTGCTGTATGGTTCTTGGTGAAGAGAGTAACCCTCTAATTTCATTTCGTTTGTCTTTGTCTATGATATCTTCAGGTAATTCATCAAATTCCTTTTGGAGTAAATCCTTTTCAATATGATATTGATGAATCTTACCTTGCAAATCATTCATCTGTTGCTTGACGACCTCTTGTGAATCTAAATTATGTAATTTATTTTTGATTTCAATTTTTTCCTTTTCGAATCCATAAGTTTCAATCTTTTGTAATTGTTTTCCCACATCCCTTAGATACTTACTTGCTTGTTCATATTGATCTATTTTAGATTCTATTTCAGAGAGTTCTTTATATTCTTCAGGATTTTTCAAATTCAAAAGATTTCTTCCCCCAATTGATGCGCACAATCCTCCTTAACTGTGATATATTGTAACACTATAATGGTTTAATAACTTTTCGTAAAAAAATTTATTGTAGAAAATATATTTCCATTAGAACACAGTTCATTCAGTTTGTAACTAAAAAAAGGAAATATCTAAAAAAGGATGTGACGTATACAAAAATGAAGAAAAAAAGGAAAATGAAGAAATCATGATCAAGCAAACCTCCTACATAATTGAAGAACTTTTACATAATGAATCATACACCTTTGATTCTTTACTTAGTCATCTTAGAGATTGTCCAAATGACATTCACACTTTAAAAAAAGCACTCACGTTGGATGCACAACGCGATCATCATCCATTGATTGTTAACTATATCAAAAAACAACCGTTGGAGAATAGAAAAGAGCTTTTTGAAGAGATTTGTAAACTTTATAGAAAACCATTTCTTACACATAGAACGTCTCTATCAAGAGTGCTTATCGTCAATCAAGAAGTTTTTCTTCACATCATTAAAAATGATAAGCGATTCTTTAGACATGGGCCTGAACGAACATCTGCTAATGTTATCGAAGAGGCCATTCACTCATATATCGGAACGTTTTTTCCAGAGTATTTTACGAAAGAAAAAAACGTTCGAAAAAAAGAGATATACGATGCGCTCATGATCCTTGAAGATACAACAAATCCTCCATTGATAACAACAACAAAGTTACTACCCGGTACAGGAGCAGGTAAAAGAAGAAGAAAACGGTACTGTTTAACCGATGATGGGTTCCACGAGATCATCCCAATCGTGCTGACCGTTGTTCGAGATGAGCTGGAAAACCTTTGGAATCAAATATAAAAGGTTTTTCTCTAAAAAAGAGAAAAATAATTCCTGCAATGGAAATTCATATATAACGTGAAATTAGTGTTGATTGTATGAACGAAAGTACCGACCATTATGACACCACGGAATCAAATTATTTCCGACTTGTTAAAAACAATATCACTCCCCTTGATCTGTTCATAATCTCTAAGATTAACGAAGGATTATCAATTGATGATGTTGCAAAGTTAGCTGAAAAGGAGTTTGATTTAAAGGATTCAAAGAAAACCGTTGAAAAACGGTTTAAAAAACTATCCTCTGAAGAGAAACCAGAAGAACAAATTATTCTTAATCCGTTTCCGCAATATCTCATAGATCCAACTAAGCTACATAATACCATTGCTTTGATCTTCATTAAGGCAAATCTAGATTCACCAGAACAAAAAACGTTAGATATTGGAATACGAAACGTTTTTGAAACAATCGTCAATCTCAATAACAAACCTCGTTTCGGTCGCCCCATCAAACAATTATTTACCCTTACCGGATGGAACTATGACTACGTTGGTATCATATATGATAATAACATTGAAAGGATTCATTCATTTAGGAATTATCTTATCAATGAACAAATTGCTAAGACAGTCGACCTTATCCCAATCGATGCACAACGAGGATTCCTTTTCAATCCGATTTCCTCGCCAGATCATAAGAATTACAAACAATTCCTTGTCAATTATCAAAACAGAATGAACCTGATGATGGATGAACTGAAATCAAATGATGTCAATTCCACAAAGACCATGAGATTCTTCGATAAGGATGATTATGGACTTATCGTCATCTCAGGGAAAAACAAAGGTGAGATTTATCCAATTGATGTGGCTGAGCTAAAAATTGGAAGGTACCATGACAATGACATCATCATTCAAGATATTGCTGTTTCTCGGCGACATGCAAAGATTTCAAAGATCGGCAATAAATATATTCTAAAGGATCAAAGTACCAATGGTAGCCACGTCAATGATAAACAAATCATCTACGACGAGATGGCGTTAAAGGATGACGATATCATTACTATTGGAAATAAAAAATTCAAATTCAAACAATTGGGGATTGATAAGAACCTAAAATAAGGTAATTCT
Source organism: uncultured Thermoplasmatales archaeon (assembly GCA_964406955.1). Lineage (GTDB taxonomy): Archaea > Thermoplasmatota > E2 > DHVEG-1 > DHVEG-1 > EX4572-165. Next base: position 20,088 of record CAYOTP010000009.1, on the reverse strand, counting down.
ATCTATAGTCTCTTAAATTGATTTGATCAAAAGAAATTAAAATTCCGCTTTCGTTCTTCAAAAAATACTAAATAAAAAGAATCAGTGTAATATGTTTCCATTGGAAAGGTTGAGATGGCCTATGGATCAAGTGACCCTTCAAGGAGCTGGTTGTACAGACATTGGATTGAATCGTTTGTTAAATGAAGATTTCTACGAGATTAAAGAAAACATCTATATCCTTGCAGATGGCATGGGTGGCCATAACGCAGGGGATATCGCAAGTAGATTGGCAGTAGAACATTTCATTGACCTCATGGATCACAGGTTATCTTCAGAATCAAACGATCTTCAAGATGAATTATACCTTAAACAAATAATTCAAGAAAATATCAGTAAGACAAATGAGATAATCTTTGAAAAATCAGTTGACCACATAGAATACAAAGGGATGGGAACAACACTTGTCTTAGCTTTATTTCAAACACCAAATACCCTCCATATTGCCAATGTCGGCGATTCAAGAGCATACCTTGTTAGAGACAACTCTTTAGATCTACTCACAGAGGACCATACGGTCACGGCAGCTATGTTGCGGGATAAAACGATTACAGCATCTGAAGTCGAAACTCACCCCTATCGTCATCATCTCACCCGCTCAATGGGAACCTCAAAGACCATTAATGCATTCAGCAGTTTTTTTCAAATAGTACCAAATGATAGAATTCTTTTATGTAGTGATGGATTATGGAATGTTCTCTCAGAAAAAGAAATAATCGATTCATTTCAAAAACACTCACACTCTGAAAGGATCTGTAATGATCTCATTAAAAAAGCAAAAGAAAAACAAAGTAAAGATAATATCTCATGTATTGTAATTAAAGTTTCAAAAATAAAAAAATAAATAACAGGTATACAGAGAAAAAAATTTCTCTTTTTTAAAGAAAAATATGTAATGTTCTTAGATACCCTATATATTTTCATCTCTATATGTTTTTCAAGAGGACAATATGGATGGAAATAAAAGAAAAACGCTATCTATACTAATTCTAGCAATCCTTTTCATTTCATTTTCTCTAGTTTCAAATGCTTCTGGTAATAATTCTTTGTCCAATGAAGAAAGCAGTCCAAAACGTTTCAGTTTCAACTCATACATACGAATTGAATACGATGCTACAAAATTAAATAAAGATTTAGATGTGGACCAATCAATCAATGTTCCATTGATCATTTCATATGAAACCGACATTCCAGAAGGATTGTTTAGCAAATATTGGCGAGTAAAAAATTTTTTTCTTTATGGCAGTACAATTGGCCCAACACAACAAATCACATTAGAAGTGTTAAAACAACCTGACTGGGCCGACATTATTCTTGCCCAAGGAAATCTTCTAGTTGATTTTCCATCCAAAGGAAACCCCATAAAAGTTGAAACAAGTCTCATCTTTTCCCCTTATGAAGATGCACCAGCTCAACCATATACAATCACCATTAAAGCAACAAGTGAACAATTTGGACGAATAAATGGATTCAGCACCACAGCCGATATCTTGTTCACACCCTCCTTTGTTCCAACAGTAACCATCATAACAGAAAAACCCACCCGAACAATTCACCCCAAAGAATCAGTTAACTTCAACATACAAGTGAAAAACGAAGCAAACAAAAAAGCAAGGATCACACCACAACTCATTACCCCCACACCTGGATGGAGTCCAACGATCAATCCACCATTCTTTGATGTCCTTCCCGGTGAAGAACAATCATTCATCTTTTCAGTATACACACCCTTTGATTTCGGATGGCATGATCAGATTGAAACATTTCAGATCGATTTTACCACTCAGATCTTTCCATTAAGAGAAAATGCCGCCAAAGGTGGACCATATCCAATATTCCTTCGAATTGAAAATTATGGATTCTCCACACCAGGATTTGAAATCTTTCCAATTCTACTATCATTTGGCAGTATAATACTTATATTTAGAAAAAAAATTCAGTTGATCCCAAAGAATCACTATCAAAGTAATTTTAAAAAAGTAGGAGAGGATGGATAATGAGATTAAAATTCCTTTCTGCTATATTCATCATACTGCTTTTCACTTTATTTTCTTTAGTTTCACCTATTTCTTCTGAAGAAAATGAGGGGTGGAATGCTCAAATAAATGCCCGTGTCATTGGCGATATTCAAACTATTGATATATCAAGTTGGACCAAAATTGAAGTTGAACTCACTGATTCGTGTACTATTGACTGGACACTTCTTAATAAAAATGTACCAACTATTATAATGGAACTTATTTGGCCATTTAATCCTGGATTCCCTCAACCAGTTAAACGATTCCTCGGCCCAACATCTTTTAAACTGGAACCAGAAATCGTTCGTGGAAATCCCCGAGGATGGCATACAAAAATCTCTCCATCTAGCATAGAAGAATCAGTTACCGGACGAATTCACAATATTACTTTATCTGTTCAGGCAGATGATGCATATCTTGATAATTCCGTTATCATTGGAATTAAGGTCACCCGGATCGATACACTCGGAGGCGTCATAGGACATTCATACGTGTATGTTCCAGTGAAAGCATCACCAACAAATTTCATTAAGATGAGAACTCTTGAGGAAAGCACAAAGCAAGCTCCTTTGAAATCACTGGTGTATTTTACACTTGATATCGTTAATGAGGGGTTTTACAGAGATGTTTTTAAGTTCGAAATCGAAGAGGAAAACGGATTACTCGGACTTATGAATCAACAAGCCGTTACCATCCATCCCGGTGAAACAAAACAAGTCAATTTAGGAATCCTCACCCCAGAAAAACTTTATGATCAAGGAACACCTAATGAAATTAGAATCTACATTCGTTCAACAGGAAATGAAACAAAAACCCTCGTTGGAACTCTAACGGTTATAACTAAAGGAATCTATATTTCACCTCTTTTAACCATCATTACCCTCACTCTCACTGTTTTTCTTATTTTGGGCTATATCAGTTTCAAATTCTTCAAAGATAAACAAGATAAGAAACTATACGCAAAGCCAAATAAACCCTGGCTTATCCCTCTGGAACAAAGATATCTAAAAGATTTAAAGAAACAAGATAATACACAATACAAACACACCATAACTATGATGAAACAAGAATATCAATCAGCAATACTATCTTGGAAAAGCGGTCAACGCAAAAAGAAACAGTCATCTCCATCAAAAAAACAGTTTCTTACACCAAAAAAAGAATCAAGAAAAACAAAAGGAATCTCTAAAAAAATTATAACTGACCTACAAAAATGGTTCATCAATCCTAAAAAAGAAAAAACAAAGAAACATACCAACTCAAAGAAAACACGAAAAGAATCAAATCGAAAAGAAAATCAATCAAAAAACATTTCTTCTCATAAAACCAAACAAGAAAAAAATGATTACGATAAAGAGCTCGATCGTATCAAACAAAAACAAAAAAAGAAACAATTACAAAGAGCGAGCCAACAAAAGAAAAAAAAGAAACAAAAAGCAATCCATAGAGTAAAGAAATACCAAGAAAAACAGAAAAGGAAACTGAGAGGATAATTTTTTCTCTTTTTTAAAGAAAAATATCCCATTTTATCAAAATTATGTAATGTCTTTAGATACACTATATATTTTCACCCATATACATTTTTTTAAGGTGATAATATGAAAGGAAATAGAAAAAAGGAAATATGTTGTGCAGCAGCCATTCTACTTTTGTTAAGTAGTATAGTGTTACCTATGACAACGGCCCAATATGGTAACTTTTTGAGACGGAGAATACTTTTTGATAAACAAACATCATTAGAAAACAACGATGAAAAAGAATATCATGTTGCTTTTGGCCCTGTAGGAGCTAGAACTATTGATGAATGTGAAGTGGCAATAAAGATGAATGAGACGGTTTTTCTCAATTTTAAAAATGATGTTGAAATATTAAAACAAAAAAATTTGGATGTTCATGAAATGATTGATCATCAGTTAAAATTATTTATAAAATATGAAATTACTCCTGAATACTTTACATTGGAAAATTTAACAGAAGCAATTGACGAACTAAAATCAACGAGTTCTAAAAAATCAAGAGGTATTTTAAGTGGAGATACTGGTATTCAAATTGGAAGAACAACTATAGGGCCACATATGATCATTTATGGTTCTCTTTTTGACGCAGTTGTAAATTTTCAAATTGGGGAAATAAGTACTCCTCGTCCAATTAGTGATATAAATAAAATTGTAGACATATTCAATATTTCTAGAGATAGTTTACTATATAACTTATTATACAATATTACTATTTTCCATTATTTACATTATGCAAATATAAATATATTGGTTGGAGGGGCATTTGGATTTTATCTTTCATTAGGATTATTTCCCGGAATACCATCATATGATATTAAACAAAATCCGTTTATTGGAATCTATATCGGATGGCTTGGTGGTGGAATTTACATATACCAAGGAACTGATAATTGGGATGAAGGCATTGATAATGCACTATTTGATTTTTTCATTGGTCTCACACCCTTTTCAATGGTGACATATAGAGAATTCAGAAATCCTACACCCTAGTTAACCTTTGAATAGAAAATGGTTAGCTACATATATAAAAATTATCAAGGAGATAATTAATGAAAAGAATTAATACTCTGTTATTGGTGTTTATCTTAACATCAATCTTATTTTTTTCTTTTCCATCAATTTATTCTAAAAACACCAACGAGAATCAAAAAATCTCAGCAACGTTTGATTTACTGATTATCGCTCCGGAGAAATATCAAATATCTATTCAATCATTAATTGATCATAAACATGAGTTTAATATTACCACGACGTTAACGACAACTGAATATATTTTTGATAACTTTCCTGGTAGGGACCAACAAGAAAAGATCAAATATTGTATAAAACAGACGTATGATGAATCTGATATCTCTTTTGTGCTATTGATCGGAGATTTCAAAGATATCCCTGTTAGATACATTCATAATACAGATGAATTTGATTTTTTCGATATCAAATCCTATTTCATTAGTGATCTGTATTACGCAGATCTTTATGATAATCAAGGTGCATTCCAAACATGGGATACCAATGAAGATGGTCTTTATGGAGAATGGAATGGTGATGTAGCCCAAGATTACAATCTTAGTTTAACACCAGAAATAGCTTTGGGTAGACTTCCTTGTTCGAATCGTTTTCAATTAAAGATAATGATCGATAAAATCATAGAGTATGAAACTTCACCAAAAAATGATGAATGGTTCAACCGTTTTGTTGTCGCTGGAGGAGATACCTATTCAGAATTAGGTGGATACAGCGGTCCTGAGTTTGATCTCTACGAAGGTGAAGAACTCACAGCTAAAGCAATTGAGATCATGTCTGATTTTGAAGCGGTAACACTCTGGGCATCTGACGGAAGCTTATCAACAAAATCATTGATCCATGAGATATCCAATGGTTGTGGTTTCCTTTATTTATCAGGCCATGGAAATGCAGTATCATGGGTTACCCATCCACCAGTCAGTGAAGAAAACATTGGGTTATTATCAAACCTATTGATTCCTTTTTTAAAAAACAGAAACAAACTACCAATCACTGTTAGTGGTGCATGTCTTAACAGTCAGTTCGATGTCCATCCCTTACGAATTTTCCAAGATCCATTCTTGTTATTTAGCTGGCATTATAAATGTTGGAGTTGGACATTAACAAGTTCTCCATTTGGTGGATCTATAGCAACCATTGGAAATACTCATCTGTCATGGATGGATATGGAATTCGGCGGTGGGGGATCAAACTGGTTGGAACTTCAATTCTTCAATGAATATGTTAATGGAACAGCGACACTTGGAAACATTTGGAAGAATGTATTAACAAGTTATGTAGACACTTTTCCTATTGACTGGGAAACACCTTCTGGCTCAATGTCTTGCATTGATGCGAAAACGGTACAGCAATGGACGTTGATCGGTGATCCAAGCTTAAAAATTGGGGGATATTCTCAATGAAGTTTCAAAGACAATATTATATAAAAATTGGATCAATTGGACTGGTGGCCATTCTGCTGGTTGCAATGTTTACCCTCTATTTTTATACAGAGGATCCAAAGAAGAAAAAAGTAGAATCCATTGAAAAAATCGTTATTGATGATAGAGTAAGTCCGTTTTTAAATCAGGGGCTTATAGTTGAAGTCAAACGAATTCGAAATCGTGAGTTGATGGATACTATGTTAACTTTTGGAACGGATTGGAAACATCCTCCTACCTTTTTTTGGAGCGTTATCGTTGACGGTAAAGAACACAGTACGGATACTATTTGGTCAGCTGGAGGAGTGGAAGGATCCGGAGCTTTTACTGAATGGGATACCTTTGGTAAACAAGGTAAAGCTAACTTTTATATTGAGGAAGAACAAAAAATTTCTGAAGTTACTATACTTGTCATGGAGAAAATTAAAACAGGTTTATTGGGAAAGAGAACTGATACTGTGGAAAAGGAGCGAATTGAACTTATCTATGATTTCAGAACAGGTCATTGGACCGGAGATGATTATCTGAGAGATGCAGATGGATATGGTCATGTTCTTGGAGATGAATATGAGGTGTGGTTCAATATTTATCAGTCAGATTATGATCATGATATGATACCATATTGGATGGAAGTAAATGTATATGATTTTGATCCTACCATAGCTGATGGAAATGCAGATCCAGATGGAGATGGTATTTCATCTTGGTGGGAATGGCGATATGGGTATGATCCATTAACGTGGGATAATCATGATGAATTGGATCCTGATATGGATGGGTTGAGTAACTTGCAAGAATATCAAATGTATACTTATTTTGCAGATCCATTTCATCAGGATATCTATCTAGAGATAGATGGTATGGAAAAAAGAGGGTTTCTAGATTGGAATCATGTATCATATAAAGAAACTCATCAAATGTTGATTGAACGTTTTGCTCAACATAATATTAATTTATACATTGACTATGGTTGGCCAGATGGTCCTGTTAATGGTGGAGGTGAATTGTTGCCCTATATGAAAGTCAATGATGATACCGTTGGGCATTTTCATAACCGTTTCTATAAACACAATTTTGCTGATGAACGAAAGGGAATATTTAGGTATTGTACTATAGCTGCCAATGCTGGTTTTATTTCATCTGGATCTTATAATTATTACGATCATATTGTGGTGGATACTGGTCAACGTGTAACACTGAAAAGATTTGGTTTCACCCCTAAATATCGGCGGGTTCTTCTAGCAAAAGGAATTTTACATGAATTGGGACATTCTCTGGGTCTAATGCCTTTCACATTCTATGGTGTTGATATATTAACTGGTGATTGGCAAAATAAATGGCCTAATCAATTAACCGAAGATGAATATGAGCGCTATTGTGAACAGTATTATAGCATTATGAACTATGGTTATATCTTTGGAACAAAAAGGGATCAAATAAGATGTTTTGATTACTCAGATGGCAGTAATGGGGCACCGTATGATCAAAATGATTGGAATCACATTTATCTACCTGCATTCAAGACATCTCAGGCAGCGTATGAAGAAGCTCAACCTGCAATCGATGATATCTTTGAAGATATGGAAATAGTAATCAAAGATCCAGATGTTGTAAGAAGTGGATGGGTGTTTGATAAGAATCTAACTGAGGAGTATAAAGATGTTTTTCCTGGTTTAATATTTATTACCAATGCTGATTGTAAATTTAGAACGTATGTACACAATGAATTTAACTCTGTAAATCAAGGAACACCGGTGCGCATTTATGCAAAACCAAACGTTGAACCAACCATCACCAAATGGTCATTAATTGCAGAAGGTCGATTAGATGGGGAGGGAAAAATGGTTTTAAACAATGTTGATAGTTATGAATTCTTGCAGGAGATGTATGGTTGAGCATGCTACACGAATAATCAGTTGAAAGTATACAGTAGTGTTATTTTCATCTTGATTTTATGATTGACGATGGGATTAATGAATTGATAGAGTTAAAAAATGTGAAAGTGTGATCTTTTGGTTTTGTAGGAAATTCTTTCTTGATGCACACCATACGGAAATGTTATGAAATATGGATATAAAAGTTTCTTTTTCTCTATTTGGTTTTATAAAACATCATATACGTCCCATCATCGAGTTCAATGACTGAGGGATCTGCAGTTATTGAGCCAAGGCGTGATTTGAAGGTGTTAGATGTTTGATTGAATTGCATTCCATTCGTAGATATTGAAATGTCAATCCCTCCAGTATATAGATAATACATTTCATCTTTGTAGAATACTTCAGGGATTGCTCCGTTTGTGAAGGCAACGTTTTCTTTGACAAAGGTTAATCCATCAGAGGATGTTGCAGAAATCACTTTATTATCATGTATGTCGCCGATATACATCCGATACATTCCTTCTGCATAGAGAACCATTGGATCATAAATGCTTTCATGTGAAAACCTGATGCCTTCCTCCTGTGTGAAATGAACACCATCTGTTGAAATTGCAGAATATATCGTGTTTTCCGAGGAATCTTTCATTGGGTCTCTTTCTTGATTTATGTCAAAATAATAGAGTCGGACCCTTTCATCATCAAGTAGGATTGGTGCTGGATCAACAGGGATTTTATCATCAATGTCTTCGAATGTAACTTGTTGTTTATCAAGCCATGTTTGTCCATTATCCTTTGATCTGATGAGGCTGATCTGTTCTGCAATACCATCTGTGGAAACATCTACGAAATAAACATGAATGATTCCTTTTTTGTAGAATGCACCTGGAACTGAAGCGTGTTCTGCAAGTATTATTTCTGAATCAATCCAATTTAGAAGATCATTACTTGTGGCATATGAGATACTGTCATGATATGGTCCTTGGCTCATTGTTGACCATTGATAGAATCCCTCTGGATTCTTTGGTACTTGCTGCTGATCGTTTTGATCTGAGTTGTCATCGTTTGAATTGATTTGTTGATTGGTGCAACCAGATAGGCCTATTAGAACTAAAAGAACACTACAAGTAAAAACGGTAATGAACGTATTTGTTTTCATCTTTCCTCACAATAAAAACCCAATAATTTGACAGTTATTAAACTATTCATTGTTGAAAAAAGCATTCTTCGAAGTTCATTGGCCAACATGTTTTAACTAAACTTATCTGTTCATGTGTAGATTTTTTGTTTTTTTCTATGGATTTTTATTATTTTTATAAAACGTGATCGTTGAAAAGAGGTTCTTTTTTGCCAAGTATCACTCTTTTTTGAAGGATGATACCAATTAATCGGTCGAAGAAAAATTTATATAAAGAGAAATCATATATTAACATGTGTTAATTATTGGGTTGATATAATCATGTTGAAAAAGATCTCTACAATAATGATACTTTTACTAGTTCTCCTTTCATCTTTAGTCCTAGCGGTTTCAACTTCAACAAACGAGATAGCTATCGAAAAAAAGCTTCAATTCCAGGGAGAGCAGGGATACTATAATATCACCGTTTTTGAAGCATGGGACAAACTCAATTCAACCTCGGGGGACAAACCAGTGTTGATTGATGTGAGACGAATCGAGGAATACCTAACTGAACGGATAAAAACACCGTATCCTGAAGATTGGCCTCGGTGGTTCCCATATCAATATAAAGCGTATACACTTGGCGGCGCCATCATGAATGAGGGAATATTACTTCAGTTATTCATTAGATACTTTGACGGACAGGACATTATCCTTTATTGTAGAACTGCAAATAGAACCAAATTTTCTGCTGAAATTCTAGTCGCGAATGGCTATAATGGAACGGTGTATAATATGGTAGGTGGCATCGTCGAATGGAAGCTTGTGGGTCTGCCAACATCTCAACAGCTTTGAAATGCGATGTTTTTATATTTATTTTCCTTTTTACCATTCATCGATGATGGAAGGATTTGAAAAAATACTGTCAAGATGATTTTGAAAAGGGATGAAATCTGCTCCATCTAAAGCACGATGATCGATGGTAAGACTCAAAGGTAAAATCTTTCTGATGCCCATCTTCTGCTTACCTGATTCTGTATATACAGAAACTCGATCTTGGATAGCATTGATGGCAACGGCAAAGACCTGGGGGCTGATGAGATCAAGAAGAGTGATACCACCTCGTTGATGTTGGAAGATGCTACCAAGATTTGAAACGATAACACTAGTATTGAAAATGTCATGACTTGTGATTTTATCCTTATCGGGCATCTGTAAGTATGCCTTTATTCGTTGTTTACTTATATGCAGTTTGTTTTTTCCAATTTTTGTATGAAGTATCTGACGAATGGCACTAAAATCAAAATGTTTGAGATGATCCATGATCTCCTCTTTTGCAATGATATATTGCATCGCATCGATATCTGTGTTTTGAATCCTTCGTTTGATGTCATGAAGTGTTTCAGCAAGCTGATGAAGTGATTTTTCTCCCGCATCATGAACCGTAGGTGGTATCATACGTTTATCGGGTAATAAATACGGTACGGTGATACTAATTTCTTTGATAAGATGATGGGTACCAACCTTGGTACGATAATTATAGTTTAGAATTGCATTAAGCTTCGGTGAAGATTTAAGCGCTTCAGCTATCACTTTAAGCATGAGAACCGTGAAGGTAATTGGATGGGTGTCCTCTAATTTACTTCGCATTTTTTGATAGTGACTGTAAAATTCAGTGATATCGGGTTCATATAGATAGGTTGCATGAGGTGTATCCTTCCATCCGGTACTGGTCGCATGGGCAGTGACTCGGCGGTTGATGTCAAAAATTTCACTTTTCTGTATTGTGAGACGTTTAGCTACAAGACTCATATCTTGCCCCCTAGAAAAAAACCTAACAGTATGATGTATTAATAGATATTGGTCGTTTTACAAGAATACCCTAAAGAAGTATTACTTTTATATTTTTTAATCTTTTTTTCTTATTCCTTCGTATGAAAGGCCCTCAAAGAACAAGGTGGTCCACATTAAAAAGAAATGTTTTCCATATCATCGTACTCCCTTCTTCTTAGTTCCATCAAAAAAAGAATCATGAATACTATGAAATGATCAATGAATGGGTTTATTTCTTCCGTTTTAACATAACTACGATTAATGCCACTACTACAATAAGTACAACTGCAATGATAGCTAATGAAATAAGCTCTGAGATTTGTCCATCAGCTGTTCGTTCATGAGGATATGTTTCTGCACCAAAAAGAGTATGGCCATCAACCTCCAACTCTGAAATACCATCCCATAGCACAGGTCGAATTTCTGATTGTGTCCAATGATTATTATTACTGAAAGAAGTATCTGGAACGAAAACACGTTGATTAGGATTGCCAAATAAACAGATGTTCTGATGTGAATCCCACCACCATTGACCAACTGAATATAATGGACCTGCCGCCTGTATACCACGCGCAAAGGCCTCCCCAACGGTATCACCTAAACCAAATCGTTTTATCACTATCTGTTGCCAGGTGCCTGCCCAATCTGTTGTTGTCCATGGATCCATGATCTGATATAATGAACCATGACGCATCCAACTTAACTGCATAAACGTATTGGACGGCATGCAAGATATCGAATTTATCGCAACGGAATGAAGATTTCCCAAAGCATCATCAATCTCATAACCATTATGCCATTTCATCGTTGGAAAATGACCTGTCGCATAATGAGACGTGATCTTTCCATCACCTTGATACCAGTTCACCAACGGTAGATTTTTTTTAAGTCGTTCAAGAACATTTCGGTAAAAGATTATTCCTCTGGCATTCCATGCTTCAGGAAACAGAAGAAGGATTCTAATCGATGACGTTAATCCCATTAACCGTTCAAGTTGGAAATTTATCGCAGCTGCATCAGGATGCTCTGTGCTTGATACTTCTGGAAATAACTGAGGTATTCTGTTGAATGAAAGTAGGGAAACAATCGGGTCAAGACTGGACATTACATCTTCATGGTCCATATCGTCGCTATATATCCGTTCCTCATAATGAATTGGTAACGAACGTAGATACTTTCCAAGATTTCCAGGTTTTAATGCTACTGGTTCATAAGCCCTCCAAGGGTTTTCTTCAAAGACATATGGTGTGTCTGGATTCCAATAGCTGAGCATGCCGCCACCCATATGCCACCCATGACTGTTAACGATCCAAAGAAGGACTCCACTGTTAAGATTCTTTGTGACATATTCAAAATTAGTTGAAAACACATTATCATAACCTAATTTTTCCGCATAGAACGGAATAACCTCAGATTCGCTGAGATCTGGATAATATTTTCCGGGTTTTGTGATTGCTGCACCTTCATCAATATCATCAGGAGATGGTGTTATGTAGGGGGTGATCCCATCAGCTCGTGTGTAGATAAAGTCCCAATGATTACTTGCTATTTCATTGAATCGATATAAATACGTATTATACATGTGTAATATCGGATATTGAAATCGTTCATCTTTCATGTCCTCTGTAATGACAAGGTTTACACCAAAAGGTTTCTTTAAACGACTGAAAAGACCCTGACTGGTACTTGAAGAACTTCCCTGAGTGAGTGTAACGCCATCCATTGCAGGATTCTCATAAACAAGCGCAGGATAAAACACACTTCTGCTTATGGCATAGGAAGTGTCGACTGGAGACCCCCAAAATCGTCCAGATAAAGCAGCTCCTAAAAATGATCTATCCCACGGAACACCTATCTGAAATTGATCGGCAATTGTGATAATCGTTTCACGATTCTGTTTTTCAGGTCCGCCTTCTTCGATCATGCCAAAACCATACTCTTCAAGGAATTCATAACCACGTTTTGCTGTTAGAACCATGTTTGCAGAAGGAGGCCCATGTATTCTATCGATAGCATTTTTGATCCACCAATCCACAGACCATGTGGCAGCCTGGGAAAGCTTAGGATGATAATCAACAGTTATGACCGGGCTTCCATGATGTGCGGCTAGATATGCAGCAGGGCCGAGATGTAGAGATCCTAGATGAATTCCAGCAGGTTTCCTATCAACTGCATGCCAATAGTTCCAGGGTTCTATCGTTGAAAAGATAACATCGTTGTTTCCAGATAACTTAGAGATGTCATCATAGATATCCTTTGCATCAAGATAATTTCTCTGTATTTTTCCAATTTTTTTCAATTCATTAGTAACTTCGTTTGAAAGATGACCTCCAAGATTAGATAGATAGATATCTTCCACACCAAGTTTGTAAAGGACATCAACTGTTTCACCTGTGATCTTATCTGGATGTACATACAACAAAGGGGCATTTAACATACTTGCAAGAACTGCACCGTTACTGGCAGAGACAAGACCATCTGCTTTGTTTTTTGAATAATTCTGCTGCCATGAATATTCAATATTAAACTCTACTGAATGGAGTAAATCATCCAAAGAAAAAACACAAATTGAATAATAATCATCATCTATACACTCACCAAGTCGATTTATATGAACGGTTGCTTGAGTATTCCCATTTTCGATCTCACCAAGAAATAATTCTTCGTCGGAAAGCGATGAAGCAATCTCATTGCCAATTGGATCTAAAACTGTAAAACCAAGATTTATCTGTGGATTATTCCAGGTTAACGTGATATCTACGTTTCTACATCCAAACGGTGGTTGATCCTCAATCGGCATAATATCACCTGGATACAGTGAAATGTCAATATCCATCATATTTTTTCTCAAACTAGATAAAATACCCGTGGAGAATATGGACCCATCAAACGAAAGAGGTGTAAAGGTATTTGGAGCAGTTTTCATGGGAACTGCAGTAATCTCAGTACGCCATTGACCATAATTATGAATAAAAGATGTACCGCCTATCACTTCTTGAGTTAATGGTCCTCCACCTGCACGAGTGCCCATTGCCAAAGCAACCATTCCTAATTGTTCATCAATGAGCTGAATATCGTAATATGTATCTCCAATCCAACTTAATTTTGCAGCGATGTATTTATACTTCTCATCGAGTACATTAAACGTTTGATAGGTGGAACCAATTCCTACCGTTGGTGGCTCTTTTTCAAAACCGAATTGTTTGATAGGACAGGATTCTAGACGACCGTGGATACTTCCGCTTAGTTGAGTATCTGGTTTTTGATAATTCTCTTCGATGACCGCAATTACTGCATCATCGGTATAACTCCAATCATTCAAAGCAATTGAATTGGCTAGAGTAAATGGATCGTTACCTTGGATGCTGACATAGTCTTTTGCTGCCCATTGATTAACTTTTACTTTGGGAACATTAATCAGCGTCATCTGATCGAGTTGGCCACCACTGTAACTTAACCAATCTTCCATGAAGTAATTTATTCCTTGACGAGCATTTAACGTTCGTTTAGCATCAACAGTATACTCATATTCATCCTGATAGAACAACAGTGGATGTGAAAACAATCGTTTTTCTTCGGTTTCAGAAGATTCATGAAAGACACTAGTGGGCAACGCTGCAAAATATGCATAATCATCCAGTATACCCTGATCATCAAGATTCACAAAGGTTACTTTCCGTACAGGGACAACATTGGTAAATGATGGTCCTTTATCAAAGCCTTTCAACGTTATCGATACGTTACTATCCGCAATTGAAACGGGTAGAAGAGTTGCTGATACTATACATAAAACTAAAATAAAGGATAACATCCCTTTTGTTGTGATCATATGTGTCATTATTGATCATCCCATACTGCTACATAGTATAATATGGGACAATAATAGATTTTATTATATAAAAACATGTTTGTTACTCTTCAATCCAATGGTAAAAAATTTATTTTTAATAGATAAAAAGAGGGCAAAATCTGCTATAATTTCCATTAAAAATTTATTTTTTATAAAAAAATTTAATGGTTCGGATTGATATTTTTTTTAAGCGATTTTTCTCAAGTAATACCCTCACAAGTGAAGAACAGAAAGGAAATCAAGACATTTCTAGGAATCCTTACCATCTTTTCTCTTGATGACCATAAACCCTATGAAGATTACAAGAAGTATAATGAGAACTAGTGCTATAAAATAAAGTGGCATGCCAAAAAGAAGAAGTTGTCTCTCAGAAGCATTCGGATAGGTTTCCGCACCAAATGGCATATGACCGTTGACGTTTAACTCTGAATCATATCTAATAGATGCCACCTCCTCAGTCGTCCAATGGTTTGTATCACCATAATCTTTTCCAGGTACAAGCATACGGAGATCGGGATCGCCATAATATACCACATTTTGTCCTACATCCCACCACCATTCAGTTGGATCATTTGCATATAATGCACCAACATGACTGATTCCTTTCGTATATGCTCTTCCAACAGTGTCACCAAGTATCATATCTCTAATCATAGTGGTTGTCCAGTATACATACCAGCTTGTCGGCCAAGGATCCATAACTTGAAATGATGATCCATGTCTCACCATTGTCAAATGAAGATATTTATATGCAGGTAGACATGATGAAAGGATCCATCCAGTTGAATGAAGATTTTCAAGATCCTCATCCATGTTATATCCTGTTAAGCGATCAGCTGGTTGAACAAAACTACCCAGTTTTGCACTAACAAGTCCATCTTTGAAATATGAACTATCCATAAGCCATGGCCTATTGTCAACAAAACTTCCAAGAATAGGGATATAACTAAAAAGTCTAAAAAGAGTTTGTCTGTAGGGCTTTTCATTTACCGTATAATCCCATCCAAGTGGAAATAAACCATCGATATTTGGATTGCCAAGAATTCCTGGAATAATTCCATGGGCATTCATCGTCATTGTATCAGGATTATCTGTTGAACCCATTAAGAAATCATAACCACGCCAAGGATTACTCTCTTTTTCATAACCGAACAAATTCACTGGAACGTTCATTCCAAGAACCGACTCGAGTCCTTCTTCAGGCCAGGTTTGAAGAATTCCAGATCCAAATGCGCCACCATGAGCACCAAAATTCCATAATAAAACCCCTTGATTCAAGTTATCAACAATAGCTGAATATCCCGTGGAGTACACATTACCAAACCCTCCTCTATCCGCATAGATAGGGTTAGATATTGTAGCACTAAAATCTGGCCATACTGCACCTATCTTACCTGGAACTATCCCTTCATCAATTGCGTATGATGATGCAGACACTCCAGGTATGATGTTATCTCTACATTCATATCGGAAACCATAATATTTCTCGAATACATCATTTAAATTATGATTATAGGCAATATATGAATGTAAAATAGGATAGGCTACTTGTTCAACTTTTTCCTCCTGAGTGACCTTAAGACCAACTGGACCAAAGGGCAGTAAGGTTCTTCGTTCACTATGACTACCTTGAATGTATTGCTGTCCTAACCGATGAGCTCCAGGATTGTTAAAGATGAGGGCTGGATAAAAGATGTTTCGCGAGATCCAATATGCTGTATCGACAGGTGAACCAAAAAATCTTCCAGGCATAGCTCTTCCAACAAAAGTCCTATCCCATGGAGCACCAATATTATATTGGCCTGCAATGGTAATCATTGTTTCCATACCTGGCTTATCTAATCCAATTTCATCAAAATAGTCATATGCTTGTCGGCCTGTGAGTGACATGGGGGCTCCAGGTGGTTCAGGTTGACCGCCGCCGTTTCTTCTCCAGAATTCAGTATGCCATACCGCAGCAGATGATAGCTCTGGATGACTATCTGTGATAAGCACCGGGCTTCCATGATGAGCCGCGATATATGCAGATGGGCCAATGAATAACGCTGAATCTGTTTGTTCGTAAGGTTTTAGATCGGTAACTAGCCATTTTGTCCATGGATCAATAGTTGTAATGATGATATCGTTTTGGCCAGATAACGTTGTTATCGCTTGGTAGATATCGTTATGTTCCTTGTAATGACTTCGAACATTAGCTATACTGTTTAATTGATCCAATGCATTTTTTTTCAGATGTCCATTTAGATCGATAACATGAATGTTTTTTACTCCAAGTTGATATAAAACTTCTTCAGTTTCTGTGGGGATTTCAGAAGTTTTCGTATAAAGAAGGGGTGCGTTTAATTGACTTGCAAGCACTGCTCCTTGTGTGGCTGAAGTTAATGAATCAGCTTCTTTCTGAGTGAAATTTGCACTCCAACTATATTCTACTTTGAAATTGACTGAATTATCACTTTCATCAAGTTTGAATACAGCAACTGAATACTTTTTCCCTTCAGGACATTCTCCCAATCTATCAAGATGAAGTTGTTGCTCATTTACCTCAGTTTCAGCTCCAGCTAAAATTTCTTCTCCAGCGGGACCAATGATTGCCATTCCTAAATCAATAGTTGGATTATCCCAAGTTAAAGTGAAGGTCGCATCTCGGCAACCAATTGGCGGTTTTTCTGGGATTTCTATTTCAGTTCCTGGAAATATGGTAATATCCGTTTGATATGTTGATCCTTTGAACATGTTTCGTAGGATATCTAAAAAAGATCCATGTCTTTCAAAAGTGGGTACATCTGTTACACTAAGGCGCCATTTGCCACTGGAGTACGCATACATCTGTGTTCTTTCTTCATCCATTCCTTCGTTGAGATTCCATGCTTGCGTATAAGATGCTTGTAACCATTCATCGTCATTATAATTGCAATAGAATTGGGTGTCAGGATCTGCGATTGGAATTGTTATAAGTATACTTAACGGCAGATCGGAATTTTTTCCGATACCTCTAGTTATTGATGCCCACCAGGTTCTTGCTTTTATGTATTTGTATCCTTCTGGGACGTTGAATTCATGAAAACGAGGGTTTAATTTATCAGCTTGAGGGGAATGAAAGGTTTCTTTAATTGCTTTTGATCCTTCAATTGAGCCTCTGATCTCTGAATTGAATTCATATTCCGGTTTTTTGAATGTTTCTTCGGCTACTGCGACAACTGCATCGTTTGAATATGAAAAATCGTTTAAAGCAATTTCTTTAGCCAAATCATAGATTGTACTGCTTTTTATCGTAGTGATCTCTTTAGCCGTCCATTCATTAGGTATCTTGTTTTCATCGCCATTTATAAGGACCATTTGATCTAATTGACCATTGCTATATTGCATCCAGTCTTCCATGAAATAATCTAAACCTTGTCTTGCGTTAAAACTTCGTTTTATGTCATCGTCATATCTGTATTCATCCTGATAGAAAAGAAGAGGGTGTGAATACAATTGATCTTGATCTTTAAATACTGCAGTGGGAACAGAAGCTAGATATGCATAATCATCTAGATAACTTGTTTCATCAAAATTTACAAGGGTTACCTTTTTCATTGGTAAAACGTTGGTATATGATGGTCCTTTATCAAAGCCTTTTGAAGTTATCGAAACGTTACTATCCGCAGTTACAACAGGTAGAATTGTCGCTGACAGAATAGATAAAACAAAAACAATGCATAAGAGTTCTTGTGTTTTGATCATAGGTTTCATCTATTATCTTCCCCAAATCTCAATCAATTTATAATTAATAATATTAATAGTATTTATAATATAAAAATGTGTTTGCTACTTATTCCCATAACAAAACCTATAGTAAAGAAAAAAATGAGGATTAAAAGTAATATTTTTTATATCCTTTTTGTTATAACACATCATTTTTTAATAATCTTACATCAGTATTTTTGTACCATTTGTTTTCTACCTTAATCAAAGAGTTTGCATACTGAGATTATGACTCTCTTCCATCATCACTACCCATTGATATCGAAACCATAGAAAATAAGAAATGAAGAAAAAAGAAAATAAATAAAATTAAAAAAAATGAAGATAAAGAAAGAAATTAGTTATCAAAATCCTTCTTACAATACGGACAAAGATTTGCATCCATTGGTATTACTCTACCACAATTTGGACAACGTCGATCACTTGTTGAACTGGGCATTGCACCAGCCTGTTGTTTGCCACCTATCGGAGGTCGGACAACAAGCCATACAATTAATCCAATAATACCCGTAAGGAGTACAATAATGAGCCATAATGCTCCACTGCTGCCTCTTTTTTCAGCATCCTTATATACCCAAATGGCTAAGACAATTCCAATGATGAATACAATAATTGGTAGGATACAAAATGCTCCGGCAAAAAGCCCACCAAATATACCTGGTGCCCAAGTGTCACCATAATAATCATCATAAAAATAGTCATCCTGTGCATTGACCGATGCTGATGCTATCGAAAAAAGAAATAGCGCAGCCAGGATCAATAATATTGTTTTTTGATTTTTCATTAAATATCACCTTTTAAATGGTAAATAATTTCCATTATTAACCTTTTTCGTTTTAATCAAGATTCCTATCTCATCAATGAGTATACCTACAGCCATACCACAAATAACCCCTGTAATCAACCCAGTTACTACCCGAAGCAGATTCGTACTTTCCCAAAAACCAAGAAGTTGCCCTGTTCCATCAATACCAAGTGGGACTAAACTCAAGATAAGAATGACGAGAAAGCGTTCGTCCAAGGAAACTTTAAAAAAATAAAGTATCAAAAGTCCAACCACAAAACCTATCCATATGGCAGTGCATCTACTACAAAATGGCATTTGATTTCCATTCAAAAAAAAGGATCTATCTGCCCGTTGATGACAGAACCGGTCTCCACCACTATAAACACAGCTAAATGGAAAAGGCATGGAATCTGTTATTCCCTTATTATCAACTACCATGGTTTTTCCCGAGAGATCCTGGATAGATTCTGAAGTTAGAAATAATGGAGATAGTATCTGTAAGAGACTCCAAATAAGAAAGATGGCGAATGTGACAATGATTATCTTAGAAGGTTTTTTTCTTTTTTTTATGGTCATGATGAGCACCATTCTGATAAGTGATGCCAGAAAATCTCTTTTAAGCTTTTAGTATTTTCCACGATAATTTTTTCTCTTCACCATGTATGTCATTGTAAGATTTCATTGTAAAATTCGCTACGCTTTCAAAGTATGGATGAACATATGATACTTAGATTATAGGTTAAATCAGTACTAAAAAATATATTTAATAGAAAATATTATAAATTAAATTTTTATTCATATTAACGGTAAGAACGCCATGAAAAAAATCTTAATTATCCTTGCCACAATCTTTCTTGTAACA
>CAYOTP010000008.1:0-36264 GCA_964406955.1 uncultured Thermoplasmatales archaeon | reverse complement strand
CGCTCCCGTGAGGGACGAGAAAGTCCGGTGGAACGCTGGAAGCCCCTTGCAAAAGCTAGGGGAGGAGGTCACAACAATGACTGTATTAGATATTATATAAAAATGGGGACATAAACATGAAAAAGAGTATTTCCAGTTTAATTCTTGATTCTTTTTCTCACCACAACAACAATTTATGTAGACAAATACCTATCATAAAGATTCAGAAGAAAAAAACATTATTTCAAACCGAATTCAATCAATCCATACAACCCATTAATTCTTTCATAAACCAGGATTTGATAAAATGAAACAAAAGATGATGATCAGCCTCATCATTGGGATATTTATTATTCCAATGATCCTCACGCCGGTAACCACTCAGATCAACGCGTTAAAAAACGATACAATTGATGTTGATGATCAACCCATACTTGTTAGAATAGATACAACAAAGGAATTACCATTTCTAAGAAATAATATGGATGTGGTGAATGGAGAACCTGGAAGATATATTGATGTCCTTCTTTCCTCGAAATCACTACCTTACCTTATCGATCAACAAGTATCATATACGATATTATCAACAGATCTTAACGCTATTGCTCAATCAATGGTGGATTCATATCCTACATTTGAAGAAATGGAAGATCAATTACATACAATTGCTTCAATGTATCCTTCCATTACAAGCTTATATAGCATTGGTCAAAGTTATGAAGATCGTGAAATATGGTGTCTTGAAATCAGCAATAATCCAGGGGTTGATGAGCAAAAACCAGGGGTATTATTCATGGGACTCCATCATTCACGTGAATGGCCAACTATTCCAATCACCTTATCATTGATCAACGAATTAGTGGAGTCATATGGTACCAATGAAACTATCACAGAACTTGTAGATAACAGGCAGATATGGGTCATTCCTTGTGTGAATCCTGATGGATATTATTACGATCATGATCAATTTGCTGGAGTGAAATGGTGGAGGAAAAACAGACATTATTTTCCCGATTTCAATCTTTATGGTGTGGATTTGAATCGAAACTATGGTGGAAGTTCCAATGGGGATCCTTATTCGATGTGGGGTTCTGCAGGTATTAGTCATCATCCAGAATCTGATGTCTATTGTGGATTAGAACCGTTTTCAGAAATGGAGGTATCTCATATGAAGCAATTTTTCCTGAATCATTCCATTGATGCATCGATTAGTTGGCATACCTACGGGGAACTGGTCCTGTGGCCTTGGGGGTATTCCACAGGTGTCCAGGCACCGGATTATGAATATATGGGTGAAATAGGAAACGCTATTGCGGAAGAGATCACTAAAATGAGTGGGGAAGGACATTATCGACCACAACAAAGTGCTTTCCTTTATCCAACGACAGGGGATACAACGGATTGGTTTTATGGATATAGTCATTATGTCCTGGGCAAACCTCATTTTGCATATACCATTGAGGCTTGTAGTTCATTTCATCCTGATGAATTCCATCTTCAACAAATCTGTGATGAAAATATTGATGGGGCACTACTGTTATTAAAAGAAGCGGAAAATATTTCAAAAGCACCAAGTCGCGTATTGCCACCGAAAATCACTGATATTAGCAACACCGATGACACTTATTTATCGGTTTCATGGGATGAAAAAAATCCAAATGCAGAATTGCAACAACTAAAGGTTCAACATTTAGCTAATTGTTCTCTGATTTTAGACCAAGCTTCAGATGAGCAATCGTTTTGGGAATTTACGGATTTTGAACGTACTTCAACACAGGTTCATTCTGGCAATTTCTCTTATCGGTCCCATGTTGAAAATAACAAGGTATCAGTTATGACAAGCAAATACCCTCTTTTTGTAACAGAGAACATGAGTCTTTCATTCTATTGTTATTATCAAATTCAAGATAATTATGATTATGCCTTTTTAGAAATCAGTACCAATGGACGATCCTATACCGTGTTGGATTCATTTACTGGACCTAATCCCAAATGGACATACAAAGAATATGATCTTTCAGGATATCAAGGAAGTTCAATCTTCATCCGTTTTCGTTATTTCACTGATTCTCGTATCACGGGGAGTGGTTTTTTCGTTGATGATATTCATCCAGTCAGCACTTTTGAATCAGTATCAATCATTGACCAAGATATCGTTTCCACTCCTTTTTCTCTTCCATTAAACTTGGAAAACACTTCTGATTTTCTCCGAGTAAGAGGATATAATGATGCTTACGGATGGGGTGATTTTGGTCAACTTTATCAAATATCAGAGTTTACAGGTAACTCAGCTCCGTCAACACCCATAATTTCTGGGGAAACTCGTGGAAGAACAAATACCTCATATACATACACACTGAGAAGTATCGATCCAGATGATGATGGTATCTATTATCGAATCCAATGGGATGATGAAAATCAAACTGATTGGTTCGGGTCTTTTTCATCAGGAGAACAAATATCTGTAAATCATAGTTGGAGCAAAGATGGAACATACATCATTAAGGTACAAGCTAAAGATGATAACGGTGCAATGAGTGATTGGGGGCAACTAGCTGTACAAATGCCCCATAAGAGTAGTAACCCGTTTTTATTTCGTCTTCATCTATTTTTGCAAAGAATCTTTTCCTTTCCTCAATTGAACAATTAATTTTTCATCTATTTTTCTTTATTTTTTTCATAACTTGTCAACAGATTTTCTCTTCAAAAAAAAGTTTTGAACCGATACCATTTTATAAGTACCACAGATACGGCTCTATCAAAAGAGTACATTAGATGCTCTTTTAAGAGGTGAATATAAATGAGTATACAACCAGAAAACGTTCACAAAACCTTAAGTAAATATATGCTCGTCGATGGATTCGACCTTGTGTTGGATCTGAAGAAAAGTAAGGGATGCCGTATTTATGATTCCCTACATGATGAATATTTCTTAGATGGCTTTTCTTTTTTTGCTTCATCCCCTCTTGGATGTAATCACCCTTCATTAAATAATCCTGAATTCATTAAAAGAATTGGGGAAATCGCGATTAACAATCCCACTAATTCTGATCTATATACTCAGGAGATGGCTGAATTTGTTGATGCTTTTGGTCACCTTGCGGTGCCTGATCATTTCAAACACTTATTTTTTATCAGTGGCGGATCCCTTGCGGTGGAAAACGGATTGAAAACCGCGTTTGATTGGAAAGTCCGAAAAAATATTGCTTCAGGAAAAAAGGAAAAAGGATCAAAAGTGATTCATTTCAAAGATGCATTTCATGGTAGAACTGGATATACTATCCCTATGACCAATACGTTTGATCCGAATAAGACCAAATATTTTCCAGTGCTTCAATGGCCCAGAGTCATCAATCCAAAAATCACGTTTCCTATGAATGGTAACCACCTACAACACGTCGAAGAATTGGAAAAACAGGCAGTAGATGAAATCGAACAGGCGTTTATGGACCATCCTGACGATATCGCAGCTCTTATCATAGAACCGATTCAAGGTGAAGGTGGAGATAACCATTTTCGAAAAGAATTCTTTAAGCAACTTCGCAGACTTTGTGATGATCATGATGCCATGTTAATGGTTGATGAAGTGCAAAGTGGTGCTGGCATTACCGGTTTGATGTGGGCATATGAACATTTTGATGTCAAACCCGATATCCTTGCATTTGGTAAAAAAACCCAAATTTGTGGAATAATGGTTGATGATAAGGTCGATGAGGTTGACGATAATGTCTTTAATGTCAGCAGTCGAATTAATTCCACTTGGGGCGGTAACCTTGTTGATATGGTACGAGCCCAAAAATATTTTGAGGTGGTCAAAGAGGATCGTTTAGTGAAAAATGCAGAGATTCAGGGAAAACGACTGCATGATGGTTTATTATCTTTGCAAGAAAAACATCCTCATTTATTTTCAAATGCACGTGGACTTGGATTGATGTGTGCATTTGACCTACCTAGCCCTGAAAAAAGAGATGAGATGAAAAACAGATTATATAAGAATGGTCTTATTGTACTTGGATGTGGGGCATCAACTATTCGATTCCGTCCTCCATTGGTAATTTCCGAAGAAGAAATCGATGAAATGATTGAGATTATTGATAAGACTGCTCAATCCTTTTAATAAAAATGTGGAATGTGGAAGATGGAAAGATCCTTTTTCTTTCCTTATTTTTCCTTTAGTTTCTGTTGAATTGTTCTAGGTACATCATCGATGGGCACTCGAATTTGTTGAGTGGTATCCCGATGGCGGATGGTTACTTGCCTATCATTTAGACTTTCAAAATCAATGGTAACACAAAAGGGTGTGCCGATCTCATCCATACGAGCATATCGTCTCCCAATGCTCCCGCCATCATCATAGGTGGTAAAGATATTATTTTCCCTTAGGTGTTTATCGATCTGTTTTGCTGTTTTTATCAATTTTTTATCATTGATCAAAGGAAAAACTCCAACGGTGACCGGCGCCATTGAAGGAGGTAATGAAAGCATTCTGTATTCTTCTTCGTTTTTTGTTCCCTCACTATAATTTTGCTCAAGTAAACAATATAAGATCCTATCTATACCATAGGACGGTTCAATGACATGAGGGACAAATTTTTCACCAGGGACAGTCAGAGTTACTTCTTCAATGGTATAGCACTGATTTGGGATTTCTATCTGCTTGTTTTCAATATCAAGTCGAATTGGCTCCTCGATGGTATCAGGATTTATTGATTCAAGTTTTTCCTTGATGATTCCTGCTTGTTGTTTGAATTCAGGGCCAAGAACATCCATCTTTGGAATGATTTGTTTTTTTGATATCTTCTTTGGCTCATCATATCGTCGTAGTGCATACATATCCGTTTTTGATGCAGTGATATGAGCATTCAAATCGTAGGCACTTCTGTCAGCAATACCCACACATTCAACCCATCCAAATCGCTCACTGAACAATTCTGCATCCCAGCATTCTTGCGCATAATGGGCAAGTTCATCATCTGCATGTTTTCGAAAACGGAATTTTTTAGGATCTGAGCCTGCTTCCATTAGAAAACTTTGTGTCAGATACATGTAAAAAGCTAAAGCTTGATTATTGATAATACCTTCATCCACCGCTTTTTGCAATGATACTTTCATTTCACTGACGTTGTCATATAACGATAATTTTTCGTTTTTCACTTCATCGAACAATTCATGATTTTTGTTTGTCGGATCAAAGAAGATTTCAGCTTCAGCCATGGAAAACTCACGCATCCGAAGTGGACCTTGCCGGGGAGAAACCTCGTTACGGTACCCTTTTCCAAGTTGAACCACTCCAAAAGGTAGTTTTTCCCTAGCATAGCGGTATAGGAGATGAAAACCTGTGAAGATTCCTTGAGCAGTTTCCGGTCGTAAAAATGCATCTCGTGTCTTTCCCACCCCAATTTCTGTGGAAAACATGAGATTAACCGGGTGGGCATCTGTAAGTTTAGAGCCACAATCCGGACAAATAATACAATCTTTTTCTATAGCTTCTTCAATGGTTATATCATCAGCGATAATATCTTCAACTTTAAATGAAGTCTGGCATTGACTGCAATCCACGGAGAGATCGGTGAATTCATCAACATGACCTGAGGCTTTTAACACTTCATAAAGAGTGATGGTTGGGGTGCTTATTTCAACGTTTGCATCTTTCAATAGATAGAATTTTCTCCAAAGATTTTCCAGATTTTCTTTTAATCTAGACCCCAATGGTCCATAATCATAAAAACCTGCTGAGCCACCATAAATCTCATAAGATGGATAAAGAAATCCCCTTCGTTTTGCTAGCATCATTA
Source organism: uncultured Thermoplasmatales archaeon (assembly GCA_964406955.1). Taxonomy (GTDB): domain Archaea; phylum Thermoplasmatota; class E2; order DHVEG-1; family DHVEG-1; genus EX4572-165. Next base: position 30,490 of record CAYOTP010000008.1, on the reverse strand, counting down.
TTTTTTCGTAGATATCTAGAGGCATAAAGACTATGTTCTCCTATCTTTAAATCGTACATTTCGTTATAATAGACAACTCATTAAATCGATATCTGTGACCATGCCGACCAATCGGTCCTCTGAGTTAACTAATGGAATGTGACTGATATCATGTTTAATCATCTTCTTTGCAACATCACAGACCGGTGTTCTTTTAGTCGCAGTTTTTATATCTTTCACCATTACTTTTTCCACAGGCTCCATTGGTAATAATACTTCCGAAGTTGAATGAAACATGCGAACTGTATCCCTTATTCCTTCCCAGGTCCACTGATCTTCATCATCTCCCATTCCCATGTTTGATTCTTCAATTTCCTCTTTGATCTGGCTGAGTTGGAATATATCTCCATCTGATACGATTCCTACGATCTTTCGGTTCTCGTCAAGAACCGGTAATGCATTTTCATTGGTGATGTTGATGATTTCCATAACGATATTGATTGGTGTTTCTTTATAAACTGGAACGACTTTCGTAGTAGGGAGAGTTTCAATGGGTTCATCCTGTTTCTGACTAATGAGTTCTTTTAAAATATCCTTTGGACTGATAATTCCAACCAGCTGATTTTTTGTGGTGATCACTGGAAGTCCATGTATTCGATGTTCAAAGAAAAGTTTTGCAGCTTTTTCAATGGAATCTTTTGGTTTTACAGAGATAAATTCTTCGTTCATCACCATAGCAAGTTGGTCCTCTTCAGCATTTTTAAAAATATCAGTTCGGGTAACGATACCTTTAACGATATTTGTTCCTTTTTTTAATACGGGAATACCTGAAACATCATTTTTTGATAAGATGTTAAGTGCATCTTTAACAGTGCCAGGAACATATCCAACGATTAATTCTTTTGACATAATTTCTTCAACGTTCATTTCATCCCTCTTCAACCATTTGTATTATTCTTTTTATTTGGTAGTTTTGTGGATCAATAATGATCCAGGATCTTGGGAAAGTGGAACCAGGAATATTATCTTTTAAATTTAAAGCTTTCCTTGCGTTATACGTCACTAAGTGAAATAATTCTTCAATAGAAAACAAATCTGGAAAATGTAATTGAATATAGTGGATTTCACTGAGTATGCTAGGTGGATGAAACATGAAATTGTCTGATCCAAGAAGAATCATATTTCCAATTTCCTTCATCAATTTTATATTTGGTTTCATTCCAAAAAAATGATTTGAGCGGGGGCATACAACAATAGGAATCTGTTGATTTTTTATCATTTTTAAATCTTTTTTTGATCCTTGGGTCATATGAACAATGAACGTAGGTTGTAGATCTATGATTGGTTGGATTGGTTCTTGGATTCGTTCACTAACGTGGAGTGCAAACCTTTTGTTTGCCTTTTTCGTTTTCTCTCGGATTAACTGTATGTCTTCATATGGGTGGTCCTCTGCACTGCTGATAGCGATTCCATCGGATTCGTCCAATAGTGAATCGATTGTTTTTTTTGAGAAATCATTGTTCTCTGGCCTTCCAAGAATGATGGCATTCATTGGTTTTTGTTTCAGCGCTTCCTTCAAGAGTTTGATTCCTTTAGTTCCATTTTCTCTGAAATCCACAAATGTTGTAATTCCTTGTTGTTCCAATTCAATCAAACCGTTGATGATTCCCTTTAAAATTTCTTTAGGATCGGTGGTTTTTAGAAGCACATGTTTCAATCCATCAGGTGGTGCAACGAGTTGTTTGATATCTTTGGGTAGAGAAATGTTTTTTTTCCGGATGAATGTATCGCCAATGTGGGTGTGGGCATTGATAAAGGTTGGAATAATCAGATCTTTAGGAGATGATGCATGAGGATGCAATCCAATATGGATTGTTGCAGGTTCATGCTGTTTGTTGAGAATGTAACCTTTTTTGAATCCTTTTTCCGTTAAAATCTTTCCATCGATATATTCCATAGCAAAACAGATTCTCAATTTTCTTTATGAATGAATTTTTTTTAATAGCCAGGCAATGTTTTCACCGAGATTTTTCATGTTTTCTAGTCCTTCAACATCATCTTGTACATCGCCTTTATCTTTACCGATCCCAACGTTCCAGTAGGTTGAACCAGGAATGATCATTTCTTCTATGAGGAAAAAATGATTAATTGCATTGAATGCATGTATGCCACCTGCTCGTCTTACGGCAATAATTGCTGCCCCGATCTTATGTTTGAATAGGTTATCGTTTGCCCGCCCTACTCGTCCCGCTCTGTCAATAAGTGCTTTCATTTCAGCTGAGATATTGGAAAAATATGTGGGCGATCCAAGTATGATTGCATCTGCGTCTTTCATCTTTTGTATGCATTGATTGACGATATCATCTGTTTGGATGCAAGTATTGTTTTTAACTTTGTAGCATTGATCACATGCATTGCATCCATTGATGTGTTCTCCAGCTAATTGAATCAGTTCACAGGTTATATTTTCTTGTTCTAAAATTGAAAAGACCTTTTTTATAAGGATTGCAGTGTTTCCATTTTTCCTTGCGCTTCCATTAATCCCAATTACCTTCATATGGTTCATAGTGTATCACTTAGGACGTTATAAGTCTTCATGATGATAAATTGAGTTTTTTCTTTTTTCTTTGATCGACTGATTGAATTGGTTTTTTTGAGGGATAACGTTTATTAAAAAAATATGAATTCATCATTTGAACATTATTTGAAATATGTCGAATAATTATTTAAATCCCATGAAATGAAATAATGGGGGAGTAGATCATGATTGAAAAAACAATAGGAGAAATAGTTGACGAAACAGCAGAAAAATTTCCGAATAATGACGCATTGGTTTATGTCGATCGTAGACTTCGACTTTCTTATAAGGAATTTAAAGATAAGGTGGATAAACTTGCAAAATCATTGATGGCCCTTGGAATTAACCGAGGGGACCATATTGCCGTTTGGACCTATAATGTCCCAGAGTGGGTATTTCTTCAATTTGCATCAGCTAAGATCGGTGCGGTATTGGTAACGGTTAACACGTATTATAAAGCAAAGGAACTTGAATATTTGTTGAATCAATCGGATACCACTACGTTGTTTTTGGTTAAAGAGTTTAAGGATGTTAATTATGTTGATATTGTAAGGAAAATCGTTGCTGATTTGGACCAAGCTAAACCTGGGACGTTATCGTTGGATCATTTACCATTCCTAAAAAATATTGTATATATAGGTGATGATACTCCAAAGGGAATGTTTTCATTTTCTGAAGTTGAAGAAATGCATTCTCAAATTTCTGATGATGAACTCAAGAAAAGACAAGCATCACTTGATCCCCATGATACTATCAATATGCAGTATACTTCTGGTACAACTGGATTTCCTAAAGGAGTAGAACTCACACATCATAATATTGTGAACAATGCGTATTATGTTGGGGAAACGATGGGGATGACAGAACGTGATCGTTTATGTATCCCGGTACCATTCTTCCATTGTTTTGGTTGTGTAATGTCTACGTTGAATTCTGTTATTCATGGTTCCGCAATGGTTCCCATCGAGCAATTTGATGCAGGAAAGGTTTTAGAAGCTATTCAAACAGAAAAATGTACTGCATTGCAGGGTGTTCCGACCATGTTCATTGCTGAACTTCGTCATCCTGATTTTTCATCCTTTGACATGTCTTCGTTAAGAACAGGAATCATGGCGGGATCTTCTTGCCCTATTGAGGTTATGAAAGAAGCAATGGAAAAGATGTATTTGAAAGAGATTACCATTGCGTATGGTTTAACTGAGGCATCTCCAGTTATTACCATGACCCGTCGGGATGATCCCATTGAAAAACGGGTGGAGACCGTTGGAAGGGTGTTACCTCATCTGGAAGCTAAAATTGTTGATCCTGAAACAGGTGATGAATTACCTCCGGGTGAACCTGGTGAATTGATCGCCAGGGGTTATAATATTATGAAAGGATATTATAAAATGCCAGATAAAACAGCAGAATCTATTGTTGATGGTTGGCTTCACTCCAAGGATTTAGCAGTGATGGATGAAGAGGGGTATTTCAGCATCCTTGGAAGAACAGATGATATGATCATTAGAGGTGGTGAGAATGTGTATCCTCGTGAGATCGAGGAATTCTTGTATACCAATGATAAAATCCAGGATGTGGCTGTTGTTGGTGTTCCTAGTGCGAAATATGGTGAGGAAGTCTGTGCGTTCATCACGTTAAAAGAAGGTGTCAATGCCAGTGAGGATGAGATTCGATCATTTTGCAAAGAGGGGATATCTCGGTTTAAGATTCCAAAATATATTTTGTTTGCTGAGTCTTTTCCAATGACTGCAAGTGGTAAGATTCGGAAAATTGATTTGCGAGATATCGCAAAAGAACGATTAGAACTTGCCTGAAACGAAAGAGTTAAAATACTCTTTTCTTTTTCCTTTTTTAAATAAATTCTGAGGTGTTTCTTAAATTATGGCAAAGAAATTGTTTGAAGCAGAAGATATTTCGATATCAATTGATTATGATAAATGCACGGGTGTGGGGGAATGTGTAACCGTTTGTCCTGTTGATATCTTTAGTGTGCAAAATGGTAAAGCAGTTTGCGATAATGTTGGCGATTGTATCGAGTGTTGTGCTTGCGTTTCTGCTTGTCCAAATGATGCTATAGAACATAGCTCTTGTTAATCTCTTTTTATTTCTTTTTCTTTTTTTTTGATGAACTAGAGAGAAATATTTAAATAGCTTAATTTGTATTCAGTCTTAAATTGTAATTATTACAGTTTAATACTAATTCAAATATAGATGATTGATATGGAAGCTTACGTGGACCTACTTAAAAAAAACAATCTGAAGATCACACACCAAAGGTTGGCGATTCTAAAATACCTAGACATTAACCGGTCACATCCGACAGCTGAACAGATATATCAATCCTTAAAAAAAACAAATCCAGGATTATCACGAACAACCATATACAACAATCTGGAAACACTTTCCAATACTTGCCTAATTCAACGACTAACCATTTGTCCTACAGAACATCGATATGATCTCAATATGGCCTTGCACCATCACTTTATCTGTAAAGAATGTGGAAAAATTCTTGATATTGAATTTCAATGCCCCAAAGTTAGTTCCATAAAGAAACATGTGGTGAACCAAGGACATCGTGTCGATGAAGTCCATGGATACTTTAAAGGGGTCTGTAAAGAATGTTTGCAAAAAAAAGGGGGAAAATAACATCGATATCCGAGCACTACAAAAAATTTCATACGGTTTATATATTATCTGTTCTGAACACCATGGAAAGGCTAATGGTCAAATTGCAAATGCCGTTATGCAAATCACAGCTGAACCTCCCACGATAGCAGTTAGCCTCAATAAGAAAAATTACACCCATGAACTCATCATTCAAAGTAAAAAATTTACCCTATCTATCTTAGATGAGGATACACCGATGAGTCTTATTGGAACCTTTGGATTCAAATGTGGAAGAAATGTTGACAAAATGCAACATGTTACTTGCATACAAAAACAAACTACAATACCAATAGTTACAGATCATACCATCGCTTACATTGAGGCAAGATTAATAAACCATTTTGATGTTGCTACACACACGATATTTGTCGGGGAGGTAAAAAACGCTGATTTACTTACTGATGGAAAACCAATGACCTATGAATATTATCACAAAGTAAAAGGTGGATTATCACCAAAGAATGCACCTACATATATAGGTGCACAATCAAAAAAGGAGGAAAAAACAATGGATAAATATGTATGTACCGTCTGTGGTTATGTATATGACCCTGAAGAAGGAGACCCAGATAATGGTGTAAAACCAGGAACGTCTTTTGAAAACATTTCAGATGATTGGGTCTGTCCAATCTGTGGTGCTGAAAAAGAAGCTTTTGAAAAACAATAAAGCAAAAAGGAGAATCATCCCATGAAAGCAGTTGAAATTAAACCAAACGTATACTGGGTAGGAGGAATCGATTGGAATCTACGAAATTTCCATGGTTATATCACACCTCGGGGCTCTACATATAATGCATATTTGATAGTGGATGATAAGGTCACTCTTATCGATACAGTAAAACATTATATGTTCGATGAGATGAAATCCCGGATTTCTTCAGTTATCAACCCATCTGAAATCGAAGTCATCATTTCAAATCATGTTGAGATGGATCATTCTGGGAGCCTACCTAATATTCTAGATATAATTCCAGATGCAACGGTAATTACTTCAACGTTGGGAAAACGAGGACTTAAAAAACATTACGATAAAGACTGGAACTTTAAAGTAGTTGATGCCGGAGATTCATTTTCCACAGGTAAACGAACTTTTGATTTCATCCCTATTCCAATGGTACATTGGCCTGATTCCATGGTAACCTACAGTAAACAGGACAAAATATTATTTTCCAATGACGCGTTTGGTCAACATATTGCAAGCACAGAACGTTTTGATGAGCTGATCAACTGGGGCGTTCTTCTTGAGGAAGCAGCAAAATATTATGCAAACATCGTACTTCCTTATGGTCCACAGGTTCAGAAGGCATTGGATGGTTTATCAAATCTTGATTTTGATACCATCGCACCAAGTCATGGCGTTATTTGGAAAAAACATTTGGCTGACATCATTGAAGCATATAACCGATGGTCCCAAAATGAAACTAGACCATATGCCGTTATTGCATATGATACCATGTGGGGTTCGACTCAAAAGATTGCTCAAGCATTCGGCTCGGGTCTTATCGAAGAAGGGATTGATGTCCGATTACGAAACCTTCAACATACGCCGTATTCAGACATCATCACTGATGTTCTTGAAGCAGACCTTATCGCCATTGGATCACCCACACTAAACAATAATATGCTTCCGACCGTGGCAGGATTTCTTACATATCTAAAAGGACTTCGGCCAAAAGAAAGGCTTGGTTTTGTATTTGGATCCTATGGTTGGGGTGGTCAAGCGGTGGGATTGGTTCAGAAGATGCTTGACGGATTATCTTGGGAATTTCCAGAGGAAAGTACCAATATCAATTACATCCCGAAAGAAAAGGAATTACAAAAAATTAAAAATAAAGGAATAAATATAGCAAAAATAATAAAAAAACGGAGGAAAAAATAAGTATGGAAGAAGAAACAAAAATGCCTTTGATAGGCGATAAATTCCCAACGCTGGAAGTACAAACAACAGAAGGAAAAATGAAAATACCAGACGCATTCAAAGGAAAATGGTTTATTCTTTTCAGCCATCCAGCTGATTTCACACCAGTATGCACAACTGAATTCTATGCGTTTCAAAAACGGTATCCCGAATTCAAAAAATTAAATACCGAACTCATCGGACTCAGTGTAGATCAAGTTTTCAGCCATATCAAATGGGAAGAATGGATCAAAGATAACCTCGACCTTGAAATCGAGTTTCCCATCATTGCTGACACCGGAGGTGTTGCTACCAAACTTGGACTCATCCACCCCAACAAAGGAACAAACACCGTCCGAGCGGTATTCATCATGGATCCAAAAGGAACGATTAGAGCAATTCTATATTATCCTCAAGAACTGGGTAGAAACATGGATGAGTTTCTTCGAATGATCAAAGGATTTCAAAAATCGGAAAAAGAAGGAGTTGCAATTCCTGCGAACTGGCCAAACAACGAACTCATCAAAGACCGAGTTATCATCCCACCTGCATCAGATACAAAAACAGCAAAACAACGTAAAAAAGATTACGATTGTTTCGATTGGTGGTTCTGCCATAAAAAAGCATAGAGACATCATCAAATAATAATTCAACATAATAAATGAAAAACGAGAGGTGAACACATAAAATGTTAAGTAAGACAATGGAAAAAGCATTAAATGATCAGATCAACAAAGAAATGTATTCAGCATACCTATATATGGCCATGTCTGCAGATACTACTCATAAAGGATTAGATGGTTTTGCAAACTGGTTCATGGTCCAATATCAAGAAGAAATGGAGCATGCTACCCGTATATACAATTATATCAATGACCATGGTGGAAAAGTAATTCTTGAAGCGTTGGATCAACCACCAAATACGTTTAAGGATCCGTTAGATATGTTCGAAAAAACGTTGGAACATGAACAATTCATTACTAAATCCATTAATGACCTTGTGGATTTAGCAAGAAAAGAACATGACCATGCTACTGAAATCTTTCTCCAATGGTTTGTCACTGAACAAATAGAAGAAGAAGCAAATGATAATGAGATCATTGGAAAACTAAAGCTTGTTGGAAATAATGGAAATGGACTATATATCATAGACCGAGAACTTGCCCAACGGACATTTGTCTCTGAACTTCAGGATAATGAATGATCAATTATGAGGTGAATGTATGATTGGAACATTAGATGAAAGATATCTTGAAGAGATCCTAGAAACTATACCTATTGAAATATCAATCCTCGATAAAGAGGATAAGGTCCTTGCATGGAATAAGCATGACACTCGAATATTTAAACGACCTGAATCAGCTGTCGGAAAAAACGTTAGATCATGTCATCCTAAACAAAGTCTTTCCAAGGTCGAACAGATCATAAGAGAAATGAAACAAGGATCACGAGATAAAGCCCGATTTTATATCGATCTCAAATTAGAAGATAAAAAAACTCACAAGGTCTTGATTGAATATTATGCCCTTAGAGATAAAAAAGGCAATTATCTCGGATGTCTCGAAGCAAGTCAAGATATCACAGATATCCAATCATTACATGGAGAAAAACGCTTACTTGATTAAAAAATTATTAAAAGATAGAGAAAAGGAGATTATACCCATGGATGTAACATCATATACTCTTGAAGAATTGCTTCTCACTGCAATTAAAAGCGAAGAAGAGAGTTTTAACGTCTATACGACACTTGCAAACCACGTCAAAAATGGTCTTATGAAAGATAAATTCTTGTTCTTAGCAAAAGAAGAAGAAAAACATAAACAATACATCACAGACCTATTCAAAGCCGATTTTCCAGATAAAGCACTATCACTTCCTGAAAAGATACCAGCCCCATTACCTGAAGTGGTCATTCCAAAAGATGAAGATATCTCAATGAGTGCCATCCTATCTCAAGCGATGAATGCAGAACAAGCTGCTCACGATTTCTACTTAGCGCTTTCTGAACGATATGATGATTCAACGATTAAGAACATGCTTCATTATTTTGCAGATATGGAGACCGGACATTATCAATTATTGGCACAGGAAAAACAAAGTGTAGAATGGTTTGAACAATCAGATGTTTATTGGCCTATGATTCATGCAGGCCCATAAAAAAAATGAGTTGAGAGGTGAAAAAAAAATTATGACGAAATTAAAAGGATCGAAAACAGAAAAAAATTTGTTGAAAGCATTCGCAGGTGAATCACAAGCTCGTAATAGATACTCCTATTTTGCAAAACAAGCAAAAAAAGAAGGATATGAACAAATCGCTGCAATTTTTGAGGAAACAGCAGAGAATGAAAAAGAACATGCAAAGGTCTTTTTCAAACATTTGGAGGGTGGCATGGTTGAGATTACCGCTGATTATCCTGCAGGAGTAATTGGTTCAACGCAGGAAAATCTGTTGGAAGCAGCAGATGGAGAAAAAATGGAATGGGGAACATTGTACCCTGATTTTTCAAATGTTGCAGAAGAAGAAGGATTTCCTGAAATCGCCAGTAGCTTCAAACACATCGCAAAAGTGGAAGCACAACATGAAAAAAGATATCGGACGCTGTTAGCTAATATGAAACAGAACAACGTGTTCAAACGAGATACTGTGGTGAAATGGAAATGTAGAAACTGCGGTTATGTTCACGAAGGAACCAACCCTCCTCAAAAATGTCCTGCCTGTCAACATCCCCTCGGTTATTACGAGATATTAGCAGAAAATTATTAATGGTTGTGAAAAGAAAAATGACTGAATTAAATGAGATTTATAAATGCACTATTTGTGGAAACATCGTTGAAGTCCTTCATAGTGGACCCGGAGAACTTGTGTGCTGCGGGGAACCAATGGAAAAACAAAAAGCACAAACAAAGGATGCGGCAACAGAAAAACACGTCCCATTTATCGAAAAGACCGATGAAGGTATTCTGGTTAAAATCGGGCAGAACCAGGATCATCCAATGGAAGAAAAACACCACATCGAATGGATCCAGCTCATCGCTGATAAAAGATCATTTAGAACCTTTTTAAAACCTGGTGATAAACCACAAGCATTTTTTACCATTTCAGCAGAGAAATTGGAAGCTAGGGAATACTGTAACATCCATGGACTTTGGAAAACTGACTAAATCATTCTTCCCTTTTCTTTTTTTTAGGGGGTTCTGAACATCAATGATAGATAAGGAAAAAGATATATCCATTGTGATTGCTGGTGCCGCAGGTCAAGGAATACAAACTATCGAACAATTACTCATCAAACTGTTGCATCACGCTGGTTATTACGTTTTTTCTACGAAAGAATACATGTCACGAGTACGTGGTGGCAGTAATTCAACAACGATTCGGATGTCGTCACAACCGATCTCAGCTTTTGTTGAAAGAATAGATTTGTTGGTACTGTTGGATGATAAAGCATTTGATCATATATCCAATCGAATCACTGAAGAAACGATTATCATAGGAGATGATGGTCATATATCTAAGATTTCACATCCCCTTATATTTTCGTTTGACATTCTAAATGAAGCAAAAAACATTGGCAATAAAGTCTATGCAAACACCATCGCCATAGGCCTTCTTGCTTCTCTTTTTCATATTCATCGATTGATTATTGAAAAAAATATTTCTTCATTTTTTAAGAATAAATCAGATCAGATCATAAAACAGAATATTCAAGCGATGCGGAAAGGCAGTGAATTTGCCGATCAACTTTCCAAATCAATAACAATTCCCTTGTATCCCGATGTTAAGGATAAAAAAGATGCATCTATCCAATCATTGTTGCTTTTGAATGGAACCCAAGCCATTGGTCTCGGCGCCCTTTCAGGAGGTTGTAATTTCATCTCATCATATCCTATGTCCCCTTCAACAGGAGTTCTAACCTTCCTTGCATCTCATGCAGATAAGACAAATGTATTTGTTGAACAAGCCGAAGATGAAATCGCAGCTATCAACATGGCAGTTGGTGCATGGTATGCTGGTGCCAGGGCATTGGTTACTACATCTGGAGGAGGTTTTGCATTAATGGGCGAAGGCCTCAGCCTTGCTGCTATGACCGAAATCCCTGTTGTTATCCATATTGCCCAACGACCTGGGCCTGCAACAGGCTTACCTACAAGAACGGAACAAGGAGATCTTCATTTAGCATTATATTCAGGTCATGGTGAGTTTCCTCGAGTTATTTATGCACCTGGAACCCTGGAAGAAGGGTTTTTTCTTACGAAAAAAGCTTTTGATATCGCTGACCGTTATCAAATCCCAGTTATCATCTTAAGCGATCAATATTATGTTGATTCGATATATCAGACAAAACCGTTTTTAGAATTTAAAGATCATCCCCAGCACCATATAATTGAAACCACTGATTCATATCGTCGGTATGCATCTACTGAATCAGGTGTCTCACCTCGCGGTATACCTGGATATGGATCTGGCTTCGTTTGTGTTGATAGTGACGAACATGATGAACATGGCCGAATCACAGAATCTGCAACGATCAGAAAGCTCATGGTTGAGAAACGATTAAAAAAGATACATAAGCTTCAAGAAGAAAGCATTCCTCCAAAGTTATTTGGATCAGCGGATTATGAAATACTTCTCATTGGCTGGGGTTCAACACTTTCGATTATCAAAGAAGCTTTAGAGAGATTAGATCGATCTGATGTTTCTTTCCTTCATTTCTCAGAGGTCTATCCTCTTCATTTAAAAACGAAAAAGTATCTTCAAAAAGCAAAACGAATCATTGGTATCGAAAATAACGCTACAGGACAATTCGCCAAGTTAGTCCAACAGGAAACAGGGATCGGTGTCGATGCCCATATCCTCCAATATACAGGTCATCCTTTCTCAGTTGAGACACTTCTTGAAAAGATACCTGATACGATTCAGGCGTTGGAGGAAAACAGATGAGCTCATTGTTTGACGTGTCAGAAGAAGTTGATGTTGCCTGGTGTCCAGGATGTGGCAATTTCAGCATTCATTCCGTTGTAAAAGAAGTGTTAACCGATCTTTCAATTGATCCACATCAGTTGGTTTTAGTATCTGGTATTGGCCAAGCAGCTAAGACCCCTCAATACGTTAAAACTCATTATTTCAATGGCCTACATGGCAGAGCATTACCTGCAGCAACAGCGATTAAAGCAGTGAATCCAACACTTATCGTAATTGCGGAAAGCGGGGATGGAGACATGTATGGTGAAGGAGGAAATCATTTCATTCACACCATTCGGAGAAATCCGAATATCACCAACATCATCCATAATAACATGGTATATGGGTTAACCAAAGGACAAGCTTCACCAACAAGTCTACGTGGATTCAAAACTCCATTGCAATCCCATGGTGTTATCCTTGAACCATTCAATCCGTTATCTGTTGCCATCGCATTGGATGCTTCTTTTGTTGCTCGGACGTATGCGGGCAATCAACAACTGACTAAAAAGATATTTTCAAAAGCGATAAAGCATAAAGGATATGCTTTGGTGGATGTATTACAACCCTGTGTTTCATTTAATAAAGTTAACACTTTTCAGTGGTATGAAAAGCATACAAAGATCATTTCAGATCATGACGAAACCAATAAAAAAGAAGCGTTAAATCTAGCGATGCGAACAGATCCTTTGCCATTGGGTATTTTTTATACTTCTCATAAAAAACGATCATTTGAACAAGCTCATCAGCTATATGAACATAATTCAACTCCACTTATTCAACGTGATTACGATCCAAATGCCATTGAAAAGATAATAAAATCGTTTACAATGAAAAAAACTGAGTGAAAAGGAGAATAACAATCGTATGGGACTGCTTGAAATTAAAAACTTACATCTTCAAATAAATGGAAAACATATCCTTCAAGATATCAATTTGGATGTTTGGAAAGGACACATCCATGCTTTGGTTGGAACGAATGGTGCCGGGAAATCAACGCTGGCTTCAGCGGTCATGGGGTTAGATGGATATCGGGATATATCAGGAGATATTTTGTTTAATGGTGAACGGATCAATGAACTATCAATCGATGAACGCGCTCGGAAGGGTATAACGTTTGGATGGCAGGAACCTGCTCGATTTGAAGGAATAACCGTTTCTGATTTTGTTGCTGCTGGTATTCCAAAGGATGATGAAAAGAAAAAGGAAGGAATCATTACTGATGCATTACAACAAGTAGGTCTACGATCTGAGGGTTATTTGTTAAGATCTGTTGATGAAACATTGAGTGGTGGTGAACGGAAGAAAATTGAACTTGCATCCATTATTGCAATGGATCCACCGTTCATTATGCTTGATGAACCCGATTCAGGTATTGATGTTGCAACTCTTCAACGAATGGGTGAAGCCATTCAAATGCTTAAACAAAAAGGAACAACCGTGCTATTGATCACCCATAGTCTTGCAGTGATGAAACATGCAGATCATGCGTTTCTCATGTGTGATGGCCGTATTCTTGAAAAGAACACTGCTGATAAGATCATACCATATTTTGAGAATAATTGCCTACCTTGCGATCATAAAAATCGACCTGATAAGAACAAGGTTAAAGAGGGGATGACATGATTTCAGAGAAAACAATTGGTACAGAGCTAACAAATAGTGCAGGTATTGAAAGTGATCTGTTCAAACGAAAGGATATTGCTCATCTTTTGATCCATCATGATAAGGTGGTTGGTATGCATGCAGTTGAGGGACTAATCATTGACACTGAACAAATACCTGATGGGATTAAGATCGATTTACGATTAAAGAAAGGTACGGTAGTTAAGAACCCTGTTCAGATGTGTTTTGGGATGATGCCAAAGAAGGGAACACAGCGTATCAAGCTTAATGCAGTTATTGAAAAAGAGGCTCATATCAACGTACTTGCCCACTGTACGTTTCCAAATGCTGTAAACGTAAAACATCTTATGGATGCGACGTTGACCATTGAAAAACAGGCTTCCTATACGTATATTGAACGCCATGTGCATAGTGATAAAGGTGGTGTTCAAGTGATCCCAAAAGCAAAAATAACGGTGGGTGAGCATGCTAGATACATCACCAATTTTGAATTGTTGAAGGGACGGGTAGGTCTTATAGATATTGATTATGAAACCAGTTGTGGCCCCTATAGTACGCTTGAAATGAATGCTCGAATAAATGCAACCCATGATGACATCGTCAAAATCAGAGAAGTCGGTCATCTGAATGGCGATCATTCACGAGGTGTGTTACTCTCAAGGGTCGCCGTGCGAGATAGAGCAAAAGCAGAGGTATACAGTGAACTGACCGCTTCAGCACCTTTTGCTCGAGGTCATGTCGATTGTAAGGAAATCGTTCAAGATGAGGGTATGGTCAGTGCTATTCCCATCGTAAAAGTAAATCATCCTAAGGCCCATATCACTCATGAAGCATCCCTTGGAAGTGTGGATTCGAAACAGTTACAAACTCTTATGGCACGTGGGCTTTCTGAAGATGATGCAACTAATCTGATCATTCAAGGATTATTAAGCTGAAGAAGTGGAGAAAGAAGATATGAATATTGGAGAAGTCATTGAAAAAAGAAGGGCATACCGAAGCATAGATCCAATTTCTCTTTCTAAAAATGAACTACATCAATTGGAAGCTGCAATACGACTTTCTCCTTCTTGTTTTAACAATCAACCCTGGCGGTATGTGTTTGTCACAGATGAAAAAAAGCGAAAGGAAATGCAGTTAGTGTTATCGAAGGGTAACGAATGGGCATATTATGCTTCGATGTATGTGGCCGTCTGCGCTCGGAAGACCGATGATTGTGTGATTTATGATAGAGAATATTTCTTATTTGATACAGGGATTGCTACTGGTTTTTTGATGTTGCAGGCAACTGATCTTGGATTTGTGGCCCATCCAATCGCCGGATACAGTCCAAAGAAAACGCGAAAGATCCTGGATATACCTGATGATATGCAGGTGATTGCTCTGGTAGTTATTGGCAAAAAAAAGGATCAGTTACGTGAAGAACTCAGTGAAAAACAACGGGAAGTTGAGCAAAAAAGACCTGAGCGGAAAAAGGTCAATGAAATAATTTATTATAACAAATATGATAGGAATTTAGATGCATTATGATAAGATATAATCATGTTGAAGGAAAAAATAAAGGCCGAGTTCGTTTATTTGCATTAAGTACTTGTGTTTGGTGTCGAAAAACAAAAGAATTACTTGATTCGCTCAACGTATCTTATGATTTCGTGTATACTGATCGTCTTGATTCAGGCGAACGAGCTGAAGCATTGGATGAAGTTGAAAAATGGAATTCTCGATGTTCCTTTCCAACGCTTGTCATCAATGATGAAAAAGCAATTGTTGGATTCAAAGAAGCTCAGATCAGGGAGGAATTGGAAACGTGAGTGAAAAAAAACCTTTTTCCAATGAAGAAGTAACACAACTTTATCAAAGATTAAAAAAAGAAGCTACAGAAAGCGGATATTTGTTGAATCCAGATGAAGACCATACGAAAGAATTGGTGAAAGGTCTTCTTATCAACGAGAAACGATATGGATATTGGGCATGTCCTTGCAGACTTGCTGATGGGACTAAAAAGGAAGATCTGGATATTATTTGTCCTTGCGATTATCGCGATAAAGACCTTAGCAGATATGGGACTTGTTATTGTGGTTTGTATGTGTCAAAAGAGGTTTTTGATGGAAAAAAAGATCTCGAACCAATTCCTGAACGTCGTCCAGATCGAAACAAACGAAGTCAACATCAATCAACAAAAAGTAAAAAAAATAATTTAAAAAATAATAAATCAATTCCCGTATGGCGTTGCCGTGTTTGTGGATATTTATCTGCTAGAGGCGAACCACCCTTGATCTGTCCGATTTGTAAAACAAAACAAGATAGGTTTGAAAGATTTCAATGACCAATTTCAATGATCACTGATTCTTAATTTTCATTCTATTTTGTTTACCCTGATCTGAAATCATCACAAGATTCATCATCATCGCCGGTACGAGCACTTTCTGCATCAGCTGGTGGTTTCATACAAACATCAAGAGGTACCTGTTGCATTGGTTCATCGCAACATTCTGGAACTGTTTCATCGGTGACAATTTCTTTTCGTCCACAAGTTTTACATTGATATCCTTTTTTATCAGTCATCTTTCTTTATCTCCTTATTTATTCTATGATCATTTTTACTTTTTCTATGATTTGATTTTTTTGTTTTTCAGATAATGCTTCCTCAAGTTTTGGATAAACTTCCACTTCTTCGAAAGTTCGATGTTTCATCAATACTTTCTTGAATTCACTTACTTTTTCAGGTGTTTTACCATTTTGCACTGTTCTATGCATGGTCTCCAATCGATTTAGAATATCATTGTGTTGTTTGGTAAGTACTGGAAGCATTTTATATCCTGAGGAGATATCTTCAGGTTCATAAAAAGTGAAAATTGCTTTCTCCTCAGCAAATATATGTTTCTGCAATTGCCATTCAAACCTGTCAAATATTTTTTCTATGGCATCAAAATCATCATCAAGACTTTGCTCGACCTTATCGATAAGATCTTCAATGCGATAATGATCTTTAACCATGATCTGTAAAATTCTAGTCTTTTCTTCTACCATAGTACTCTTTTCACCTCTCCGATAGGAATACTAATATGGTGCTAATTGTTTTTATGTGTTGTCCATCTACAAAAAGATTACTTTTTGTGATTTATTGGTGAAATAAATGAATATATTCTTTATTACCTTGGAATCGGTTGCTGTTCTTTTAGGCATTGGCATCATTGGCTTTTTTATCATTCGTCAAAAAGTTTTACCCACAACGGTGCTTAGTGCATTAAGTCCGCTGGCCCTGGATATCGCACTTCCCAGTCTTATCTTTGTTGATATTTTAGCAGATTTCAGTCCCGAGGTGTATCCTTCCTGGTGGCAATATCCTCTTTGGTGGGCTTTTTTTACATGCATTGCCTTTGTATTTACCGTTCTTTTCTCGTTTATATCTCAAAGAAAATTTCGAAATGAATTCCGGTTAAGCTTATTTTATCAGAATGGGATCTTTTTTCCCTTGGCTTTGTTTGCAGGGATGTTTCCCCAAGAGCCTCGTTTCATTGTCTCCTTGTTTTTGTTCACCATTTTTTATCCTGCTTTTTTCTTTAGTACGTATCATCTATTTTTCAAATCTAAAATGTCTGAAAAATCAGTTTTCTCCATGAAAAAAATATTTCATCCCGCGTTGATTGCTACTATTGCTGCAGTGATAATTGGGCTTTTCGGGATTCAGTTCTTGATTCCCGACGCCCTTGAATCAATTCTTTCGTTGTTAGGTGCAATGACGGTTCCATTGTTGATGATTATTCTTGGCGGAAATATTTATGTAAATTATATGAACCATGGTGTATCTGATCTAAAGGAAACAATCAAGTTCACTTTTGTGAAAAATCTCTGTTTTCCTTTAATTTTTTTGCCGATACTTCTATCGTTAAAATCTATAGTTCCTTCTGAAATATTGTTTTTATTATTTCTCCAGAGTGCAGTTCCCCCAATCACTGCAATTCCGGTGGTTACCAAAAGATTAGGTGGAAATGATGGATTGACAGGTCAATTTGTGGTCAGTAGTTTTTTATTTTCACTTCTCTCCCTGCCACTGATGATTGTATTATATGACATAGTGATTGGTTTATAAGCTGCATTTTTTTGTCGTCAAAATTATTCATTTTTCATTTTGGATAAAATGTGAAAAAAGAATAAACAACGATAAAACCAGATATTTTTTAATAATTTTTCAGTAAACCAGTTGAAAATAGGTTTTAATCAAAATCTGAGCCGAGATCATAGCCGCAGTGAGGACATTCGTTTCCCCCGTCATGCAGACGATTACAATTGGGACATGAAGCCCCGTTTTCAAAGTTTTGTTCTTCTGCGTCAAGAGAACAACCACAACTTGAACAAACAAAAACCGGTGTAGTAAAATCATCTAGTTTTCTCATTTCTCCGCCACAATTAGGACAAGTCCATGTTGCTGCCATCATATAACGTAGTGTATACCGTCTAGTATTTAAATTTAATGCATTATTGATGAATTTTCACAAATTTATCGTGGTATCTAAAGAAGATTGTTGTTTCCCAATGATGATGTTTATTCATATCTAACTGCTTCAATAGGACTCATTTTTGCTGCTTTCCATGCAGGATAAAAACTAGAGATCATACCAACAAGAACGGCGACAACAATTCCTAATGAAATAGAAAACAAGGTAAACACTGGTTGTAACATCCCGCCGATTGCTTGAGATGTAGCTAGACTGAAACCTTGAGCACCAATAATTCCAATGATGACGCCACTTATGCCACCAAGCAAACTGATAAACATCCCTTCGAACAGAAAAATACTCATCACATCACTGTTTTTTGCCCCAATTGCTTTCATAACACCAATTTCATGGGTTCTTTCCATTACTGAAGTAAGCATGGTGTTCATAATTCCAATAGATGCAACAAGTAACGCAATGGCCGCGATGGCAATGAGCACTGTTTGTATGATCGCAAGAACACTTTGAATACTTTCAAGTATCGAGGTCATAGTCACAACACTAGCAACATCATCTCCTCTATGATTATTATTGATTGCTGTTTCAATCTCATCTGCAATACTGTTTACCATGTTCACATCATACACTCTTATAATCGCCGCACTCACATTTGTTTCTCCAGTGAGTTTTTCGAAATCACGTTGTGTTAAATGAACACTATTATCTGTTTGTGTGGAAAATCCCATTCCTTCCTCTTTGTAGATCCCCGAAACAAAAAACAGTTTATCATTTATTTTTATTCGTGAGCCTACTGAAATATCAATATCAAAATAGTTATGGGCGATATTATGCCCTATGAGACATTTGTTTTGATCCCCTTCATTAAGAAATGATCCTTCATCCAAACCTAATGATTCAATACCAAACACGGCTTTCATGCTCGAAGGGTCCATT
Source organism: uncultured Thermoplasmatales archaeon (assembly GCA_964406955.1). Lineage (GTDB taxonomy): Archaea > Thermoplasmatota > E2 > DHVEG-1 > DHVEG-1 > EX4572-165. The sequence continues at coordinate 11,387 of CAYOTP010000008.1, read as the reverse complement.
CCTAGAAGCGATATCGTTTTTATTTTATTGTTATACTCTATAATACCACCGCTTGTTAGAATGGGATTGATATCTCGTATTCCCTGGATTCTTTGTAAATCGCCAATATCTCTATCGGATAAATATTCCATACTTGAAAAATCAAGTCCACCACCTGTTGGCAACGCCCCTTCAGCATCCACTCCAATGGTAACAAAAATGGTATCGGATAATGATGAAAGTTCTTGAGTAATTGCAACCTCCATTCCTTCTCCAATACTCATTAGGGAAACGATGGCCATTATCCCAATAGCGATACCTAAAAGCGTTAGAAAAACCCGTGTCTTCCGTTCTCTGATATTTTTTAATGCGATGATGATATCGTCATATATCATAGTTCTCACGTACCACTCCGTCTTTTATTTGCAGAACACGTTTAGCTCGTTGAGCAATCAAAGGATCATGGGTCACGATAATGATGGTTTCTCCTTTTTCATTTATAGATTCAAGAATGTTCATAATGTTCTCCCCACCAGTTGTATCTACATTTCCTGTAGGTTCATCAGCTAAGATGATGGGTGGATTATTTGCCAATGCTCTAGCTATTGCGACCCGTTGCTGTTCCCCTCCGCTCATCTCAGATGGTTTATGATTCAACCGGTGGCTGAGCTGAACCATCCCAAGTAATTGTTCACTTCTCTTACGACGGGTTCTCCGATCAACTCCTGCAAAGCTCATGGCAAGTTCGACATTGCCCATTGCATTAAGAGTCGGTAATAGGTTATATTTCTGAAATATGAAACCAATCTTCTCCCCCCTAATTCGAGAAAGTTTTTTTTCTGAAAGCTTTGAAACATCTGTATCATCGATACGAATCATTCCTTTTGAAGGTTTGTCCAAACAACCTAACATGTTCATGAATGTAGATTTTCCACTCCCCGATGGACCAATAATAGCAATGTATTCCCCTTTGTCTATTGATATGTTCACATCTTTAAGTGCATCCACACGTGTATCCCCAAATCCATACGTTTTATAGAGGTTCTCTGTTGAAATTACTGGGAAGCTCATTTGGTAATTCGCCTCTTGCGAAATATGAACAATACGATAATAAAAATGAGCAAAATAATACCAATCATCATAACGAGAAAACCAGTATCAATCGATTCATTTTCTGTTCCTTTTAGAGTGACCGCCACTTGTTTTGAGATGGTTGGCGATTCAAAATAATTATTTCCTTGTTTGAATGCAACTTTAAAGCCGATGCTGTAATTTCCTGGTTCCAATTCATCACTTGAGATATCAAATGATGCTGAAAATACATCATCAGAGTTCATCGATCCGATGAAGTATTCAGTTGGAGATATTGAAAAGTTAGTGACCGGGATTACAGTTACTCCTGTAATGGTATCAGATTTTGCATTGTAGACTTCTAGTGTTATACGTTTTGAATCATGTTGAGCTATTGAACTAGATATGGTATAAAGAACAGGTGATACATCATAGGTCTTAATGACCTCAATTGGAATGGTTATGGAACTGTTGTGTATGTTTTTCCCATTTCGAAAAGTTACTTTAAAGGAAATGTTTTGTTTTCCAAGTATGCTTGGGTGAAGTGAGCAAGTGATATCCTGAGATGCCTCCGAATTAAGCGTACCAATATACATGCTTGCTGGAGAGACAGATATTGATTGATTTACATCAGCAGTGATGATAACATCAGTAATAGGTGATTTTCGATTGTTAACTACAGTGAGAATTATCGGAGTGGATCCACTTGAAGAGATCATTTTTGGAACATCTTTAGCAAGAATCGTTGCTGAATACGAACCCACACGAACAGGAAAAGGATAGTTGACATTCTGACTTCCGAGAACGTCAACATTAATAATTGGAAAATAAAATCCTTCAGTTAAATTCTCATGAGCACTGAGTGCAAATGAAAGAGTGATGCTATTACCCGGGGAAAGGTCTCCAACATTTCGATAATTATCATGAGCATAAACAGTGTATAGTCCATCACCATCAGAGGTGATCCATATATTTCGTAAGGTCGCAGAAATGGTTTGCACTGTTTGACTGATAGGTAGATTATCCTCGTATTCAGTCTCTGTTTTCGTGGCGGTTGTCTCTGTATTTGATATCGTTACGGTTAAAATGGCAGTATCGCCTGGTAACATTGTTTCTGGTTCAAGAGAATAATCAGTTATCATCACCGTTGGATCTGCATTGCTTTGACTGATTAAGGCCAATAGAACCATCGTTAGTAGGCTGCTGTAGCGTATGGTTTTAATGAAGTATTGATTCATTTTTCTCTTTGCACCACCATCATTTTCAATTCGATAAACATCTAATTGTTTTATATAAGTCCTGCTTTTTTCAAAAAATTTGTTTAAATCGCATTTGATATTTCTAGGATGTTCCAACGATTTGATACATTTTTTTCATAAAGGTAATTAGGAAATAGCTTGAATATTGTGTGATTTGAATATTCAGTAGAAAAAAATGAATTTTCATCGAAATTAAACTAGGATCGTTTCAGCGATAACAACGTCTTTGATTGGCCAGTCATCCATGAACTGTTTCGTTGTAGTTTCAACAGATGAAATTTCATGCAATGTTTCAAAACCAATGAGGATTTTTCCAAATGCAGCATAATTGCCATCTAGTCCATGTTGTGCACCATCGCAAATAAAGAATTGACTCGTTGCACTATCCGGATCGTTTGTTCGAGCCATGGATATTGCTCCGTTGACATGGTTTATATCTGGATGGATTTCCAAAGGAATTGGACCAAATGGACTCTCTTTATGTTTTCCGGTGACGTTGTAGCCTCCACCTTGGATGACAAAGTCTTTGATTACTCGATGGAAAACAAGATCATCAAAGAAATCGATATGTACTAGATCGATAAAGTTTTGTGTTGTGATTGGCATTTGTTCTAGGTAGAGTTCAATGATCATTGAACCAAGTGATGTGTCCATGATGATCAATGGATTTTCAGATAATTGTTCTTGTGAAGTCAATGGGTGAAAAAGTATTTTTATCCAGGGGATGACAATATCTATTCTGTTTATGGTTGTGTATCCTGGCAATATCTGAATGTTTTTTGAATTCCCCCAATAATTTTGTGTGATGCGGTCTTTTGATGTATGAAATCGAAGGGACTGTTCTGCATCCATTATGATATTTTGAGTAATGGCATTATTTGATGAATGATATAAAACAATGTTAGCATCATTATTATCTTTTATCGTATTAGCATAAATCAGATTATTTGAGGAAGTAACGATGCTTAGACCAATATTGTTCTGTTGGATGCTATTTGCTTTGACAATATTGTTTGAGGATTTATTTGAAATAAGTATGCCTTTGTTGTGATTTGTTATGATGTTATGAACGATGTGATTTTTTTTGGTTTGATCAAGGAAGATGGCTGTAGTTTCAGCGAAGTTGCTTTCACTGGTCGTTATGGTAAATTGAGAAAACGAAACATTATTTGTTTGACTGATGGTAACTGATCCATAAAGAATAGTTTCATTTTTATTTTCTCCATTTATTTTAACGCATTTGTTAACAAAAAGGTATTCTTCGTAGTGTCCTGAAAATACAAAAATAGTGGAATTGACCGACGCATTTTCCAATGCATCTGTAATTGCTAGATAGGGATAATGTATCGATCCATCCCATGGGCCAGCACTGTTAGTACCATCAACATAGATGATAGATTCTTCTGCATTTGATTCTATTGCCTGTACTTGAGGATAACTAGTATTATAAAAAAGTGATAGGATAGTAACCACGATAAGAATGAATGATACGATGTTTTGATTAATACGGATAAATCTCATATATAGGTTAATATCAATAGTTATATATAATATTTTTTTGAAAAAGTAAAAAGAAAAAAAATGAGAAAAAAAGTGTTATTTAGCTCTCATATCCACCCATCATCAGGCTTGGATCACCGATAAGAGCCCATTGTTGCACCATTTGTCGGTCTTTACTGCTCTTATCTCTTTCATATTCACAGTCAACATCTGCATTGATATTAAATTCATGTACATAATCTGTTATCGCTGATCCCTTGGCTCTACCAACAAACTCTTCTCCTTCTTGCCCATAGTAATAGAAAAACCTCGGGAATAACCAACCGTTGAGACCTTCAACATACATATCTCCTGGAAGCCCCATACCTAGACCTGTGTTTCCCATGGTTGCTATGGCACCCCCATCAGGATTAATTGTAAGCCACCAACTCCAACATTTTGGTACCCATTCTACGTAATAGAATTTAGGAGCCATATATCCCTCGGGAGCTGTGAAGAAATACCCCATGATGCCATGTTGTTTAATGCCTTCAATTATGGTACTTACTGAAACATTAAACTGGCTGTTATGGCATCCACCAACAACGATAACAGGAAGTTTGTCCTTGTTAGATAATCGCGGATTGAAATTTAACGGATCAAAAAAATTATACATCTGTAAAATAGTGATTTTTCCATCTTTTTCAAGTGGCGGATGGGTAACTAAACTAGCAGGATTTGCATGACCGGCCATATGAATAAATCCAGCACCTTGATTAAAAGCATCTTCAACAACGGCCTGACCGGTTAATGTCCCAGTGGATGCCCACAAACGAGTGAATGTGAATCCATCCATGTAACTAGCTGAAAGATTGGTGTATATCTCTGCTTCATTTCCTGCATATATTCCATCGTATGGATACGTATCGCCTCCAATGAGAAGCATATGCTTAAACCATGATTCAGCAGCTTTTGTTCGTTCATAATCAACAATCTTATTCACAATTGCTGTCACATCATCTTTGTTTCTGCAAGGAAGTCGCCCTACATATACATCGGGTACACCATCCATAATATCTATATCTGATTCATCAAATTCAGCGAATTTTCCATTTCCATTGGAATCCCAACACTCAAAAAGAACTTCTCCACCATCATATTTGTAAATATCTGCATAATACAAATCGCTCACATATGTTTCAGCTGTTGAATGGGCATATCGCACGGGAATATACCAGTCCCTTGATTGACCTTTAAGTCCCCCCATCAATATTACATAGGTGATTCCTTTTGTTTCAATTGCATCTTTGATGTATAATTTTATATTTTCCTGTTTATTCCGACCATTAGTAAATTCAGTGTAAATCTCCTCAAGTGTCTTCCCATACGTTCGGATACCAAAATTGTTTTTATGATCAATAAGTGGCTGGGTTTCATCAGCAAAGATCTCCGGATAGATGATAAGGAGGTCTTGTTCATCTTCAGTCTTTATCTGAGTTGGAACAACGGGAGCATTATAGTCAACGGTTATTTCAACTTCATCAGCATAATAAATCGTGTTTTCAGCAGGATTATACCGTACAGGATAATATTGAACAGAGCAGAACAAAGTATGTTGTTCACCATTCAATCCAACCGTATTATGGCTGAAAAATTCATCCATAGGATATAATGAATCAGATCCATATACTTCTTGTGAGAATGGTCTTAAATCAGGAACTGAATCTCCATCGATAAGTGGTGCATGAGCTGGAACAACAAATGAATCCAGTTTTTTTTCCTTTAGTTCTGAAATTTCAATATGAATATCAGTTATAACTGAACCAAGAGGTAACAAAAAAGTATGAGTTACCTTAGGGAGTACTGGTGATCCAGGGACTTGAATAGACGATGTTGCTTCCTCAAGTGTTATTCTAATAAATGAATCTTCATAACGTAGTATGTTTGGAGATGAAAAAGAAATTGTTTGTTTTTGTTGTTCTTCAATAAATGAAGTATCGTTTTGTTGATCGATAAATCCCGTTGCGCTTAAACTGCTTCCTACAAAAATCAATATGAGCAATATGATAGATATTTTTTTGATAGGTATGCCCCCTTAACTACTATTATATATTATGAATTGATATAATTTAAATGTTTTGATATGGCATAATACATAGCTAGATTTTTTAATCGTAATGAAACGGTAATTAGTTAACTCTTCAGGTATATACATATCACTCGATGGAACTATGGATTTAGTCCTTACTGAAAAAAGCGAAAACATTTGTTTTATGACAATCAACCGCCCTGAAAAACGTAATGCACTTTCCTTAGAACTAATGGTAGAAATGAAACAAAAACTAGATTTGATTGCAACTGATAAAGACATCAGTGTTCTTATCATCAGAGGGAAAGGAAAAGTTTTTTGTTCAGGTCATGATCTAAGTGAACTAATTGGTGAAAACGACGTTTCATATTATCATCATATATTTTCTACGTGTTCTGAGTTGATGCAAGCAATTGCAAAGCTTCCTCAACCAGTTATTGCCATGGTTCATGGTGTGGCTACTGCTGCTGGTTGTCAGTTGGTTGCTTCTTGTGATCTTGCTATTGCAGATGAAAGTGCCATGTTTGCAACTCCTGGTGTGAAGATTGGTTTATTTTGTTCAACTCCCATGGTTCCACTAATCAGAGTTATTGGTCGACGCCGAGCACTTGATATGCTTCTCACTGGAAGATTTGTTTCCGCTGAGGAAGCAAGAGATTTCGGATTGGTTAATAATGTAGTTTCTATAGATGCTTTGGAAAAGGAAACAAGAAAATTAGCATTAACTATTGCTAACTATAGTCGTTTTACCGTTCAATTTGGAAAAAGAGTTTTTTATAATCAGTTAGATCTCTTTGAAAGAGATGCTTATGCATATGGAATTGAAGCGATATCTAATAATTGTATGCATCAGGATGCGCAAGAGGGGATGAAAGCTCTTCTTGAGAAACGGAAACCTCGATGGAAAACATGATCCTGATCAGTTGACCTTTATTTGTTTTCATGCCATTGGTCCAGGTTTGTCTGTTTCTGCGTTTCGTTGATCCTCTGAAAATGCTTCAATACTATTTTTACTTGCTGTCCAAAAGTTTTCAAATTTTTGCCACCAGATTTATATTACTATTTTTTTGGTTAAAATAAGCTTTAGTGAGTTCATTGAAAGTAATAGTTTTTTCATCATTCAAAACAGTGAAATGATTAAAAAACCATAGGTTATTTTCCTTAAATGATATCAAATAACCTTGCATTGTGATAGTGAATTAAAATGAAGTATCATCCCATCATCTTAAGATTGGAACATACGCCTCACGTATGGTCTTTAAATAGTAAAGAAAATTCTATTGAATCAATACGATCCTTAAACCAGTTTATCATTGAAGAAGCAAAGGGCAATCAATTCCTTCGAAAAGATAATACATCAATTTGGTCAGAATCTTCTAATATTCCCTATCATCAAAGTCTTTTTCATTTCTTTTTGTATTATACATATTCCCCAAAGATACCATTTGTCATAATAAATGATGATAGCTTTTTTTTCGGTTCATTTTATGGAAGAAATCACGCATCAATGGAGTTATCCTTCCCCTTGGTTAATGATCATAACAGTATATCACATGAGCTGGATGTATTATTGAATCATTCATCCTTTACAGATATCTTAAAAGAGAATAAGATAAAGCAAGTCCTTCTTCGAGATATCCCTGAAACGTTAGTTTCCAATCTAAGAAACTCGGCAGATTCCGTTTCATTTCGGCTTCATTCATTAAAGGAAATTCTTTATCGAACATATGATGTGAATAAAACAATTCAAAAAACCGGCAAGGAATATGCAAATCTTAGATGGCATCTTAACAAGTTCAAAAAAGATAACCATTCCATAGATCGTTTTACATTATCCGAACAGGCCAAACCAGTGGTTCATCTGATCGGTTCATGGAAGAAAATGGCAATAAAACATCGTGGTTTTTCTTATATCAATGTAAATTCGGACAAGCATGCAGTTCGACTTTTCAGCAAGGATCTTGATAAGAACGGTGTAAGTGATCCACTGATGCGTCGTTCTCCAAAAGTTACGGATTGTATCTCCCAGGTTCTCTCAGTTGATGGAAGGATTGCAAGTTTTAATTTTGGTTATCCCCTCGGTATTTTTAAAAAACAATCCGTTTTTGCACATGCCATAGGAATAACTGATGTTTCCATACCTCATCTAGCGGAATATGCTCAATATGAATTCTGGAAAGATATTCAAAAAAACGGTTATTCATTTATTAATGATGGACCTTCATGGAAGTCAAGTTTAGAAACATATAAAAAAAAGTTTGGGCCAATTTCTAAGAAACGATATTATTATGCAACTATCAACATTTGATTATTTTTGTTTGAAAAATTATGGCAGAAAAGCAAGAGGGAAAGAGTGATGGATGCACCCTCTCAGCAGTTCCCCCGTATTTATCGTCTGTCTACTTATCGTATTGTTAGTTCTAGTTTAAATACCCAAAACAAGGGTGAGTGAAAGTATTAAGATTTAAGATAAATTGAAATATTTATATGTAGATGGGGTTGAAAAAGAAACAATAGGATATATTGATCATATTTTCCATAGTTCATTGTTCTGCTATAACATGGCAGATTTTTTTTAACGACACCAAAAAAATCAGGTCTCATATGTGAGGATATTGTAGGTAACATCTATCTGGACTTCATATGAATTTGATGTATCTTCCATTGACATCAATCCAATGCCAAAAACTGGATAGAAATCACCACATTCAACAAGTTCTATTTCGATCAAGCCGTCGTAATCGACAGTTGATAATAACTCCGCATCATAGGTCAATGAAATTTTTCCCACCTCCCCATGATCATTTGTTTCACTAGCCTGTTTTACCACCATATCATCAAGAAGTATTTTTGCAGTAAACGCGTCACCACTATTCTTAAATCTTCGAATTCTTCTAATGTCTGGTTCATCTTCCCAGTTCAAATCAATATCGATCTGACTGATGTGTGCTCCCTCTGGAGGTAGGATATCCCATGATGCTTTCTGGCCTTCGTTTAACTTACCTCTGTACACAAAACGGTCTTCTAGCGTTTCCCACACTATTGTTTCAGGATCGATTTCTTCAATTAATTCATCGATTTCAGCTAGGGGGCCCCTATAAATCGGATCTGGTCCAAATGCTATACCTGTAATCAATATGACTGGAATGATAAGGAGCGGTATAGTGGGAATGATTTTTGAGATAAATGGGGATCTTTTTATCGCTTTAAGAAAACCTATCTCAAGGGTCTTATCCTCTTCCACCTGATTATAATGCCGGTCGTAAAACAAAAAAGCAGAAGCGGAAAGTAATCCAACACAGGCAATAATCCCCCAGAACAGGCGTCCCATAGCTCTGGTTTCCGCAATAGTATGGTAGAGAAATCCTCCTACAATAGAAGCTAACGGACCAGCAATAGCCAAAGGTAGAAAAGAATATCCCATGTATATCGAACGTTTTTCTTTAGGAGGTATCTTTGAAACATAACTAAGAAATGCAGGGTATGATATGAGTTCCCCAAAGGATAATACGATCAGACCAAGGATGAATAATACTGGATGCATGGTGAAACCCACAATGACAAATCCAAAAGAAATGATAATGACGCCTAAAATAAGCATTTTCAATGAATTCACTTCACGGTCCTTGATGATATACGCCCAGACTTGACCTAACGTAATGATGGTTCCAGGGTTGACCGCTGCAATGACAGGTATGAACCAGGATGGTAAAATACCAAAGTCAGTTACAAAAATAGGGGTGAACGGCTGGCGAGTGTACAGCATGAACCAGCATCCAGAAAAAATAAGTAATACAAAAGCAAACTTAGGGTCCTTGAAGATGACCTTCAAGTCTTTAACTGCTTTGAATGCCGGTATTGACGGGTCGGGTTTCACTGGATTTCTATAGGATAAGAGAATAATGAGAAAACTACAAATTATGAACAATGCCATGAGGAAGAACACACCGCCATATACATCTGGAGTGAAAAGGAACGTAAGGCTAAGTGGTATGATAAACGCCCCAAAGTTTATCACCCAGTAATAGACATTGAATGCATAATTCCTGTTTTCTTCATCTGATGAATGGGAAATAGAAGCAGCGATCAGAGCTTTCTCAAAACCTGATCCAGTCCCCATTATCACGATGGCAAGGAAAACTATTGCAAATGAATATCCAAATCCTAAAACGATGTAACCTACAGCAAGGGTCGTGTAGGAGCATAAAAGGAGTTTTTTGAAACCGTATTTACTGGCCAATGCAGTAGATATAAGGGGTAGAAAGTTTATCAGCCCCATTGAGATTCCTGTTAAAATTCCTACCATCCAACTTTCAAGACCAACGTTATAAACAAGGTGATATGATAGGACCGCCAACATTCCGTAGTATGCACCACGTTCAAAAAGGTTGGATAGATTTACCGACCAGAATTCTCGTGGTAATTTGCTTTTTTTATTCTTATCCATGATGTATCTTCCTGTCTATTGGGCAATACAAAAGGCAGGATACTGTTGCGTTTATCCCCTAGTTGCCAATACTAATATGAGCGTAATGATATTATATATTTGTTTCCATTAATATATCCTAATTGGCAGTATTCCAATAGAAGTCCTTTTGTTCATTGTATTCAGTCCATGACAATATTTATCTAGTGTAGCTTTCTTTCTTTTCTTTATGAGGCCTTCCAGAAGATTTACGAGGCTATTGGAACGATTTTTTCCCCATCGATTCACCCTTGCTAAATTGACCAATATTCCTCTCTTTCGATGGATTATTACAAAAATGGTATTTGATAAGAACGATCTTACCCTTCTTACAAAGGATGATATAGTCGAAGTGGCGGTCAATAAGACCATTGAACCAGAAGAGAACATCGTTGTTCCATCAAAGGTAGTTGAGTATTTTATTGATCGGTCCAGTTTTCGATTTGTTATGAATTTTTGTATTTGCCGCGAAGCAATGGATTGTAAGGATTACTCCCATGACCTTGGTTGTCTTTTTATGGGTGAAGCTGCTAGAAAAATTCCTTCTGAGCTGGGTCGATCTGTTTCGAAAAAGGAGGCTTTAGATCATGTAAAGCAATGTCGCAAGCAAGGGTTAGTTCACCTTATTGGTCGGGATAAGCTTGATGAAACTTGGCTGGGGGTCGGATCGAAAATCCCGTTGGTCACCGTTTGCAGCTGCTGTCCTTGTTGTTGTCTCTGGCGTATGCTTCCATATTTAGACCCAGGTCTTTCTTCAACTGTGAAACCAATGCCTGGAGTTCACATCAAGGTCAATGAGAACTGTACAGGATGTGGGGTGTGTACTGATGACATTTGTTTTATCAATGGGATAGATCTAAAAGATGGTGTGGCAGTGATCGGTGAAACATGTATTGCCTGTGGCAGATGCGTTGAGCATTGTCCCAATGATGCCATTGAACTTGTAATCGATGATGAAACGTTTATTGAAAAAACGATTGAAAGAGTGACCAAAGCAACCTTGTAATATGGTGGAATTTTCGCTGAATTTCTATTACATTAAAAA
>CAYOTP010000007.1:0-36851 GCA_964406955.1 uncultured Thermoplasmatales archaeon | reverse complement strand
ATCAGCTGATCTCTATGGGAAAAAAGGGTAAAACCAAAAAATAATAAAAAGTCTCTGAATTATTTCTATTATCTTTTTATAGTTGATACTGGTTTATTTGTTCCTGGTGATAAGTGATGGACTTTGTCATTGTGTATTGGTCTAGATATGGACATAATAGAAAGATTGTCGATCGCCTTAGTGGAAAGTTAGAAGAGAACGGGCATACCGCTAAGGTTTTTAAAACTGATGAATTAGAGCCCAATGAGTTACCTGAAGCAGATATGTACGTTTTTTCGGCTGCTGCTGAAGCTTTTAGAATTCAGAAACACATGAGATCGTTTATGAAAAAAATCAGTGATGTGGACGGAAAAAATGTTGCTCTTATAAATACACATTCAATGAAAAAAAAGAACTGGTTAGGCAGCATGGAAAAAATGGTGAAAAAGAAGAATATGAATTTAGTTGCTTCAACAGATTTTCTCATTGGAGATGGTCAGGATAAGGGTGAGGGTCTTAGTGCTGATTGGGAAACAAAACTAGATGAATTTGCCATTACTTTACATGGTGTCTAATCTCAAATATCTAATCAGATGAAGGAGATTATGTTGATTCTTGTGCCTTATTATGAACGCCGGTTGGTTCAACATGGATGACTGGAAAATAATGGGTGCTTTTTCTTATATCTTCTTCGATTTTGTCTGCGATCCTATGGGCTTCTTCAAGGGTTAGGCTTCCATTCATCGTAGCATGAAACGTCAGTATCTTGATATGGCCATAATCATGAACATAGATGCTATGAATGTCTGTTACTTGTGAACTTGCTTGTGTTATTTCTTTTAGTTTTTGTATGACTTCTTCTTTTGCCCGTATTCCAATAAGATAATCTGAAGATGTCTTAATTAATTTGATACCAATGTACATAATGATGAGTGATACGATAATTCCAAAGAATGCATCAAGGATAGGAAATCCAAAGTGGGCACCTAGGATGCCAATGGCAACTGCAATTGAGGAAATGGCATCTGATCTATGATGCCATGAATCGGCTTTTAACATATCGCTATCGATTTTTTTAGAGATAAGATTGGAATATCGAGCCATGAATTCTTTAGTAATGGACGTTATAATGATGATTATTGCTGTAATAATTGCAAATTCAGGATTGGTAAGGTCTTCGGGATTAATGATTCGTTGAATGGATTGTTGAATGAAATTAAAACCAATGACAATTAAGAGAACGGCAATGATCAATGTTGCAATATGTTCGGCCCGTCCATGACCAAACGGATGTTTTTTATCTGGTTGTTTTTTTGCTATTTTAAAACCAAAAATCACGATCCCTGAAGTTGATATATCTGAAAGAGAATGAACTGCATCTGCAGCCAGTGCAATACTATTGATAAATAATGCAAGGGTGAGTTTTATGATAAAAAGGATTAGATTTCCAAAGATGCTTACCAGAGCTTCTAGGTATCCATATTTTGCCCTAATATTTGCATCGTTGATATCGCCATAATCTGGAAGCAGTCTGCATTTTTTCTTCTTTTTCATGTTACAGGAGTTTAACAATATATCTCATTTAGGTTTTGTGTTTGATGCGATTCTTTACCGTTTATAAAAAAGTCGTAAATTATATAAAACACTGAAAAATAATAAATATCGATGTATACATAATATGTTTAATCTCAATTGGGTGATTATGTAATGAACACTTCAGTTTCAAAAATGATTGCTTTCTTTTTTTCCCTTTGTTTCATTAGTGTCATGATATCCGGTTGTATCTCAAATGAAACGGTTATGGTTGAGATGAGGGATGGCGTTGGCTTAGCAACGGATGTGTATGTTCCAAGTGAAGGATTTCTTCCCCATGGGACGCTTCTTATTCGAACACCATATAATAAAAATGACATGAGGGATGTAGGAAATGCTTGGTCTAAACTAGGATGGCCCACCATAATTCAAGATATGCGTGGCCGATATCAAAGTGAAGGGATTGATACGGTATTTCGAAATGCACATACAGATGGGCCAGATACTCTTGAGTGGGTCGCTGATCAATCTTTTTGTAATGGTAAGATTGCAACATTTGGTGGGTCAGCTCTTGGGATTAATCAATATTATATGGCTGGGGCTAATCCTGATTTTCTTGCTTGTCAGTATGTTCAGGTGGCTACACCTAATCTTTATGAACATGCTGTTCAACAAGGTGGGCAACTCAGGTGGAGTTTGGTTCCTCGATGGTTAGACGGCCAAAATAGTTTATACATGCTTGATGAGTATCTTGCTTATGAGAATTACACTCTGGACTATTGGGGAAACGTGAGTTTAGAGGGGAAATGGCAGAATGTGAATGTTCCTGCGATTCATATAGGTGGCTGGTATGATTGTTTCGCACAGGGCACAATTGATGGATTCCTAGGGTATCAATATGAGGGTGGTCCTGGGGCACGTGGTAAATCAAAACTGGTTATGGGTCCATGGACGCATAGTGATGGACAAAAGCAAGGTGAACTGATGTTCCCAGGGAATGCAATTGATAATTTTTCGATTTTTATGTTTTCAGATATGGTCGAACAATATACCATGGATAATGGTAATAATTTTGATGAATGGCCTTCAGTTTTTTATTACGTCATGGGTGATGTTACGAATAGTTCAGCTCCAGGTAACGTGTGGTTAACCTCTGATGATTGGCCTGTTGCCTATGAACCCGTTTCGGTTTATCTAACTCGTAATAATGGGTTGAGCGTTGATCTTTCTGAATCGTCATTTTTGTTTACCTATGAGTATGATCCCAAGGATCCTGTGCCAACAATTGGTGGTCAGAATTTAAATATTGAAAGAGGACCATATGACCAACGAGCAGTTGAAGATAGAGATGATGTACTCGTGTTTTCAACTGGAGTGCTTTCTGATCCAGTTTGGATTACGGGACCAGTAAAAGCTCGCTTATTTGTTTCTTCCAATTGTGTTGACACTGATTTTACGGTGAAACTAACAGATGTTTACCCCGATGGTAGAAGTATGCTGATTACGGACGGGATCGTTCGGATGCGGAATCGAAATGGAGTTGACCATTGGGAGTTTATGGAACCCGGGGAGATCTATGAAGTGGAAATTGATTTGTGGAGTACATCATATCTTTTTAACAAGGGTCATCAGATTAGAGTGAGTGTTTCTTCATCGAATTCCCCACGGTTCCTTCCAAATCCAAATACGAAAGATGGCTGGATGAAAAATGACACCTATGTGGTAGCAGAAAATTCGATTTTCATTGGAAAGAATCATCCGTCTCAAATAATCTTACCTCTCGTAACTTTATCTTATGGGGCGGAAGTTTCCCGATCTAACTTGGAGATCAGTTCGTTAATGGAGGATTTTTCGAAAAGAAATTTGCTTTTTAGTCTCTTTAGTCATCCACTTGTTAAATACGTTGATATGCTTGGGTGAATTCAAGGCGATTTTGAAGAGTCTTTTTAATTCCCATTTCCATTTTTATTGTTTTTTTTCTAGCTGTTTTCTTTTTTGGAAATGGAGTAACCGTTGTCTCATTTCTCGAATGCGACGATCAACATGTTGTTGATATGTAGAAGATATCATTTATTACCCCCACGACATTTTTACTGAATTAAATGACTTTTCTTATTAATTAATGTTTTTAAAAATCAAAAAATGATAAAATAGGTAAAAGATAAATTATTATATAATTATATATAAATTTCATTACAAATGTTAATAAAGTGAATATAACGCACCCAGTGCACCGATATAGAGCTCATCTAAACCAATCGCAACTGAAGACCTTATCGGAGTGGTCACATAATTTCGGGAGGCATCCTGTATCGTTTCACCTGGGCTAAAACACCAGATAAGCGTCCCTGACCCAATATCTAACCGATATAACCGTCCATCATCAGATCCAATAAGAACTGAATCCTGAAAGAGTACTGGATCTGTATGAATTGCAGCATTACAAGTAAACACCCAATGGATATCACCATCTGTTTTGCTCACTGCATAGACGTTCTGGTCATGTGATCCAAAGATCACAAGATCATCAGCAACAACAGGAGTTGTCTCAACACCCCATCCGGTTTCAACTTTCCAGAGAACACTTCCAGTACCCTGATCCAATGCATAAAGATTCGTATCCCAACTCCCGGCAAACACAATCCCATCGTCTTGATATGGTTTACTGGTGATGATCCCATCTGTCTTTTTTGTCCATACATTATTTCCATTGGAGGCATTCAATGCATAGATTGTTTCCTCAGCCGATGCGATCAATAACTCATTATCAATGATTGATAAATACACTTCACCATCAATTGCTTCATTCCATACTATCATTCCAGTATCTTGATGGATACAATACACTCCATGATGCTTTGTCCCAACGTATACATATTCATCATGCACAATTGGTGTACCAATCACCTCACCAATAGGTTTTGTACCCGTGGTAAGCCAGCCGAGATGGATTAGATGTAACCCGTCACTAGATCCAATGAATAACTGGTGCTCTGAAATAACTGGTTCAGTGGGATTACTTCCAATTTTTTTAGACCATAATATAGATCCCTCCTCAGATGAGATTGCATAAAGAAATCCTGTTGACGTTGCCGTGTAGACTACATTATTAACAACGGTTGAAAAAGAAGAAAAATCATTGCTCTGTTCTTTTTCTAAAGTAACTTTCCACTGTTCAGTGGGATTCAAACCACAATACTGCTCTGTTTGAATAACATCAACATCATGGTCTTTGGGAAGACCAAATAACCGAACCCATCCAACTGGCTTAATTGACTCGTAATATACATCTGGAGAATCAAAGTATGCCATCGAAAGGATGTTTCCACCAGGATGACCCGTATGAACCAATAATCCATTATGGTTAAGCAGTGATGTACTTGTGATCTTACAATCTGGAGAATGAGTGCCAATGGGATCAGCACCCATGATCTCTTTCACAAGGTCAATATCGATATTTCCATAATGCTTGTTCCCAAGCTCTTCAAAGGCAATATCTCGAGCAGCTGGAAGATACCATGGTGTGTGATATCGGTAATTATCTAGACCAAGAACAAAATAAAACAATACTTGTTTAAAAAATAATTTCCAATCCATTTTCTCCCAACGAACCCAGAAATCCATAGGATTATTACTGGACCATTGGAAACCATCGGTGGTTCTTTCGATAAGTGCATCATGATAAAGACCAAGTTCATACCGAGCGATCTCTCCAGTTTTGGTATCTCCTATTAACCAGACGGCATTCATCGCACCATCATTATCTGTTTTCAAAATCCTCATTACATCATCAATTGATTCAGAATATTGCACTGCAGTTCGTGCTCGAACTGCAAGTGGAAGACCTGATCTACTCCAAATTCCCTGAGGAAGCGTGGTTTCAATAAACGTTATTCCTTCTTCGTTCTGATAAAAATCATGATCGCTCCAGATGTATCCTGGGGCACAACTCATCTGAAACCGATGTCCATTGGAAGGAATCACATCCAAAATGATATTCCAGCGAATCGCAATATAATATGACCACCACCACATTCCAGCACCATCAACACTGGCCCACATGGAATTGGCGATGATAAGTTCATCATGTTTCGTTGCATTTCCTGTTGCAATAAACGCACTGCAATGATGATGACCCGTATCCTGCCCAGTAACTGGTAAAAAATCAGAGATGAACTCATCTGCTGAAAAGCCAACATATGATGAAAGTGTTGGTTGGATCAATGAAAAAAATGATAACAACGGATGAACGCTTTTCCGAATTTTTCTATCGGTAATCTTTGAAAGCATTTCATACATTTGATTCGATGCCAGCACATCTTTATATGAAATCGGCTCACCATACAAGGTTAACCCTTTTGCAGTTACTCCTGCGGCGATCCCTCTAAGCTCCTGTCGATATTCTGTGGGGTATGTATCCCAATACATTTGATCAGCTAAACTAGTGCAGAACTGCCACCATGTTTCAGCAATGTTTTCATATTGTTGATCAGAAAGCAAAGGGCGGATTGGTTTGATACGGGGGTGATTCAAAATCATCTTACT
Source organism: uncultured Thermoplasmatales archaeon (assembly GCA_964406955.1). GTDB lineage: Archaea > Thermoplasmatota > E2 > DHVEG-1 > DHVEG-1 > EX4572-165. The sequence continues at coordinate 30,794 of CAYOTP010000007.1, read as the reverse complement.
CCACCGTTGCATCAGATCAATGATTTCATCGGCTATCAAGTAACCATATTGATATCCTCGATCGTATGGTTCGCCGTTAATATGGACATAAACCCAACCTTGGATATTATATCTACTTCCACCCATTGGGGATGATCTCACGAATTCAGAGGTGGGTTGAGATGATATCTCGGTTGGTATCTGTTCATTTAATTGTGATGCGGAAAATAATCCACCTAACACTGAAGGACATAAAAATAAAAATGTCATAATAAGGGAAATAAGCATCCGTGATCCTTTCATAGAAATATTATATGTTTATAAACTTATATAAATATTGCTTGAATTGAAAAAAAGATGATTATTTTCCTATGTTTTGTTCAGCGGTGTAATGAAATACATATCGGGTGGGAATTTGTTTTTTCTTTCCGGTCCAATATTTACAACGAGGACACTGTAATTCAATAGTTACAACACCACCCCAGATCGTAAGATTTCTCACTCGTTTCAACGAATGATGACACACGGGACAACGATGCAGTGTTTTTTTTGGATTCCCCTCTCGAGAGTAGATTTCCACTTGAACAAATGAGCTTTGAAGTGCAAGAAGCCGTAATCGCTGCGGAGTTAACCCAAACGTTTTTTGTTGTTTATGTAACTCTATCAAGACAAGTTCTTTTAACAATCGTTGTGATTGAACGATATGAGCTTTTTTCATCACCCTTTGAAGTGCAGAAAGAACTTCATCATCAGAAGGGATTGTATAACTCATCGTTATAATAAAACCAATTAGACATAATAAAAATTTCTATAAGCATTTTTCAGTACAACTCACTTAAAAAAACAAGCAAGATTGTGAAAAAAGAAATGAAAGAACAGGAGATGTGGACCTTATTTTAATTTAATGGTTTTCACCACATCCGTTCTACTGACGATACCAATGAGTTTGTCATGTTCGGTGATTGGAATTGAACCAATTTGATGTTTCATCATCAATTCAGCAATCTCATTAACTGTTTTTGAACTTTCAGCTGAGATGGCCGGAGTCTTCATCACATCATTGATTAATAATTCCTCAAGCTGATGTTTTTGCTTACCCAATGGAAACAATCGCTTAATTCTAGCTAAAGAAAATGCGATATCTACATCAGAAATCATTCCAATAAGAATGCCATTATTGACCACAGGCAGACGAGCAACCTGATTGTCTATCATGACCCTACGGGCATGAATGATTCGATCCTCTGGAGAAACAGTGTGAATTTCAGATCTCATTATTTCACTAACCTCTTGAGAACTGTCAACTAAAGGTAATAAATCTGCCTTTGTAATCACTCCTACAAGTTTATCCTCTTCAAGAACATGAAGCATGGTCGGTCCAGGTTCACCGACTTTTGCAAGGATCTTTGAAAGATCATCATCTGGATAAACGACTTCAATTTCCCGCTCCATAACAGATGATGCATACAATCGAGATGCAGGAACACCTCGACTTCTAATAGCCCCTAATTTCACAGCGATAGCTGTATCTGTCACAACACCAATCAGTTTCTTTTCCTCAAAGATCGGTATTTTCGTCACATCATTCTTTTTCATTAACTTCATTACATATTTCAAATCAACGTCTTTGTCAACGCTAAGGACTTCAGTTGTCATTATATCTTTCACTTTCATAATCAATAAACCTCCATTTCATCCTCAAATTATTCATATCTTAATGCGTCGATACAATCTTCACAGAGAAGTCGTCCATCAACATTACGTAATTGAGCTGATAACATCCCACAATCTTCGCATTTTCCGGAAAACATCTGCTTTTTAAAATACGTTTCATCACGTTGTTTTATTGCATACCATTCATGAGATATTTCTTTAAGAACCGGAGTAATTTGTAAAATATCTTTTTGTGTTATAACACCGATCAATCTGTTATGTTCGATGACGGGTAATCGTCTCACGCTACATTTACCCATCATTTCCATGGCATCCTGCAATGAGGAAAACGGATCAATTACTACGATAGGGGTGGTCATGATGGTATCTATGGTCACTTCACTTGGATGAAGATTCTCTGCAACAACTTTACGTACAATATCTCTTTCTGTGACAATACCAAGTGGTTTTTCAGTTCCGACAAAACAAGAATCGACTTTATGAGATCGCATCAATGCTGCAGCTTCCTGAACAGTGATGTCTGAAGAGACAATTACTGGATTGGCTTTCATTGCCTCCCGTACAATAACATTTCCATTTGTCATTCTGTTTTTCCTTCCAACTCAATACGATACAATATAATGAGGGGACAATTTATCGGAACCATTAAAACCTTTCGCCTCATTGGTTTTAGCTGTTGAAGGATGAATGGGAGTCAATATGAACGTGAGTTCCGCAGTGTTCTAGAAGCGGATAAATCCATGTTAGCTAAGATTACAAAAACGTGTTCTACAATTGAGCGTGAACATTATTTCTGTGTCCTTGATAAACCCTTTGCAGTGATTCGCGCAGCGGGTTCATTGGGCATTGATTTAGTTGCAGTTCGAGGGGACATATCTTTTTTAATTGAAATAAAGACGAGCAGCACTCCAACATTACATTTTAGCAGTATGGCTGGGAAATTGCAACAGCAGGCCCTATCGATGAAACAACTATGTGAAAAAACTTCCACCCTTCCAATATATGCTTTTCGATTAAAACGTCAACGGGGGGATTCTTGGAGGATATTTACCCTTGATCATGGCCAGATACAAGGAAGACTTCGTATCGTGCATCAACGGTTGCCAAGGTTATCAAAAAGTTCCAATGGTAATTATATTATGCGGTGGCATGAAGGTATGCCGTTATCTGAGTTCTTAGCATATCTATGTATTGAACAATGAAACGCTAGTATTATCATTTCAATCCTTCACAATTCAGATTTCTTTGACGAAATCTTTTAGAACCGCGGTTGAATTCACCTATGGGATATCTATGAAAAAATTACTTGTTGCCTATGATGGGTCAGATGCATCAAAAAAAGCAATTGAAGTAGCAATTCAATCAGCACTACCAGAGGATAAATTGATATTATTAACGGTGATTCCAGCAGAATTATCACAATCCTCATTTACCAAAATGTTACTACCAACGATTGACATGAGCTCCATTGTTCAATCCGGAAGTTTCAAAGAACGTGCAATGGAATCCTTAGCAGATATTGCAAAAGATTATGAACCTTCGGTTGGACGGATTTCCGTTGCCGTGGAAAATGGTGATCCTGCAGATGAAATTCTTCTTTCTGCAAAAAAACATGGAGCTGACATGATTGTTCTTGGATACAGAGGATATGGGAAGGAAGGACGATTCCTTCTTGGAAGTGTTACTGATAAAGTCGTTAGATATGCAGGCACCAGCGTGTTAGTCGTACGATAAAAAAGTATATGAAATCTATTTGAATAGTTGTCAGCTATGCATCCATCTGAAGAAATCCGTGGATTGAAAAGTTCATTTCTGAAAGACAAACGGATTGTTCTTGCAGTAACGGGAAGTATCGCTGCTGTAGAAACTATTCGTTTGGCTCGTGAACTTATTCGTCATGGGGCCAGGGTTATACCGGTGATGACCCCTGCAGCTACTCGAATTATTCATCCTGATGCGTTATGGTTTGCAACCGGCAATCGCCCTATTATTGAATTATCTGGAGACACGGAACATGTACGTTTTTGCGGCCGGGTCAAAGATTCGGTTGATTTGTTATTGATCGCTCCATCTACTGCAAACACGATTTCAAAAATTGCTCTTGGCATTGATGATACTGCAGTGACAACGTTTGCGACAACAGCGATAGGATCTCATCTTCCAATTATTATTGTACCTGCTATGCATCTATCCATGTATGATCATGATGGGGTTCAGGGCCATGTTTCAACACTGACCGAACAAGATATTGATTTTATTGGCCCATATTTTAAGAACAGTAAAGCTAAAATAGCATCCAACGAAGATATCGTTGCAAGAGTAATTCATCGGATCGGACCGTGCATATTAGATGGAAAAAAGATTCTTATTATTGGTGGATCAACTGAGGAACCTATTGATGATGTTCGTTGTTTGACAAATAAAAGCTCAGGGAAAACAGCGGTTTCTTTTGCCTCAACAGCTTTTTTTTATGGCGGAAAGGTTTCTTTATGGTATGGACAAAGTAGTGAACCTGTTCCTTTGTTTCTTTCAGTCTCCCGATTTAAAAGTATTAGTGATGTGAAAGAATTAATCGGAAAAACGCAAGTTGGATCATTTGATATTATTATTGTTTGTGCTGCGTTGGCTGATTTCATCCCAGATCGAAAACAAGGAAAGATTGATTCATCTGAAGAAAACTTATCTATTCAGTGCAAGCAAGCTGAAAAAATCATTCCGTTGCTCAGAAAAAAAGCACCTGAGAGTAAGATAATTGGTTTTAAATTAGCTGAAACAAAACAAATAGCAATAGCCAAAGCTCAACAATTATGTTCAATTGATAAACTTGATGCGGTTGTAGCAAATACAGTTTATAGTTTAGAACAGGATCATCAGCAAGCATGGATAGTGGATAGTTCGGGAAATATAGAAGAGATTTCTGGATCAAAGCAGAAAGTATCCCGTCACATTCTCTCTTTTATCGCGTCTGTGATTTCATGAAACGGGCAGTAGCGTTTGCTCCAGGTCACATCTCCGGTTTTTTTCAACCAATGATTAATAAAGTGGATTTTCGAAGGTCGGGTTCTCGTGGAGCTGGTGTTTGTATCTCACATGGCGCAACAGCTTCAGTACAATTAAATCCAGATGAAAAGCAAAACATTTCGATACGTGTTAATAAAAAAACAGGTACTTTTCCGGTGACAACAGATGCAGTAAAGTATATTTTAGGTTCTAGAAAGGTGAATGTCGATGTTGATATTTCTTTGGATCTTCCTGTTGGCCAAGGATTTGGGATGAGTGCCGCCAGTGCATTGAGCGCATCAGTTGCCACTGCAGCGCTTATCGGAAAAAATGAAGAACAAGCGGTAGAAGCATCCCATCAATCAGAAATTCATTATCAGACTGGATTAGGTGATGTGATTTCAATGGCATCTGGAGGTTTTGAAATTAGAAAAAAACCGGGGATCACCCCTTTTGGAAAGATTATAAAAATCACTAGTGATGCAAAAATTATCCTTGGTTTATTTCCAGGAAGTATTTCCACCCATGATGTGTTAAATGATGCATCCATGTTGGATAAGATAGCATCTATTGGAAAGTCCTGCACTGATAACGTCCTTCATAATCCCTCAGTTGAATCTATTATGGATCACTCTTATTATTTCACAAAAAAAAGTGGATTATGTCCCAAGAAGGTTGAAACTGTGTTGGAAAAAATAAATAGTGATCAGGTAGTTGGAAGTATGTGTATGCTCGGTCATGCAGTGTTCATCCTGGATGATGAGAACACGGTTGAAAAGATGTTGCCAAATCATGCAAAAATCATTCGAACTAGCGTTGATAATGAAGGAATCAGGATTTTAGACTGATTTTAAATTTCCTTTGTTTTTCCTTCTGCAAGATCTTGTAAGTGTTTTTCCCCATCTTCAGGACCCTTTGCGAAAAGGATGTCATGAACGTCTATCTGAGTGTTCTTATTTGGTCCATACAACCATCTGTTCTGATGTCGCATCGCTATCACGGTCATCCCTGTTTCACTGCCAAGTTTCAGTTCACCAAGGGTTTTTCCACTTAGTACTGACGCTTCTTGGACCATAACTCGTGTGAGAACCTCGTCAGATTCTTTGAGACTCATCGTGATAATAGGATGTAATTCAACATCTCGAAGCTGAACATCAGCGATCTCACGAGCAGCATCTGCGATTTCCTCACCTGCTTTAGCAAGCTTCATGATGGTTAACGCACTATCAACGGATAATTTTTGTTTTGCAACCTGTTCAAGGGTATCTCGTTGTAACTTTTGATATAAGTCATCAATGAGATTTTCAAGGTCATAGACCTCTTCAGCAATAGTCTTATTGTTATAAAGTAATGATGAATAAGCTAGGTCCACCATTAGTTCAGATTTGTCCTTGATTTCTAAAACAGTATCTTCGGCAGTTGCAATTTTCATTGAATATCCTCCTTTTTTCCAAGGAAGAATGCATTGAGTTGTTTGTATCCATCGTCATTTCCTCTAGAAATAATGATATCTTCTGCTTCAAGATGGCAGCTGGATTGTGGATTGTAAATCCAGTAACTTTTCCGTCTGATCGCAATTATCCTCATTCCTGTTTCTGCTTCAATGTTTAACTCCCCGATATTTTGATTACAACCGATACAATCTTTTGTGACTTTCAATCTAAAAATCTGTTCATCGGCTTTAGCCAGGATTCTAGGAAGCAATGGTTCTGTTTTTTCCTTCATCAGTAAAATGATGTCTCCTGCAGTGTTTGAGATTTTTTCAGCGGCTTGAGCTATCTGAAGAATGCCTGCCAATTGCTCAGCATCCTCTTTACTTCGAGCAGCCATCATAGCCATGATTCGAATGTCATAATTGAGTGTATCCATGCGGACTTCCAGATATTTTACCTCTTCAGCGATTTCTTCATTTTGGAATAATACTGCAGAGTATGCTAGATCAATGACCAGCTCAGAAATATCTTTCATTTCAGTAAGTAATTCTTTCACCGGTTTGGGTTCGTATTCGATTTCGCTGAATTCTTCTTTTTTCCATAATGGTGTTCGCTGAATTTTTCCAAATAATCTATGACGTTGTTTTTCTTTTTCCATTTTCATTCAAACTCCAAATGAACAAAAAAAATCCCAAAAGCATCCCTCATAATTATGCACCTGACTGATCATGACAAAATCCTTGCCAATTTCCTTTCCGATTGAATCAAACACCTTTAAGCATATGTCCTTTGGTAAGACACTCAATGAAAGAAACATGGTAACAACTATGATGCTAGTTACATACATTCCTAGATTACTAAACTGCTCTCCCAAATAAATACCTATCGATATGAACCGATTTCTAACATAAATGTGGTTAAGAGCCTGGTTGCATGGATGGTGGTATTTTGTTGTATCCGTTGATTATGTATCGATAGGATGGAGCATTTATCTATTGATTTTGAATCCATTGATGCTTGGATGGATAATTGTATCATCTATAAGAGTTCCTTACGGTACCGTTTCCACTGAGCATCTGTATGGTCCTGAATTACTTTCAACTGTTTTTCATCACGTTTTGGAACAAATAAATGTTTGAATCTTCCTTGGTATTTCAACCATTCCTCAATTGGTTTTGCTTTGATCTTTTCCTCAAGGAGTAACTTACTTTTTCCATTAAAGATGACCTGATCGTTTTCATATTCCCACAAGGTCCAAGCTCCAGTTTCAATTGCTAATTTTCCCATATCGACTGTTTTGTCCATGCTGAATCGCCAACCTGGTGGACAAGGTGCAAGAATCTCGATGTATTTTGGTCCTTTGATATCCTTTGCTTTCATCACTTTCCTATAGAGATCCTCAGGTTCACTTATGGATGTTTGAGCAGCATAGGGTGGATGATGTGCCCGAATGATTTCGCTCATTTCTTTATGAAACTCTGTTTTTCCCTTCACGGTAGTTGTTGTCCATGCCGACATTGGTGTTGCGCCACTTCGTTGAACACCAGTGTTTGAATAGATTTGATTATTGTAGCAAATATAAATAAAATTCGTCCCACGTTCAAAAGCTCCGGATAATGCTTGCAAACCGATATCATAGGTTCCACCATCACCAGCCCAAGCAAGCACGGTAATGTCATCTCTTCCCTGCTTTTTAAGAGACGCTGCGACTCCTGAAGCACCGGCCGCTGCCGCTTCAAACGCAATATTCATCACTGGAACATTAAACGATGCATGTGGATACAAACTTTGAATAACAGCGGTACAGCAAGCAGGAACAACCATAATGGTTTTTTTCCCAAGTGCCTTTAAGACAAGACGCAACGCTATTGTAGCTGGACACCCGGGGCATGCAGCATTGCCTTGGAGAATACATTCCTCTAGAGGTAAATCTTTCAGTGCCATACGTTACACCTCCTCCTTAAATCCATACCATATCTGTTGTTTTGCCTTACCCTTAATTGCTTTTTTACACATCTTTTCAATGTCGCCATAGGTGACATCTTTTCCGCCAAGGCCTGCGATAAATCCAGTAATCTTTCCATCAGATTCACCATACAATGCAGATTTGATTTCATTGAACACAACTCCTTCCGATCCAACTGAGATATTTCTATCGATAACGATAAGTTCAGCCTGTTTACTAAGAGTAATTACTTCCTCAGCAGGGAATGGCCGAAGCACACGTAACCGGGCAAGTCCGATCTTGATGCCTTCCTTTCTTAATTTATTTATTGATTCCTTACTCTCGGCACCAATGGCACCCATCGCGATAAGGATGTACTCTGCATCTTCACAATGATATTTTTCAACTAATCCACCGTGATATCTGCCAAATTGTTTTTCCCATTCTTTAGCAATTGATGGAATCAATGTTTTTGCATTTTTTTGCGAATCCTGCATCGCTTTTCTAAGTTTTTCATAATATTGGGTACCAATAATGGTTCCTTGTGCAGTTGGATTATCGATGTCAAGCTTCCAACTGGGAGTGTATGATGGAAGGAAATCATCGATTTCCTGTTGAGTTGGGATTTCAGCAGGCATAGAGGTATGAGACAAGATAAATGCATTGAAATTGATCATGACTGGGAGAAGTACATCTGATCTTTCTGCTAATTTAAATGATTGAATCAAGGTATCATAAATCTCTTGGTTACTACTGGCGTAATATTGTATCCAACCAGTATCTCGCTGTGAGATAGAATCATTTTCATCTGCCCAAATATTCCATCCGGGGCCAATGACTCGATTAATGTTGCACATCACAATAGGAAGTCGGGCGAGAGCTGCCCAATGAAGCATTTCATGCATCAATAATAAACCATGGGATGATGTGGCAGTAAACGTTCTGGAACCTGCTTCACTGGCACCGATACAGGCAGACATTGCGGAATGTTCACTTTCAACACAAATGTATTCGCCTTTGAACTCACCAGTTGCCACGTAATTAGCGATTCCTTCTACCAGTGTTGTTTGTGGTGTGATTGGGTAAGCGGCTACAACATCTGGTTTAGCCATGAGGGCTGCTCTAGCTGCAATATAATTACCAGTATCTATCATTATTTCACTCATTTCTTTTTTCCCTCCCGACTCATAGTGATTGCTTTTGTAGGACATTGATTTGCACAAACCCCGCATCCTTTACAGTAATCATAATTAATCGATATGGAATCATCCTTATTTCGTTTGATGGATCCTTCGGGACAAAAGATCCAGCATCGTAAACATTTTACACATTTTTTAAGATCCAACGTAGGCCTGAACACCCGCCAACTTCCTGTTTTACCCATTGCACCTTCTTTTGGGTATGAAATACATGAAACAACATCATATTTTTTACTCAAAAATTCACCTCCACAACATCATAGGCATCAGCTGTAGCTTTCACATTTTTTTCTCCAGCACTTCCTTTCCATTTTTCTTGGATTGCTTGTTGGATTGAAGGAAGGGTTACTTTATCTAATACCTTTGGCACTGCCCCAAGGATTGGTGTGTTTACCACAGGTATACCTCCTACAATAATGTCATGTTTGATAGCAACTCCAGTTGCATCAACGGTAGCGATATTTTTTGTTTCTTTAAAAGTGAATTCATCTGGAGATTTCTGAGTATTAATTAGAATTCTACCGTTCTTCTTCATTCCTTTGAGGACGTTTACAAGGTCCATTATACTTTCATCTTGTACGATGACGATATCCGGTTCATAAATTTCGCTTCTCAAATGAATCTCAGTTTCTGAGATCCGTGCAAAAGCTCGAACTGGTGCTCCACGTCGTTCAGCACCAAATACTGGAAATGCTTGTAATCCTTTATTTCCATCTTTTAATGCTGCTGCGACGAGAAGATTAGCTGCAGTGACAGAACCTTGTCCACCTCGTCCATGAAACACAATTTCAACCATGTCTTCTAGGGTCATAATGTTACACTCCCGTGAAAGGGGAATAAGGATTACACATATAATTGTTTTGAACAAAAAAAACCGATTGCCCCTTCTGATGTTAGCTTACTGCATCTATCTTTGATGAAGCGTTTGCATCTTTATCTGTGCGATGATCAATTTTTATCTCAGTGATGACTCTACTGATATCGTGTTCATTGATAAGTGCATCATGAGCGTGTTTTACCGCGGTAAGGATTTGATCAATTGTCTCTGCTTCAATGACTGTGGCCATTGCGTTTGTATAGCAGGTTACTGGCTCACTCTTCAGAATGTTTATTACTTTTTTAACATAAATACTCACGCTACTTCCTTTTCCCAATGGAGAGATGCTTACTTGTGCTAGGATCATTTCTTTTCACCAATCGTTTCAAGTATTCACTCGTTCTTAATGATTTTGCCTTTCTTTCTCAGATTGATTGGCTACTGACGAAATCATTAATAGGAATATGATTATTTCGTGGATAAATCTGTGTGGGATTAGTTATGAAAAAACGTTCCAAGTCTGATTTATTAAAAAAAGCAGAAAAACCTGGAAAAGATGCATTACGATTACATCCGTTCTATAAAGGAAAAATTGAGGTGGTACCAAAATGTCGTGTGAAGGATTTCAATGATTTCGGTATCTGGTATACTCCAGGTGTCGCTGAACCATGTAAAGAAATTCAAAAAGATCCATCAAAGGTATATGATTATACGAATAAGTGGAATACAGTTGCTGTTGTAAGTGATGGGACAAGAGTATTGGGATTGGGGGATATAGGCCCTGAAGCAGGTCTACCGGTCATGGAAGGGAAATCATTGTTATTTAAATATCTTGGTGGAGTAGATGCCCATCCTATTTGTTTAGATACAAAGGATCCTGAACAGATTATTCAAACCGTAAAATGGTTAAAACCGAGTTATGGGGGAATCAATCTAGAAGATATTGAGAAACCAAAGTGTTTTGAGATTCTTGATCGATTGAGAAAGGAACTTGATATCCCTGTGTGGCATGATGATCAACAAGGGACTGCTACTATTGTCACAGCTGGTGCGATGAACGCGTTGAAACTTGTTGGCAAATCTCTTTCAGAGGCGTTGTTTTGTATGATCGGTGCAGGAGCAGCTAACATCGCCATCGCACGGGTTCTTATTGCTGCAGGAGTAAAACAGGAAAATATCATCATGGTGGATAGTAAGGGTATACTTCATTCATCTCGATCTGATTTGGAAGATGATAAAGAACATAATCCGGTAAAATGGGATATGGCACTTCATTCCAATGGACAAGGAAGGACCGGTTCAATTGCCGATGCATTTAAAGATGCCGATATTTGTATTGCTGCTAGTAAACCTGGACCTGGAACGATTAGAAAGCAGTGGGTGGAAACAATGGCGGATGATAAGATAGTGTTTGCAACAGCGAATCCTGTTCCAGAGATCTGGCCATGGGAAGCTGAAGAAGCTGGCGTTAAAATTTTTGCGACAGGGCGATCTGATTTTCCAAATCAAATCAATAATTCGTTAGGTTTTCCAGGGATTTTTCGTGGCACACTTGATGTCCGTGCTGAAACCATTACTGATGAGATGTGTATTGCGGCAGCATCTGAACTGGCAAAAACTGCAGATGATGAAGGATTAAGTGAAACCTATATTGTACCTACAATGGATTCATGGGAAGTGTTTCCTAGGGAGGCAGTAGCGGTTGGATTAAAGGCCATTCAACAAGGTATTGCTCGGAAAAAGATGTCTCGGCAATCATTATATGAACATGCGATGGAAATCATTAAAAACGCTAGAGATGAAACGAAGATGAGGATGGATCAAGGGTTCATTCAGGATCCTGATGGGTAATTTATTCTCCATCCATCTTGAGATTGATAATGTTGGTGCGTTTGTAAATATCTAGATAGGTTGATACGTGGATCTTTTTTTCAACGCCATTGATGGGTTTGATGTGTTCGTTGATAAATCGCCAGAGATGCTTTCCATCTTTTGAAAGGACATTGATGATAATGTCATGATCTCCGGATGATGTGGTGACAAGTTGGACCTCATCATAGGACGTGAGTTGTTGTGCGATGTCATGCATCTTTAATGGATCTACGTTTAGGCCAATAACGGCGCTGGTTTCATAGCCAACTTTTTCGGGATCGATGATGGCTGAGAAATTGGTAATGATTCCGTTTTGAATCAGTTTTTTTATTCGATAGTGAACCGTACTTGCACCAAGGTTAAGTTCCTTTGCAATCCGTTGGTATTGTGTCTTATCGTTTTTTTGTAAGATGTTTATAATCTTTTTGTCTATGTCATCCATATTATTTCGTATATCTTTTAATACTTTTAAAATTTTTTGATTATTTTTCAAATTCAACTTATTTTTTAGGATTCATTTTTAAAAAAATCAATAGAATACTTTTTTACAGGCTTCATAATTACATTCAGGTTTTCTTTATACTCACATGAGTATAACGATATGTTACTTTGTTTTTTCACTAAATCATTTTACTATGTATTGATAAAATACCCATGAAATTAGTAAAATATCGATTTTTATTCAATGTTTTTTACTTTTTTTCAATTCATATTGGTAACCCTTATATGGGGGATTTAATATACCCGGGTGAAGTGTGACAGGTTCATTAAGGTACTAATGTCCTGGAGGAATCAACAATGAAAATTCTTTCAAAAAATGATTTCAACGACTTTGTAAATGCGTTGATTAAGGATAATGAATTTGATGTGCAAGGCGTCAAAGCAAAGGGAAATGCATTTGTTTTTGATACGCTTGAATCCGCAAAAGAACTCCGATTGGATTACGATACAACGATTTTACCTCCGAAGAAATATTTCTTGCCACAATATGAAACGATGATGGAAGTTGACTTGAAAAATCCGTTTGATCCCAAAGGACCTGTATCTGAAAAACCACGAATTCTTTTAGGTGTTCATCCTTATGATATAAATGCTATTCGTCAAATGGATATGTATTATCTTGATTCAGATGTCTCCAAATCATATCTAAATCGCAGAAGAAATACAATCATTATCGGAAGTGATGTGTTAACTGTCAGCGAAAAAGCGTTCTTTGGAAGTATGGGTACAGGCAACATTGAGTCAGGATATGATCTTTTTATCACGGATCTTGGGGAGCGTGTGGTCATTGAGATTGGAACGGAAAAAGGTTCTGATTTGTTAAAGAAAGCAAAGCGATTACAGAAAGCATCCTCTGTTGATGAACAAAAAAAACAGGCATTACGAGATGCTGCAGCTAAGAAGGCACAGCGTGGAATGAAACTCACCCCTCGACATTGGCATAACCTATTGGAAAAAAATTATGATAATCCCCTCTGGAAAGATCAATCAGATAAATGTCTTGCCTGTGCAACATGCACGCTTGTATGCCCGACTTGTTTTTGTTATGATGTTGTTGATCATATTGAGTTAGATGGCACAGGAAAAAGAGTTCGCACATGGGATGGATGCCTTCTTCGTCAATTCACTGAAGTGGCATCTGGGGAAATATTTCGCGAAGATATAGAGGAACGGTATCGTCATCGATTTTTTAGAAAGGGCAAATATCTCCCAGATCGATTTGGATTTGTTGCCTGTGTTGGATGTGGTCGCTGTTCCAGCCAATGTGTTCCAGATATAGCCGATCCAGTGAATGTTATGAACAAACTTTTTGATTCATCAGAGCATGTCATCAAAGAGAAGAACATAGATTCACAAAGTGTTAAACTTGATATTGATGACATTTCAGATAATCAAGCAACTTCTCTGCATAAGCCACATCCTGCTACATTGAAAAGAGTTGAAAAAATATCCAGAAATGATATGCTTTTCGAAATCGAAATGGATTCAGGAAAACCGTTAAATGATCAACCAGGTCAATTTGTCGAAGTATCTGTGATGGGGACGGGTGAAGCCCCAATATCGGTTTCTTCACCTCCTGGGGGAAAAACCTTTGAACTTATCGTGCGAAAAATTGGTGATGTTACTAATAAATTACACTCCATGAAAGCTGGAGATAAGGTAGGTATCAGAGGCCCATTTGGCCATGGGTTTGACATCGAGTCGATGATTGGAAAAGATTTACTTTTTATTGCGGGCGGAATTGGTATTGTTCCCTTGAGGTCCTTAATAAATTATGTGATAGATGAGAAACATCGGAAGGATTTTGGAAAAATCAGTATTTTATATGGGTGTAAAGAACCGTGTGAAATGTTATTTCATGATGAGGTTGCTTCCTGGGACAAACGTGATGATATCTCTCATTATCGTACGGTTGACAAATGTGCTGAAGGTGAGTGTTGGGATGGAGATATCGGATTGATTACGAAATTGATCCCAAAGGTAACCATCGATCAAAAAAACACGATCTGTTTCATTGTTGGACCTCCAGTTATGTATCCGTTTTGTATTCGCATTCTTAGAGATTTAGGTGTTCCTGAGGAAAATATCATAGTTTCCCTTGAAAGACGTATGAAATGTGGTGTAGGTAAATGCGGCCATTGTCAGATTAATCATTTATATGTATGTAAGGATGGTCCCGTGTTTAGTTATAAGGATATCAAGGATTTACCGGAGGCGTTTGCATGAAACCAAAAATAGCTTTTTTTGATTTTGCTAGCTGTGAAGGCTGTCAGTTGCAGATTGCTAATCTTGAAGAAACCATTATTGATGTGGCTGGTGCAGTTGAGGTTGTTGAATTTAGAGAGGTGATGACCGAGCAAGCTGCTAAATATGATATTGCTTTTATTGAAGGATCCATCACTAGGCCTATTGATGAAAAACGATTAAAGGACATACGAAAAAGAGCAAAAGTGCTTGTTGCTCTTGGAGCTTGTGCCCATCTTGGTGGTGTGCAGCGATTAAGTAATCAATGGACTGCCAAAGAAAACATTAAAGAAGTATACCCAACTGCAAAATCTGAAGATATTTCTAAAAACGATTTCTTTGAAAAACCTCGTCATAAAGCAGTTGATGAAGTCGTCAAAGTTGATCATGTGATTCCCGGTTGTCCGATTGACAGAACGGAGTTTGTTCGGGTTGTTGTTGCATTATTACATGGGCATAAACCACCGATTCCTGATTATCCAGTTTGTGTTGAATGTAAGAAAAAAGAAAACGAGTGTTTGTTTTTAAAAGGACAGTTTTGTATGGGTCCAATTGCCCGAGCAGGATGCAACGCGATTTGCCCATCAAATGGAAGTGAATGTGAAGCATGTCGCGGTTATATAAGTAAACCCCATGAACGAGCACAGATGGATGTATTGGAGGAATATGGATTGTCTGCTGATGAGATTATGCATCGGAAGACAATGTTTACTTATCGATATGTTGAAGAGGAAAAGGAGGAGTCATCATGAGCGGATCGGAAGAAGTTTCCATTAACGTTGAACATCTCACCCGAGTCGAAGGACATGGAAATATTATAATGAATGCAAAAAAGGGAGAAGTTAAGAAAATTGAGTGGGAAGTAAGTGAAGCCCCCCGATTTTTTGAATCGTTCGTTCGGAATAGGCCATATCATGAATTATCTCATATAACATCTAGAATTTGTGGGATTTGTTCCATTGGACATGCGCTTGCCTCATTAAAAGCAACTGAGGATGCAATGAAGATATCCCTTTCAGAACAAACGACGTTGTTACGAAAACTTGCATTACATGGGGAGAACATGCAAAGTCACATTTTACATGTGGGATACTTGGTTTCCCCAGATCTATTTAATGTTGGCAGTGTGTTTCCCTTGATTTCATCTGCTCCTGAAATCGTTAAGAAGATTATTTCCCTGCATCGGCTTGCCAATGAGATGAGTGAACTTATCTGCGGTCGGACCACCCATCCGATCACACTTGTTCCCGGTGGCTTTTCTCAGATTCCCTCTGAGAAACGATTGCTTTTGTTAAAAAAACGGTTACAGGATAGCCTTTCAACATGCGATGAGGTTGCCCAAGTGATTTTGGATAATGCCCATAAACTACCGGATTTCACAAGAGAAACCGAATATATTGCGTTAACAAGTAAAGATGAATATGCATTATACGATGGAATCATTGGGTCAACAGACACAGGCACTCATCCAGTTAAAGACTATGAATCCGTTGTCAACGAGTTTGTGGTTCCTCAATCTACGGCTAAATATTGTAAACATCATCGGGAGAGTTATATGGTTGGTGCTCTTGCTCGGTTTAATTTGAATGCAGATCTATTAAGTCCGTCTGCCAAAGAACTTGCCAAAAAATTCGGGTTACAACCTATTAACTACAATCCATTTATGAACAATGTCGCTCAAATCGTCGAATACGTTCATTCAGTTGAGGATAGTATTGAACTCATTGATCGCATTATAGATCGTGGATTGGATTGTACTGAGAAACCAGCCAAGATCATAGTTAAAAAGGGTCAAGGTGTTGGTGCTATTGAAGTTCCCCGTGGTATCTTATTTCATGATTATACGTATAATGAGAATGGTATCTGTACCAAAGCAAATTGTGTGATTCCAACGAATCAAAATCATAATAATATTCAAAAGGATATGGAAGCGTTTGCCCCGGAACTGTTGGAAAAATCAAAAGAAGAAATTACGTTGAATCTTGAAATGCTTGTTCGAGCTTATGATCCGTGTATTTCTTGTAGCACTCATTATTTAGATGTAACTTTTGTTGATGAATAAAGAATAGTATGGCTAGGTCTATTGGTATTATTGGTGTTGGGAATCCTCTTCGAAGGGATGATGGTATAGGTATTTTGCTATTGAACTATCTTAAAGAAAGCAACGAAATTTTTCCTGCCCATGTTACTTTTGTTGATGGTGGGACTGGTGGGATGAATCTATTACATCTTTTCAGTAGGTTCGATGTTGTATTCCTCCTTGATGCTGTTGATTTTAAAGGCAAAACTGGGCAAACTCGTTTTTTTTCATTTAAGGATATCATCAGCCAGAAAAAAGTTTCAACGGTTTCAACACATAATGTGGATGTATTTCAGATTATTACTTTTGGTCAACAAATTGATGAATTTCCAAAAGAGATTTTTGTGTTCGGTGTTCAACCCCAGGATGTTTCATTTGGGCAAGGGTTATCCGATTCGATTAAAAAAAGATTTGATATCATCGCCGATAGTATGAAACAACATATTCTTGAGGCGATCAAAAAAATGAATCAATAAAAACACATCTATTCCTTTGATTGTGCGTTATGGTTCATAACCTGGAATATTTTCAACCCATAGTGCAATTGCATCATCAATGGCTGCTGCTAAGATCTCCGCTCGTTTATCATTACTTTCTTCACCAAGTGTCCCATACAATGTGGCAAATACTGGTTTAATGATTCCTTTATCATATCCAAGGCTTATTATGGTGAACATTGGAAGCCCTTTGATATCTCTAACATCATAGCTGTAGAATGGTTCAGCACGAGTGGAAGGGGCATGATCGATATTTGTGTAATAATACGTTAGGTTCTCTGATTTGAAATTAATCTGTGTGGAAAACAATTCATCCTTTTCAAAATCAACAGATAAAAGACTTTTAATGACCGGATCCATAATATCGCAGCCTGGGCATGCATCTTCACTAAAATGAAGAAACACAATCCCAGAACTTAAATTATCTAACACATAAGAAGGATGAGCAGCATCATCTACGGTATCAAACGTGAATTCCACTGTTGTTTTTGGATCAAGTTTTAAACAACTCAAACAAAGCACGTCAACAATTCCATTCTTTACATCGGAATATACATCTGTAGTAATCAACATTCCTGATAGAGATCCCGTGACAAGAATAAAAAGTATGATTTGAACGGACAGTTGGGTTTTCCTTTTTTGTTTTTTGGTTAACAGTCTTTTCATCGTTCACACCTTTTTAAACTTGATAAGATTTTTAGGACACACTTCAACACATTTTCCACAAAGGATACATTCAGGATCCCGGTTCAATGTAGTTACATCTATCCCCATTGGACATACATTGGTACAGGCGTTACATCGGACACATTCCTTTTGAAAGATGTCCTCATCAACTCTTGCAACATGAAGCAAGCTTATTTTGTTGAATGGGGCAAATAATGCACCGAGTGGGCAAAAATATCGACACCATCCCCGTTCAATTGTAAAAATAAGGATAAGAAAAAAAATAAAAATGATAAGAGCAGGAATAAAAAACACCGGATTTGCAACAAACTCACCAGGATAAAGTAATAGTGTGGGGACAGTTCCAGTAAGAAAACCTATGGGGCAAACATCTGTGAACATAAACCCGATAAATGCTGTAGTAAGAAAAACAAGACCTATCAAAAGAATATATTTAACATATCGAAGTTTTTGGTCGATTGAACGATTTTTGATTTTCCCGATCACCGGAATTTTCTTTAATTTCCTAGCAACTGGAGCTGTTACTCTTTGTAATAATCCAATGGGGCAAGCCCATCCACAAATTGCTCTACCGGTAAGTACGCCAAAAAAACCAATGATGAAAATGGGAAAGAGCACTAGTTTCCATCTGAAACTGTTTTGATATACACCAACCTCCATTGCTCGCAATGGACAAGCTGATGTTGCTGTTGGGCATGAATTACAATAAAAGATAGGGTAGCAAAAACCGGTTTTCACGCCAAGTGGTCTAAGATTAGCTGATAAAAAAATGAGAATTTGGGCAAGAGTTCGTTTGAATTGTATTTTCATATTGATTATCTTATCTCCAATGCAAAATCGGTGATATAAATATTACCAATGGCACTCAAAATCTAGAGTTGATTTTATCGATATCATTATTAAAAAAAACAGTATTTCATTTTTAAATAAGTTTCAATCAATTCAATACGGTGCAGCCTAGATTTTAATTCTCAATAGATGGGGCTTAGGGAAAACATGCATTTATTTAATGAAGAAGTAGATGAACCAAACAGTGAATTAGCAAACTTACTTGATATCTCAAATGGGGAAAAAACCCGTATTTTGAATGCAACTCATGAATTATTTTCGTATTATAATACGAATTTGGAAATTATTTGGGCAAATAAAGCAGCTGCCGATTCTCTAAATTTGGGATTGGACGATATTATTGGTAGACATTGTTATGAACTTTGGGGGCAGGGTGATAATCCTTGTGAAGATTGTCCGGTTCTAAAAGCTAAAGAGACCGGGAAGCCACATGAGATTGAAAAACAAACCCCTGATGGTCGATGGTGGATTGTTAGGGGATATCCTTTATTTGATAAAGACGGGAAATTGACCCATTTGGTTGAATTTAGTCGTGAGATAACTGAATGGAAAAATGCAGAACAAGCATTAATGGAAAGCGAAGAGCGTTATCGAACGCTCATTGATCAACTGCCTGGATCGATTTTCATTATGAAGGATCAAAGCTATATTTTTTGTAACCCGGCAGGGGCTAAACTACTTGGTTATGAAAATCCAAGGAATGTTCAGGGAGTCTCAGTTTTGGATACAATTCATCCGGATAGTATCCCAATAATCCGGGAGAGAATCAGGAGTGCTGAAAAGGGTTTACGAAATCCACCCACTGAAATTAAAGTCGTTACAAAGCATGGGAGGATTATTGATGTTCGTGCCTTTTCTATTCCAATTACGATACATGATGAACTGGTTTCATTAATCATTGGGCAGGATATCACTGAAGAAAAAAGATCAGAACGAAAAGAACAGCAGTACACAGAAGAACTACAAAGATTAAACTCTAGTTTGCTTGAAATGCTTGAATTACCTACTGTTGATTCATTGTATGATTATATTGGAAAAAAACTTTCTGAAATGATACCAAATGCGATTGTAATCGTTGGCGAAATAGATGTAGATGACGAAACCATCTTAATTAAACATCTATCTGGTTTAAATCATTCAATTTTTAACCTTGTTATAAACAAACTTGGTGCCAATCCTGTTGGGAAAAAATATGAATTTAGAGATTATCTGAAGGATGTTTATCAAAAACAAGAACTATATGAATATCCGGGAGGACTAAAAGAGTTTTCCCATGGCTTTTACAGCGACTATGTTCTTGATAAACTCCAAAAACTTGTTGGTATCAACAAAATCTATACGATTGGTCTCCGTCGGAAGAACAAATTATTTTCTGCAGTTCATATTTTCACAAGAAGAAAAACTACTCTCGAAAACAAGGAGTTATTGGAAGCGTTTCTAAATCAATCTTCTGTTTCATTACGGCGGAAGCTATTGGAAGAGGAAAATTTGCAACTTGCAAATCTTGTTCGACAATCAGATGATGCCATAATACAAACGGATAGCTCTTTTCATATCACTTACATGAATGGGAAGGCTGAGAAATTATTTGGTTATGCGTTTAACGAAATAAAAGGAAAATCACCTTCTTTGCTCAAATCAGATTCATTTAATGTTTCGTTTCAACAAGAGTTATATGAAACAGTTTCAAAGGGAGAAACGTTTCTTGGAGAGTGCCTTAACAAGAGAAAAGATGGATGTGTATTTTGGTGTCAGATGAAAATATTTCCTTTATATGATACAGATCAACTGATCCATGGGTATGTGGGTTTTCTACGAGATGTTTCAAACCGGAAGAAAGCAGAACAAAAACTCAAGGAAACAACTGAGAAAATCCAAAAAATCATTGATTCATCTCCTTCAGGTATTGCTGTTGTTAATGTCGACGGTATTATAGAGACCTGGAGCCCAGCTTGTGAACGCATGTTTGGTTGGTCTGCTGAGGAAGTGATTGGTTCATTTAATCCAACAGTTCCAGAAAGTAAAAAAGAGTTTTATTTGAAAATGATTAAGCAATCTTATACGAACATGGAAAGTAAAGCTTTGACTAAGGATAATAAGTTAATTGATATTTTAATTTCAACAGCTCCACTGTATGAAAACAATGAATTTATTGGTTCTCTTGGGGTGGTAACTGATATCACAGAACAAAAGAAAATTGAACGACAAATCTATGAAAGTGAAAAGAAATACCGAACACTTTTCAATACGATGGCCCAAGGGGTGGTTTATCAGGATAGTTGTGGGTGTATCATTTCAACTAATCCCGCTGCAGAACAAATATTAGGATTATCATTTGATCAAATGCGCGGAAAAACATCAGCTGATTCAGGTTGGAAAGCAATACAGGAAGACGGATCTCTTTACCCTGGAAGTAAACATCCTGCAATGATTGCATTGAAAACTGGAAAATTCGTTAAGGATGTGATGGGTGTTTTTAATCCAAAGGACAATGAATACAAATGGATCCTTGTAACTGCTATTCCACAATTCAGAGATGATGAGACCTTACCGTATCAAACATATACTTCCTTTGAAGATATTACTGAGCTAAAAAGAACTCAAGATAAGTTAGCAAGAAGTGAACAAGAATATCGAACCCTCTTTGAAGAGCAAGTAAATGGTTTTGCCATCTTCAAATCTGTTTTTAATGAAAACGGGAAATTTGTTGGCTGTAGATTTATTGACATTAATCCGGCATATGAACGAATTACTGGTGTGAAACGGGATGAAGTGAAAGGAAAAGACATCCGAGAGATATTTCCAGGTACGAAAGATGACTGGTTTCAAAAGTATGGTTCAGTGGCTATCACAGGTAATCCGCAAATTTTTGAAATGTTTCATCAACCGACCAATCAATATTTTTATTGTAACGTGTATCGCCCCTGGGATTCACCTGATCGTTTTTGCGTGGTGTTTAATGATGTTACTGATAGAAAAATGGCAGAGAACAACCTCAAAAAGGCCCATTTTGAGTTGCAAAGATTAAATAAAACGTTAGAAGAAAAAGTGTTGCAACGAACTAATGAGATTGATCAATTACTGAAACTTAAGGATGAATTTATCAATCAACTTGGCCATGATCTGAAAAATCCTCTTGGCCCGTTGATTAACTTAATTCCACTATTACAACGGGATGAAACAGATCCAAAAAAATTAGAGATGTTAACAGTAATTAATCGTAATGTTGGCTATATGAAGAATCTTGTAACAAAAACGTTGGAACTTGCTCGATTGAATTCGCCTAATACTACTTTTAATTTTGAAAGAATACATCTAAAAAGTAAGGTTGAAGACATTCTAGAAACCAACAAGTTACTGTTTCAGCAGCATGGTATCGTTGTGATACAACGTGTTTCTGAGGATATTTTTGTCACTGCTGATGATTTACGACTTGAGGAATTGTTCAACAATCTTATCAATAACGCAGTAAAATACACACAAGATAAAGGTTCTATTCTAATTGATGCTTCTAAAAAGAATGAAGTAGTTACAATATCTGTTTCTGATAATGGTATTGGAATGACTGAAAAGCAACTCATTCATTTGTTTGATGAGTTTTATAAGGCAGATACGTCCCGTCATGATTTTGACAGTAGTGGTCTAGGTATGTCCATTTGTAAACGAATTGTTGATCGTCATGGAGGCCGTATTTGGGTGGAAAGTGAAGGTCTTGGAAAAGGAAGTACTTTTTATTTTACTTTGCCCGTTTAACTAGCTATGTCGAATCATTATTTAATTTTCTAAACGATTCAATCCATGCGTTGTCTACTATACTTCGTAATTTAGCTGGAAGATTTGGTGTTTCATCATGAGAGATTCCTTTATTGTCTTTATACCAAATACAAACCTTTTTTGATTTACCTGTTTTTAGATTATGGATGTTTGCCCAGATTTCATCACGATGATATTTCATCGAAGATGTTTTTCTTCTGTAAATTTTTATATTATATTCTCGAAAAATATAATCCCTCACAAACGTTTATTTTATGATATGGTAACAAATAGTATAAATATTTTTTTATAATTTAATAAATTATATTATTAAAAAATTAGCGTATGTGATAATTGTGATGATTTTTTTGACTTTATAACAAAAAAACACAAATTTTTTAAGAGAAGATTATACTTCCAACCATTGTGAAAAAAGTATCTCCAACAAAACATCAAAAACGATATATCATTAGAGGATTCATTGACGGTGTATTATCAAGCCTTGGTGTGGTCATTGGAGCAAGTACTGCCATTGGGGCAACGATTGCTTCAAATAATGCAACTGCAATTATCATCTCTGCAGGTATCGGCGGAGGCATTGCCAATGGCCTTTCTAATATTCTTGGAGCGTCAGTTGGTGAAAAACTAGTAAAAGAAATTGAACTTTCTGAGATAGAAAAAGCCATGTGTAAAAAGGGAGGAGAACTTCATGGAACCATTGTTGATGAAGAACTCAATGAAACATTACGTTCCAGTGCAATCTATGATGGATTTTCAACATTCATCGGATCAATCATTCCTGTATTGCCCTTCATTGTTGGATCGTTCTATTCAATTAAAGATATGACTTCCCTTTACTTCTCCATAATACTTTCATTATCTGTATTCTTTTTCTTAGGATTATATATCGGAAAAATTGCTCGGGAACAAGTAATTATATATGGCTTAAAGCTTGTTGCTTTTGGTGTTGTAACAGTTATCATCACAACATTGATTAGAACAATCTTATGAACAATACCCGTTCATAGCTAACACACATACTTTCAAATACCCTTCACTAAGATTTTTAATCAAAACATTTGAATACCTCTTCTTCATCTGGAAAACCTCCAATAAAAAAATAATTAGATTTACCTGATTTGGATTCATGGGGGACTAGCGTTGAAAGAAATAATTATCAAAGGAGCTCGCGAACATAACCTTAAAGACATTACGGTCAAAATTCCTAGAGATCGATATGTTGTTATCACTGGCGTATCGGGATCTGGAAAATCCACCCTTGCATTTGACACGATTTATGCTGAGGGACAACGACGATATGTTGAATCATTATCCGCATATGCACGTCAATTCCTTGGTTTAATGAGCAAACCAGATGTTGATTTCATCGAAGGTTTATCTCCTGCTATCAGTATCGAACAGAAAACAACAAGTAAAAACCCTCGTAGTACCGTTGGAACCATCACTGAAATCTATGATTATCTTCGGTTACTGTATGCCCGAGTTGGAACGCCATATTGCCCAGTGCATGATGTAAAGATAGAATCTCAAACCGCAGAGCAAATTGCAAAAAAAATCTGCGATGAACATCACGATATGATCACGATTCTAGCTCCAATTATCAGACAAAAAAAGGGAACCTATGAGCAACTTTTCAAAGATTTATACAAAGAGGGATATCTGCGGGTGAGAGTCGATCAAGCAATCTACCGAACGGACGAATCTATTGTTCTTGACCGGTATAAGAAACACGATATCTCAATTGTCATCGACCGATTGAAACCAAAAGAAGATAAAGCTCGACTTACCGAAGCATGCGAACAAGCTCTTAAGCAAACCAAGGGATTGATAACTGTTCTTGATAAAAATGAGAATGAACAATTGTTTTCTTCAAATATGGCCTGCCCGATATGTGGCCTTTCCTTTGATGAATTGCAACCTCGTATGTTTTCATTTAATAGCCCATTTGGTGCCTGTGAAACCTGCCATGGCCTGGGAATCAAAATGGAATTCGATCAAGATTTGATCATTCCAGATAAAACAAAATCAATTGCAGATGGAGCCATCAAATTATACAAAGGAGTTAGAGATCGCTGGAGAATTAAATATTTAGGGGCTGTTGCTCAGCACTTTAATTTTGATATCTTTTCTCCTATAGAATTTCTTAATGAAGAGCAATATGATGCGTTGATGTATGGATCTAATGAAATCATTTCATTTAATGTTTCTATGAGGCGGGGACAAACAAAATGGAGTGGAAGTAAAAGATGGGAAGGACTTATCCCTCAATCAGAACGATTATACAAACAAACAGAATCAGATTATCGTCGAAAAGATTTGGAAAAGTTTATGAGAGTGCTTCCTTGCCCAAACTGCCAAGGAAAACGATTGAATTCCAAAGCTCTGAGCGTAAAGATAGGTAAAAAAACCATTGCTGACTTGACAGATATGTCAATTCGCGATGCCATTCTTTTTTTCAAAACATTGATTCTATCTGAAAAAAAACAAGAGATTGCCTGGCAGATCTTAAAAGAAATCAAAGAACGGCTTGATTTTTTAGAAAACGTAGGACTTGGTTACCTGACACTATCAAGAAATGCAGGATCTCTTTCAGGCGGGGAAGCTCAACGAATTCGTCTCGCCACACAGATTGGTTCTAATCTTATGGGTGTCATTTATATTTTGGATGAACCTTCAATAGGGCTGCATCAGAAGGATAACAAAAAACTGATTGATACATTGCTTCATTTAAGAGATATTGGTAATACACTAATCGTTGTTGAGCATGATGAAGAAACCATCAGATGCGCTGATCACGTTATCGATATCGGACCAGGAGCAGGAATTCATGGAGGTCATATTGTTGCGGAGGGAACACCTCAGGAAATTGAGAACAATCCTACATCATTGACTGGAAAATATTTGTCAGGAGATCTTTGTATTGATATACCTGATAAACGAAGACCGGCAAAACAATTCCTTCACATCATGGGTTGCAAAGAACATAATCTGAAAAACATTGATGTGGATATTCCTCTCGAAACGCTTACGCTAATCACCGGTGTTTCAGGAAGTGGAAAATCCACTCTTATTTATGATATTCTTTACGCAGGTTTACGACAAAGACTGTATGATTCTAAGGTGAGACCAGGTGATCACGAAAGTATTACTTCGGATAGAATCATTGATAAAGTTGTGGTCATCGATCAAAGCCCCATTGGGAGAACTCCGCGAAGCAATCCTGCAACGTATACAAAGGTATTTGATCCGATTCGGCAATTGTTCGCTTCAACTCCTGAAGCAAAAAAAAGAGGATATAAACCGGGACGATTCTCATTTAATGTGAAAGGTGGTCGGTGTGAAGCATGCGGTGGAGAAGGACTTATTAAAATTGAAATGAACTTTCTGCCCGATGTCTATGTTGAATGTGAGGAATGTAAGGGAAAACGATACAATAAAGAAACGTTAGATGTCAAATATAAACAAAAAACCATTGCTGATGTACTCAATATGACCGTTGAGGAAGCGTTGGTTTTTTTCAAGAATATTCCTGCTATTAAACAAAAACTGCAAACGCTTTCAGATGTTGGTCTTGAATATATCCGGCTGGGGCAAAGTTCCACAACTCTTTCAGGAGGGGAAGCCCAAAGGATAAAACTCACTAGAGAACTATCGAAAAAAAGCACAGGAAACACATTGTATCTTTTAGATGAGCCAACAACAGGACTTCATTTCCATGATGTGAAAAAACTCATCACCGTGCTAAATTCCCTAGTTGATAAAGGAAACACGGTGGTGGTGATTGAACACAATTTGGAAGTGATCAAAAATGCTGATTATATCATAGATCTTGGTCCAGAAGGGGGAAATGAAGGTGGTAGGATAGTTGCAGCAGGTACCCCTGAACAAATCGCCAAGAATAAGAAGAGTTACACAGGAAAAGAATTACAAACGGTTTTAAAAAAGACAATGGAAACATGTTTAGCATAGCTCATCTTCCAGATAAACCCGGATGCTATTTATTTCGTAATAAGCAAGGTATTATTCTTTATATTGGAAAAGCAAAAAACCTACATAAACGAGTGAAGAGTTATCAAAAAATAAATAATCTAGATCCAAAGACTCAACAACTCATGAAACAAATCCATACTGTTGATTTCATTGTTACTGATACGGAGATGGAAGCATTCATTTTAGAAAACACGCTTATTAAAAAACATCAACCGAAATACAACATTGATCTTAAGGATGCAAAAAGCTACTCTTATCTTCGAATCACTGATGAATCCTATCCCCTCATTTTGATTGCTCGGCGGAAAACAGAAAAGGGCTCGTATTTTGGACCATTTGTTTCCGCTGCAGATCGGGATTACATCCTGCAATTCTTAAAGAAAACCTTTCTTCTACGTACCTGTAAACGCATGCCAAAAAAACCATGTTTACGCTATCATATTCAGTTGTGTGATGCCCCCTGTATTGATAACATTACTGAAAAAGAATACCTGCAGCAGATTGAAACCGCAAAACAGATTCTTAAAGGAAAGATCAAAGAAGCAACAACAAAAATCACTCAAGAAATGCAAGAATTCTCTAGAAAACAGCAATTTGAACAAGCCCTTCGAAAACGAAATCAGCTTACCGCACTTGAACATTTGAAAGAACGACAGAACATGCAACGGCAGAAACAATACAATGAAGACATCATCAACTACAAAATCGTTGATGACAACGTGTACTTGATGCTGTTTAATGTGTACAAGGGTACACTGTCAAACAAAAATGATTTCGTATTCTCTTTTCATGAAGAATTCTTAGAAGAATTCATCACCCAATATTATAGTGACCATCCCATTCCAAAAGAGCTCATTGTTCCAGAATCACTTGATGAAAGTTTGAAAGCGTTTCTTTCTCATCAAAAAAAGAGTAAAGTGCTCATTACTGTTCCACAGCGTGGAGAAAAAAAACAATTACTCCGATTAGTTAAAAAAAATATTGACATCACATTTTTTGCCAATACTAAAAAAATCGCAGCGTTACAACAACGCCTGCGACTTCATGAAAAACCCGTGGTCATTGAATGTTTTGATATCTCCCATCTCTCTGGAACCAGTATGGTTGGATCTATGGTGCAATTCCGGAATGGTCAACCAGATAAAACAAATTACCGTCGGTTCCGCATTCGCACTGTAGAAGGAATCGATGATTTCAAAGCAATTGGTGAAGTAGTCCGTAGACGATACACCCGTTTATTAAAAGAAAAACAGACGTTCCCGGATCTCATCATTATTGATGGCGGGAAAGGCCAGTTGAACAGTGCGCTTTCCATTCTTGAAGATATAGGTATGACCACCCCAGTGATTTCCATTGCGAAACGATTGGAGGAACTTTACATTCCGGGTAGAGTTCAACCGTTACTCTTAAAAAAAGATGATATTGCATTACAGTACATTCAACAAATCAGGGATGAAGCACATCGTTTCGCCATCTCATATAATCGATTACTTCGATCTAAAGAGGTGATCTCATCAAAACCATGAAACCTTTTGTGCTTAGATCATCATTTGACCCAAAAGGATCTCAACCCAAAGCAATAAAACAATTAGTAAAAGGTATAAAAAAAGGTTTTGACAAACAAACACTTCTTGGAGTGACCGGAAGTGGGAAAAGTTTAGATTATTCAGAATTAATTCTTTTAAAGAATAAAGAAGGGGAAATTAAGAAAAAAAAGATTGGAGATTTTGTAGAAAATAAATTTAAAAATCCAGAAAAAAAAGATGGTAGTGAGTTTGAAAACATATCCGGTTACACAATAATATCATTTAATAAAGATAGCTATAAAGTAGAAGAAAAACAAATTAAACAGATTTCTAGACATAAAGAAGAATATATTTACGAGATTGTTCTTGATGATTTAACAAATATTCGAGTTACAAAAGATCATAATTGTTACAGATTAAATAATTGTAAATTAGAGTTGTGCAGTACAACTAATTTAAAAATTGGAGATTATCTTCCAACCTCTAATTATATTCCTACACCGTCAACAGATATTAATTGGATTAATTTGCTGGATTATAATCCTAAAGTAAAAGTTAATATTAAGAATCTCATACAAAGATTTGATTCAAATCATAAAAAAATTTTAGAAATCTTAAAATCGGAGTGCAAAGCACCGAAATGGAAAATAAATCAAATTTTAAATGAAACTAAAGAGAGAGGTATAACGGTTTCCCAGCTGTATGAATATCTTTCTACTTTGAACTTGGATTTAAAAGATGTGAATGAGCAGGTTAAAATAATCACAAAAAAACAGGATGTGACATCCCCATTGATAAAATTAGATAATAAATTTTTATTTTTATTAGGGATATATGTTGCAGAAGGAATTACAACCAAAAATTATATTCTAATATCTAATTCAAATAAGCATATAAAAAATATATGTATGGAATCTTTGCAAGCCTCAGGGATAAAATTTTACACTAGGAATAATAATGATATTGTTTATTATTCTGTCCTATTCTCAAATTTTTTGAACTCATTTGGACCCATATCATATAAAAAGAAAATCCCAGATCTTGTTTATAACTTTTCAAATAAACAACTATCAATTTTTCTTAGAGGTTTATTTGATGGGCATGGATGGGTTGAAAAAAATTCCGTTTTATTGCTTTCAGCTTCAAATGAATTAATAAATGATGTGAAAAATTTACTTTTACGATTTAAAATTACATCAAGAATTACTACAAAAAAGTTAAAAAGAACTTATTATAAACTCAATATTTCTGGAAAACAAAATTTACTTCGTTTTCTGAATTTTATTTCTTTTACTATATCATATAAGAAAGGAAAATTACAAAAGACGATTAAAAAAAATTCCAATACAAACGTGGACCTATTACCAAATAGTTCAGAATTCATAAAACAAATTAGAACAAAACATAACATGTATCAAAAAGATATTGCACAGATACTTGGGTGTGAGCGAAGTTATATTTCAATGGTTGAAAACAAAAAAAGACATCTTTCCAAGAAGAAACTTTTAAAATTAGCTAAATGGTTAATTAAAAATGATACGGTTCATTATAATTTGTTAAGTTTATTGGAATTCAATTTTAGAAAAATAGTAAAAATAAATAAAATTAAAAGCAAATATGGTTATGTATATGATTTGTCTGTGGAAGATAATGAAAATTTTATGGCAGGTCATGGAAATATTTTTGTGCACAATACATTCATTATGGCTCACGTTATCGAGCAAGTACAACGACCGACGCTTGTGATTGCGCATAATAAAACTCTTGCTGGGCAACTCTATAATGAATTCAAATCATTATTCCCAGATAACCGTGTTGAATATTTTGTTTCCTACTATGATTATTATCAACCAGAATCCTACATTCCAGAACGAGACTTATACATTGAAAAAGATGCAGATATTAATCCAAAGATTGAACAAATGAGACTATCTGCCACTGCATCACTGTTATCAAGAAAAGATGTGATTGTTGTTGCTTCTGTTTCTGCGATTTATAGTGTGGGCGATCCAAAAGATTTTGAACAACTTGGTTTTGAATTTGAACAAGGCATGCATATTTCTCGAAGTGATATCCTTGATAAACTCGTTGCCATGCAGTATGATCGTAATGATTTTGAATTACAACAAGGCCGTTTCCGCGTGAAAGGAGACGTGGTGGATGTAATCCCTGGTTATTATGAAAATATTATTCGGTTTGAATTATTTGGTGATGAAATCGATCGCATAAGAGAAATTGATAAGATCACTGGTGATGTGGTTGAGCACTATGATTATTTTTATTTGTATCCAGCAAAACATTTTGTGATTCCTGAACATAAACAAAAAACAGCAGTGGAATCAATTAAAGAAGAACTGGAACAACGATTACCTGATCTTGGCCTAATTGAGCAGCATCGGTTGAAACAGCGAACCTTGTATGATCTTGAAATGATTGAAGAAACCGGTTTTTGCAAAGGAATTGAGAATTATTCCAGGCATTTTGATAAACGAAAAGCTGGAGAAAAACCACATTGTTTACTTGATTACTTTCCAGATGATTTCTTATTGTTCATTGATGAAAGCCATCGGACTATTCCACAAATCCATGGTATGCATCGGGGAGATTACAGTCGAAAGAAATCATTGATCGAATATGGGTTTAGGCTTCCAAGTGCGTTTGATAACCGGCCGTTAACCTTTGATGAATTCAGTGAATACATGCATGATACCATTTTTGTTTCAGCAA
>CAYOTP010000006.1:37967-38194 GCA_964406955.1 uncultured Thermoplasmatales archaeon | reverse complement strand
TAAAATATCGTTATTAAACACATTTGTGCCGATAATCTACCGGTCAAAATCATAGGCTTTGCACATTAATTTTGATATAAGGAGTAATAAAACTGTTTTTGCACAATAACTTCCATAAATTGCATAATAAATAGTAATATTGCACATTTATTAAAAATGAAAACGAATCAAGTAAATTTTTATAAAAAGAATATTTGTTCGTAACGCTTTCAATTTATTTTTCAGAT
>CAYOTP010000006.1:0-37957 GCA_964406955.1 uncultured Thermoplasmatales archaeon | reverse complement strand
TATAAAAAGAATATCTTGGAGTGGCTATGTGACCTCAGTGTTACGAAATGAAATATATCTCTAACCAACATACTATTTATATATACACGTTAATAAATATCTGTAAAATTTAAAATAGCATAAAGATATTCTCTATTGAAGTGAAGGAGATGTAGGATAATGGATGGTTTGAAGATTATCTTCAGGGACCTAGGTTCCGTATTCATAATTGTCAGCATCATCAATACATTTGCGATTATCATTCCGTTATTCTATGGAGAACATTATGCGGTTTATCCCATCTTACTTTCATCTGGAGTTTTAGCATTAGTTGGATTATTCTTACGATTTATTCTAGGGAGAACCATTAAAGAACCGTTGTTGCGACATGCCGTTGCTGTTGCAGGTCTTAGCTGGATCTTTATTCCCTTGTTCACTGTGATGCCTTTCATGATGATCAGTAATTTGGATTTTCTCAGTGGTTATTTTGAATCCATGTCAGGTTGGACGACTACAGGGCTATCTATGCTGGGGGGGGGAGAAGAACATTTATCGCATACTATTCAATTTTATAGATCGTTTACCCAATGGCTTGGTGGCATTGGAGTCGTTGTGTTGACATTAACGATCCTACCACGTCCAGGAATGGCCTCATTTACCTTGTTCCGGTCTGAGGCAAGGGAAGATAAAATCCATCCCAATATTCTTCATACAATTCGATCGATGTGGTGGATCTATGCATTATTCACTGTTATCGGCATAATATTGTTATCGATCGTGGGAATGCCCGTATGGGATTCCATAAACCATGCAATGTGTGCTATATCAACCGGTGGTTTCGCGGTTCACAGTAAAAGCATTGGCGCTTATAACAATGTGTATCTTGAAATCATCATCACCGTGCTTACTGTTTTTGGAGCTACTGCATTTGTTGCAAATCATAATTTATTCAAAGGGAGATTTCGGAAATTCCTTTCTGATGTTCAACTTCGTACACTCATCGCATTGATCATACTTGGTGTCTTTAGTATGGCACTTATCAATTTATCATTTTATCAAGGCAACATCTGGGAGTCATTTAGGCATTCTTTTTTTCAATTTGCATCAAGTCAAACTACAACCGGATTTTCAACGATTAATTTTTCTTCATGGCCAACCGCATCAAAATTCATCATGAGTTTTGCTATGATCATTGGTGGGGCTGCTGGAGCCACGTGTGGTGGTGTGAAACTCATACGGTTCCTCACCTTAGTAAAAGAGGTCAGATGGAATGCTTTGAAGATTATCTCGACACCACATAGAATCTTAGCATATAAGATTGGTAATAAACCAATTTCTGAAGAAGAAAAAAACAACATCGTCAATGAGGCAGCGATTATCTCTTTCTTATGGTTGATATGTCTTATCACCACTGTTTTTATATTTATGGAGCTCACCCCCTATAATCTACAAGATATATTTTTCGAGGTGTGCAGTGCTCAGGGTAACGTAGGATTATCTGTTGGGATTACAAATGTTGCCATGGATCCAGTTACCAAGTTTATATTAATCGTGAATATGTATATCGGAAGATTAGAGATAATACCCGTTATAATGATGATTGCTGCTATTTTCAGAAGGTAATCGTAAAAATATTAAATTTTATTTCTTATCCAATGTAACGTTATATAACATGCATCAATAGACCAATAGTTTTTTAAATAGAAATCCTATTGATATTAATGAAAAATGAAATTATAGGAGTAAATTTAAAAGATGAGAAACATATATGAAATAATTGGATGTGATTGAATTCAAAAATGTCCACATTGCGGTAGATGGTTTAAAAATTTTCGTTCACTTTCAATTCATTTAGCATATTGTAGAAAAACCAAAAAGTAAAAGATATGGCACCGTTGCTTAGGCCGGCAGAGCACCGGAATTAGTAATCCGGTAGCTGGGGTTCAAATCCCCACGGTGCCTTAAAAATGATGTGATACGTATGAAATATACAACTAATAGCTAATAAAGATTTGGATAAGATATTAAGAAATAGGGATCGCTCTCTCGATGAATTTGTACTAGATATATATGATGGCCCCAAGAGTGGTACGAACACTCAAGAGGCCTGGAGGTCGATAGATATGGTATCAACCACCAAAAAAGATAAAGAAAAAGATGGACATAAACATTATGCTGATGATTTATCTATTCTTAATATAAATATAGAAGACATTTATAATTTTGAAAAAATTGAAAAGAAGAAGAAAACATATCCTCAGAATTGGCCGGCATATAATCAAGCACAGATGAATGAATTCTCTATTTTTCAGGATATACTTATTGAACTACTTGATAAATTATTGGATATAAAACCACTTTACCGAAGAGGAAGACCTTTTAACGACCTCAAGGAAATGCTTTTCTGTTGTGCCATGAGATCATATTACGGGAAATCAAGTAGACGATCCGTTTCCTTTCTTGATTTTGCAGTTACTAAAGCATACATCAGTAAAAAACCTCATTTCAATACAATTCTGAACTATTACAAAGATAAAACATTGACTCCCATATTGAAATATCTTATAGAACAATCAGCCAATCCATTAAAAGATGTAGAAGTTGATTTTTCAGTTGACAGTTCAGGATTCAGCACATCACTCTATGGAAGATGGCTAGATGTTCGAGCAACATCAAAGAGTAAAAAAAGATTGTACAAAAAAGCACATGTTACTTCAGGAATTAAAACCAATATCATAACCGCTATAGAAGTTACTCCAGGGTATTATGCAGATTCACCACAGTTCAGTGAATTGATAAAAATCACTTCGAAAACATTCAAGATACGAGAAGTATCTGCCGACAAAGCATATAGTTCAAGAAAAAACCTCCAGACGGTCGTCGAATATGGAGGAATACCTTTCATTCCTTTCAGAAAAGGAACTGGAAAGCGATCAAGAGGGCATTTAATCTGGACACGGATGAAACAAGTATATGATAAAGAACGGGAATATTTTAACAAACATTACCACAAGAGAAGTAACGCTGAATCTGTTTTTAACATGATTAAACGTAAGTTCGGGGCACATCTATACAGTAAGTCGGAAACAGGGCAGATAAACGAAGTATTATGCAAGGCATTGGCCCACAATATCTGTGTTCTCATTCAGGAATTACATGAAATAGACCTGAAAATCGATTTTAATTATTGTGCAACAACAAAAATTAAAAGATGATATAAAAATTAATTGTGCAAAGCCAAAATCATAGAAAAATATAAAAAAATATCTTAAATTACACAATGTATTGTGTAACCATTTTGGTGGATGAATATGGGAAGAAAAAAAGATAAAACAGACATATACAATCAGCTTTCTCCTGAAGAATTGCATACACACGTCCGTAAAAACATTAGCATACCAAAATACATGGATGCATTTCTTTATACAAACGACATCAGTCTTTCCAAACTCGTCCAAAACGCAATAATCTCCAGGATGGAAAAAGAACAAGAAACGGTCATCAAAAAAGATGTGCATAAAGATATCCAAGAAAAAAAAGCTCGAAAGAGATTGCAAGAGGAACGTAAAAAGAATCCAGAGTTTGAAAACGAGCTTAAAAGAGCAAAACACGTACTTACAATCTATTTCAACGCATTCGATGCAAATGATCCTGATGCCATCCATAGGAGAAAACAATTAATGCTAAGGGAATTTCCAGAGATGTATGTGGACGTTCTTAAATTTGAATCGTGGTATGAACATAATCAAGACCAGTATGAACGATTGAGAGATCGTTATGAAAATCCCGTTGAGCGACTGATTCATATCAAAAACATGTTCTCAAAAAAACCATACTGAAAAAAATATAACGTTATTGCCAAAAGCTTATTGTAAAAACCTATATTCTTTCTCTAACGATCATCTACGTCGTCAAGCAGGTACTCAATTCGAGCGAAATGAAATCCTTTTCATATTAAGAAGATTTAGAATTGGAAAATAATGTTGCTCTTTTATCCCCATAACGGCGTTTCAAATATCTAACGTATCTTTTTTCATATATGGGTTTCAGACCAACTGGTTTTACATTATGAGTTTTCATTGTATTTCACAACATTAGTTTTTGTGAATCCTCATTATTTAAAGATGCACTGGCAAAATTCCAAAAGGATAAAATAGTATTTTGTTGAGAACAACACATTTATTTGAAGTTTTCAGTATACCTCATAATAGATGAAACAAACAGTAGCAATGACCATTGGTGGATCTGATCCTTGCTCAGGAGCAGGTATCCAGGCAGACCTAAAAGCATTCACCGCACTTGGAATATATGGTACAACAGTTCTTACGTGCATTACCATTCAAAACACACAGACCGTAAAAAAAATCATTCCAGCAAATCCTGAAGACATTCAAAATCAAATAGATTCATTGATGGAAGACATCCCTATAAAACATGTTAAAACAGGAATGCTTTACCAGCCTGAGATTGCTAAAATAGTTGCCAAAGCAACAAAAAAATACAATTGGCATCTTATCGTCGATCCTGTCCTTACCGCAACAAGTGGGGATTATCTTGCAACATCAAATTTAAAAGAAGAAATAAAAAAAACATTGTTACCCGTCTCAGAAATAATTACGCCAAATATACCCGAAGCAGAGGCCCTAACACAACTCTCAATTTCTACGATAAATGAAATGAAACAATCTGCAAAAGCACTACAAAAGATGGGTGCAAAAAACAGTATAATAAAAGGAGGGCACCTCAAAGAAAAACAAGCCTATGACCTTCTTTACGATGGAAAAAATTATATTGATTTTTTTCTTCCAAAAATACCACAAAAAAAAGCACATGGATCCGGGTGTAGTTTTTCAGCGTTACTCACAGGGTATCTTGCAAAAGAACACACGATTCCATCAGCATTTAAAAATGCAAAAGCAACCCTTTGGCAGATGATAAACAAAGGATACCATATCGGAAAAGGTTCAGACGTGTTACATATAACCTCCCAATCTGTTAGAGATGCCCCCTATGATCTTTTTACCCCTGAACACCTCAAAACCTGGAGACAACTATCAGAAACGATAGATGATATCACAAATCATCTTCCCCTCTCATTAACTCCAGAGGTTGGATCTAACATTGGTTATGCCCTCCCCTATGCAACAACGCGAAATGATATTTGCAGTATCGACGGTCGAATTGTCCGTTCTTGCAAAAAACCACTACGATGTGGCCCCCTTCGCTTTGGCTCATCAAAACATATTGCATCAATTATCTTAGCAGCTATGAATTCATATGAAGAAACACGTTGCGCGATGAACATTAAATACACCTTGGAAAACTTGGCCTTGATCCAAAAGACTTCATACACGATCTCATCATTTGACCGCGCAAATGAACCAAAGAATGTTTCTTCAACCATGGATTGGGGGACGAAAACTGCATTAACAAAACAAGATCACTGCCCAGATTTCATCTACGATAAAGGTGCTAAGGGAAAAGAACCAATGATCCGAATATTGGGAATAAATCCAAAGGATGTGCTGAAAAAACTTAAAGATAGTATACCGTAAGTCTGAACCGCACTACATTCCAACATAGATAAAGGTTTTTTAGATAAGTCTATTTGCAATAAACTCCCCAATCAAGTTGCCAATACTATTTCTCGTGTTATTATCAATGAAATTACTTATGATATTTTTAACAGCTAATCGAAGAGCCCAAGAAAAGATGCTTTCGTGAACGGTGATTCTAATCACACTTGAATCAGTAGCACCCTCTTCATCGATTACCGTTAACGTAACATTATACACACCAGGAAGCCAGAACCTATGGGTCATATTCTGTTGGTCCTTTTCACGGTTGGAATCTAAAAACGTTCCTTCAACTACCCACTGGTACGAAACTTTCTCACCATCAATATCCTTGCTATCGGCATAAAAATTTACCAAAAGTGGTGCTTTTCCCATTGTGACATCGGAAGATGCAAATGCAACAGGAGGATAATTTTCAATGACGTTAATTTGAATGGTATCAGACTGTTGCATACCATCATTATCTGTGACGGTTAATCTTGCAAAATATCTGCCAGTTTGTGTATAAGTATGAGTTACCTGCGGCTCTAACGAGGTAGATCCATCACCAAAATCCCATTCATAGTTAACCACTTCCCCATCAATATCATACGCATTGTTTGTGAACGAAACAGTAAACGGTGCTTTCCCACAGGTGTCATCAGCAGAAATAGATACAAAAGGAGGATACAGATCAAGAACAGCTATAAACATCCTATCACTCACCGAGAAGCCCTCGTAGTCCCAGAGGATGATATCTACCTGATAATATCCGCTTTTCTGATAAGTGTGAGTAGTTGATCTGTTTTCTGATGTGTTTCCATCACCAAAATCCCACAAAACACTTTTCAGGTTTTCTTCCAAACCAGAATATTCGTAAGAAAATGAAACATTAAGTGGTACTTTACCTGAAATAGTTGTGGCAAGTGCATTTACGTCAAGTAGTATTTCTCTTGAAGGCTCAGATGAAAAACAATAATGTAGTCCTGCAAACACTAATAATCCACATAACATAAGTGCAATAATTTTTATTTCCATCGGGCTACCCTCCAATACACAATTCAAAAAATAAATAAAATAAAATCATTTAAATATTGTGAAATAATTGAAAAACTAACTCATCAGATATGCACATAATTATATTTCAACGAATCACCTTCTCCCATAAGGAGGCGAAAGCTTTATCTAGAACTATCTAGTTGGCAACTCTTAAGTAACAAACAAGAAAACCATAGAGATACCAGGGAGGTATAAAGACATGACAGAAAATGAAACAGCCGATGAAAACGAAAACACGATTTTTGTAGGAAATAAACCACCAATGAGCTATGTTCTTGCCGTTGTCACACAATTCAATGGCGGATCGGATAATGTTTTTATCAAAGCTCGAGGTAGAGCAATCAGTCGAGCAGTGGATACCGCCGAAATCGTTAGAAACAGATTCGTCAAAGACGCAGTTATAAAAGAAATTCAAATCGGAACGGAAAGCATTACTAACGAGGAAGGACGCAATTCAAACGTATCATCAATAGAAATCACGTTGTCCACAAACTAAAACAAACGCTCAAAAAACACTTAAAAAATAAATTTTTATCCTTTTTCTTTTTTCATTATTTTTTATCTCGCAAAATAATCGAAGATCGGTTCAGCGATCTACCCCATTTTTTACGATGGAACTGCGAGAAAGCCCACGATCTTCAGTCATGGGATGTCACAGCAAACACAAACCATTATAATACGGCTCCCCATTACGATATATCGTTGATTTTAACATGGTAAATTACATTATCGTAACAGGAGGAGTTGTTTCAGGATTAGGGAAAGGAATAACCACCGCTTCTGTTGGAAAGATACTCCAGATGCATGGATATAATGTTACTGCAATGAAAATAGACCCATACATAAATTGCGATGCAGGAACGCTAAGGCCTACCGAACATGGAGAAGTATGGGTCACTGAAGATGGAGGGGAAATCGATCAAGATCTTGGCCATTATGAACGATTCCTTGATATAAACATTCCAAAATATCATAATATTACCACCGGACAGGTCTATGGAACAGTGATTGATAAAGAACGAAAAGGAAAATATCTTGGAAAAACCGTTCAACCTATCCCCCATGTCACCGATGAAATAAAAAATCGTATTAAAAAACCAACTAAGGATAAACAATATGATTTTATCCTTGTCGAAATCGGTGGAACCGTGGGGGATTACGAAAATATCCTATTTTTAGAAGCAGTTCGTCAAATGAAACTAGAAGGAGAAAAAGTCCTTTTCATCCATTTAACATATGTTCCCGTTTTAGACGCACTTGGTGAAGCAAAAACAAAACCAACGCAACATTCCGTAAAACTTCTTAGAGAAATAGGTATACAGCCAGATTTCATTGTCGCTCGAGCAGATGATGCATTGGACGCGGTGAGAAAAGAAAAAATCGCGCTATTCTGTAATGTAAAAAAAGAAGATGTCATCAGTGATTCAAATATCGATCATGTCTATGCGCTCCCCCTCCTTTTCGAAGAACAACAACTGTGTAAAAAAATACTTCGAAAGATGCGTTTGAGAAAAGATGCTGAAGATGTGAAACCATGGAAAGATTTTATCCGCAAGATTAGAAACCTTCAACAAAATATCACTATTGGCATTGTTGGAAAATATTTTGACATTGGCACCAGTCAACTCTCCGATTCATATATCTCAGTGATAGAAGCGGTAAAACATGCTTGTTGGAATAATAACCTCATTCCAAATATTCAATGGATTGATTCAAAAGATTTTGAAGAAAACCCAAAAAAACTCTCAACGCTAGATGAGGTTGATGGTGTGATAGTTCCAGGAGGCTTTGGGCTATCTGGAATTGCAGGGAAAATCGAAACTATCAGATATACCAGGGAACATAACATCCCCTACCTTGGATTATGTCTTGGTATGCAATTGGCCGTTGTCGAATATGCTCAAAATGTCTGTGGACTCAATGAAGCGCATTCAAAAGAAGTGATCAAGGACACAAAATATCCTGTTATTGATTTTATTCCTGAACAAGTAAACATCCTTCAGGAATCACGTTATGGGGCGAGCATGAGACTTGGATCATATCCTGCCATGCTCAAAAAGGAAACAATCGTTCATGGTTTATATGGAACAGATATGGTGGAAGAGCGCCATCGTCATCGATACGAGGTAAATCCAGATTTCGTCGAAACACTCGAAGAAGCAGGGCTTGTCTTTTCAGGCCATTCACCAAATAAAGTTCTCATGGAATTTTTAGAATTACCCAATCATTTGTTCTTTGTTGCAACTCAAGCTCATCCTGAATTTAAATCCAGGCCGATAAAACCTGCACCATTATTTGATGGTTTTATCAAAGCAGCAGTTAAAAAAAAACGAAATAAACAAGGGAAACCTTTGAAGCACATCGCATAACGCCATAAATCAGATTGCTTATTTCTTTAATAAATAGCGTTTCTCTCTATCAATATCCACAAAAAAATCCGCTGCTTCGATCAATCTATGCGATGTTGATTTACCAAAAGCAACGACTTCAACACGACATCCAAGACTTTTCGAATGTTCAAGTAGATCCGTGAAATCACCATCCCCACTCACAAGAACCACAACATCAAGTTTCGGTGCAAGTCGCATCACATCCATTGCAATTCCAACATCCCAATCGCCTTTTTTAGATCCATCATAAAACACTTGGATATCTTTTGCTTTAACCTCAAAACCCATTCGCTCCAACGCCTCATAAAATTGGCTTTCCTCCTTTACATCG
The DNA here is from genome assembly GCA_964406955.1 of uncultured Thermoplasmatales archaeon. Taxonomy (GTDB): domain Archaea; phylum Thermoplasmatota; class E2; order DHVEG-1; family DHVEG-1; genus EX4572-165. Next base: position 28,643 of record CAYOTP010000006.1, on the reverse strand, counting down.
GCTTTGATGACATAAGCAATTGCTCGTATCAATCTTCTTTTGGAAATGGAGTCGTTCAACAACGATTTAAAGTCAACTTTTTTATTATACAGATTTCGAGCGGAATAATACATGTTTTGTACATCAACAAATACTCCCACCCGTTGATATTCATGGGCCACAGGCATCATACATATATCCTTAATCCAATCATCATTAAATAAAATTTGTACCAATCAACAGACTATCAATCAAATAATGCCCACCTTGCTCATGCTATTGTGACATCCTCCACCCATTGAACTGAGTGGCTTCCCTTATTGAAAGTCAGTTATTGGTTAAATCCCGAAGACTTATTGAAGAATTGACACACCTAATTTTTAGGAAACAATCCTATAGGAGTCTTCAACATTGATCTGTTAGATGTATTAGGTAATAGAGGTCTTTTTTTATATTTTTAAAATATTTACGACAATTCATCCACTGGTTTCAACAGGTGGTTTTCTTCCTATGTTTCTATAAAACCGATGATCTTATTCAACGTATTGCCAGATAACGGTTTTTTAAATTTTATTTTTTAGATAGTCATCTATTGCTTTTGCTGCATTTTTACCAGCACCCATTGCCAATATCACCGTCGCAGCACCGGTAGCAATGTCTCCACCTGCAAAAAGACCGGAAATATTTGTTCGACCAGCATCATCTGTTTCAATGTTACCCCATTTTTGCACGGTTAAGCCTTCCACTGTTTCAGGAATCAATGGATTTGGGCTTTGTCCTATTGCAATAAGAGCCGTGTCAATGTCAATTTTGAATTTTGAATGTTCAATGGGAATTGGCCTTCGTCGACCCGACTCATCTGGATTCCCCAGTTTCATCTCAATACATTCAACCTGTTTAACATGGCCTTTATCATCAGATATGAATCGTGTGGGGTTTGTTAATAATTTGAAAATAACTCCTTCTTCATGCGCATGCTCAATTTCTTCATTTCTAGCAGGCATCTCCTTTTCCGAACGTCGATAAATAATATATGATTTTTCCGCACCAAGTCGGAGTGCAGTCCTTGCACAATCCATAGCAACGTTTCCTGCTCCAAACGTTGCTACTTTTTTTCCAATCTCAATTGGCGTATCATATTCTGGAAATTTGTACGCTTTCATCATGTTCACACGAGTTAAAAACTCATTAGCGGAGTAAACACCAGCTAGGTTTTCTCCATCAATGTTTAAAAACCTTGGAAGACCTGCACCCGTTCCAATAAAAACAGCATCATACTCATCTAAAAGTTCTTTGACGCTGATGGTTTTTCCAACGACCACATCATACTGTATTTCTACACCAAGTTTTTCAATGTATTCAACCTCAGATCTTACGATTTCCTTTGGAAGACGAAACTCTGGTATTCCATACATTAATACTCCGCCCGGAGCATGAAATGCTTCAAAAATAACAACGCTATGCCCCATTTTTGCTAAGTCTCCTGCGCAGGTGAGTCCTGCCGGGCCTGCACCAACAACAGCTACTTTTTTTCCACTTGGCTGAGGGATTTTTGGTGGTTTTTCACCTTTTTCAAAAACATAATCGGCAACGAATCGTTCAAGACGACCGATACCAACAGGTTCACCTAGCTTTAACAAGGTACATTTTCCTTCACATTGTTCCTCATACGGACAAACACGACCGCAGACCGCTGGAAGGTTCGTCTTATTTTTTAGAATTTCCGCTGCTTTTTGAAAATCACCTTTTGCGATTTCTTTTATGAAATCAGGTATGTCTATTTCAACAGGACACCCTGCAACACAAGGTCGATTCTTACATTGTAAACAACGCTTTGCTTCAGCAATAGCTGTGTTCTCATCGTAACCATAGGGAACCTCATTGAAATTATGAATTCGTTTTTTTGGATCTTGTTCAGGCATCGGGTGTTTTTCTTTTTTCACTGCCATCTACTCATCCACTCCTGCTAACTTGCACGCGTGTTTCTCCTCATCAATAAAACGCCTGTTTCTAAGCATAAGATTATCAAAATCAACCTGGTGCCCATCAAATTCAGGTCCATCCACACAGGCAAACTTTGTCTCGTTTCCAACCGTTACTCGGCATCCGCCACACATCCCGGTCCCATCGACCATGATCGGGTTTAAGGATACCACGGTTTTAAGATCATATTTCCGGGTCAGATTAGCAACCACTTTCATCATGATAACCGGGCCTATCGCCCAAACAACATCAATCTTAGTTCCTTCATCGATAAGATTCTGTAAAACATCACTAACAAACCCTTTATGTCCTTTTGAGCCGTCATCCGTAGCAATTATGAGTTCATCGCTGAACTCTTCAATCTCTTTTTCAAGCATCAATAACTCTTTATTTCTGGCACCAAGAATGCTGATAACCGTATTACCTGCATCTTTCAAAGCTCGAATGATAGGATACAATGGGGCAATACCAACCCCTCCGCCAATGCATACTACCGTTCCATATTTTTCAATTTCTGAAGGAACACCAAGTGGACCAGCAAAATTAAGAATCGTGTCCCCTTTGTTCATAAGGCCAAGTTGTTTGGTTGTTTTTCCAACTTCCATGAAAATAATGGTGATGGTTCCTTTCTTCCTATCATAATCTGCGATGGTAAGTGGGATTCTTTCTCCTTTTTCATCTATACGAAGGATGATGAATTGACCTGGTTTAGCCTTTTTAGCAATAAGAGGTGCTTTTATCTCCATAAGTTTAACAGTTGGCGATAGACTCTTTTTCGTGAGTATTTCATACATCATTAACACATCTTGTCATACTGGTTTTGATTTGTAAATAAGGAGCATTTTTTAAAGTTTTACTATTATGAATTAGAAAATAATATGATAATGTAAATTAAAAATATTTATTATGAACTTTATACTATTTCTAAATGTAAAGAGCCGGTAAAAAGAAAAATTAGTAGTTGTTTTTCTTCTATTGCAAAAGTAGTATCGGATGTTTAACAAACCGTTACCCTCTCAGGCCATCTACCGTTCCTACAGTTCCCTAAATAGACGTAGCATTTTTCAATTTCTCAAAATAAGTGTCTTGCCATTTTTTCCATCAAGTTTTATGGTTAACGGATGCTTCACCTTTACGTGTTTTACATGTTTTAATTCTTTTTTTTCATCTGCTGAGTTTAAAAAATTCCAATCAATATGATCGTTCGTTGATAACGAAACGCTAACATATCCAATATCTCTAGATATCAAATTTTGTAGGAAATGTGTTCCCTGTGTCGGATTTATATTAAAATTCTTTAAAGCGACTTCAACTAAAATCTTAACATTTGAAATCTGAGACCAGTTCACTGGGATTCCTAAAAACCGGTCTTGTGATCCCCACCGCCCAGGGCCAATCAACACATACTTTTTCCCATCCTTTACCAATTGGTTATTAATCTGTTCAATTTCCTTTGAAATTTCAAATGTTTTCATAGAATTGAACTCATCTTTTTTAACAAAAACAATATCTGATATGTTTTCTATCAGCCCATTACCTAACGAATTTCTCGATAAAAGTAACACCTTTTCTGACTTTTCTTCACCTTCTGTCCACCTAATTTTTGACGTTTCTTTATTGATAACCATGGGTCGGATTTGAAGTAATGCAAATGTTGGAGGCTTTGTTTGCATATCTACTGCAAATTCAAATTCCACATGAGATCCTATGCCCTGCTTACCAATCATTAATAGGTCCTCAAAGAGTCTTGCAAATGGAATGTCCCCATACTTTAATACATTTGAAAATGTTATCAATTGAGGTCCTTTTTTTGAAAAAGTATCCACTATTTTATCATCATTCATATCATAGCTACTTGCAACATACTCCAACTCTCCATCCTCTAAAATCTCGGATATTTTTATTCTGTTTAGGTTTTTTGTATCCTCTTCCGAAAGCCTGTGTCGTTTGTCAGTATCTGCATCCAGAACGTATAGCGTATTTTGTGTGTTTTGAAAAGCAATTTTTGGCGTGGACATTTCAGAAATGTTAGGATATCTTGGGCAGAATCTAAAGGCCTTCTCACCACCAACAACAGAATGCCCCAATCCAACGGCAAGGCTCACTATCCCATCTTCCCTTCTTTGAGGGGACGTGGGATAATAATTATAAGATTGCGCAACTCCAGAGAATGTAGGATAATAACGACCGTTATGCTTTTGGCCGACCAATTCCTGAATTATTATTGCCATTTTTTCTTCCTCGATCCTTGAAGAGGTGGCCTTTATGTATTCATCAGATTTTTTGAAAAAAACAGATGCATAAACCAATTTAATTGCATGGCTTAGTTGATTGACTCTATCAGAAATGTTTTTTAGATTGTTTGGTATTAAATAGGTAGAATAAATTCCTGCGAATGGATGATGTTGTGAATCCTCCAAAAGACTGGATGATCGAATAGCAAGGGGTTTTTTGAATTTCGAAAGGATTTTTCTTAGTTTTTTATATAATTCTTTTGAAAGTTCACCAGTTATGAAGATATTAGAAATTTCAGCATCACTTAACTCACTAAGATGTTGTAACTTTTCCCTAATCTTATTTTGCCTCAAAAAAGCATCAAATTCCTCGGTACCTATCACTGCAGTGCTTGGAACAATGATATCCAGATTCCCATATTTTTTATTAAGATTATATAATGCAATTAAAGATCGCATAAATGCAATTCCTCTTGCCTTTCCACCAAGAGAATCTCCACTAATTTTTGTAAAAGAATTATCAAAATCAAATGTTTGTTGGGAAAAATCAGTCATCGATCTGAGTTGTCTTCCTCTTCTTGTTTCGTTAAAGATTTCAATCAAATATTTTCTGTTTTCATCCAAATCAATGAAATCATTTGCTTTCAATGGACGCAATAAAGATGCTAATTTAAATTCCCCTCTACACATTAACCAATTTGAAAAATCATTTCTATCCGCATGATATCTGATTGATTCAACAGGTATTTTCTGCATGATTTTTTCAAATTCCTCCATGTTTGATGCGCGCCCGATTTCAATGATTTCTTTTTTGCCTCTTATGGGTTTTAAAAAAATAAAATCACCAAAACCAAGATGATCCATCAAAAAATCATCAAAATCTTGAAGGAGCGTAGAAGAGTTCTTATAGATAAAATAAGAATTAATTTTTTCAGCTCTCATCTTATTTTTTGGATCTGAAGATTGAAGCATGGTTGGCAGGTTTTCATTATCATTTTTTACATATTCTATAAAGTCAATTCCAGCATTCTTATTCAGTTTTCCACCCTTATAAAATCTCACATCAGAAATTATTCCTAGAATATTTTCCTTATATATCTCATATAACTCTAAGCCTTCCTCGTAGCTGTCCACTAGAAGTATCTTTGGTCTTGCCCGCCTACGTAAAAGTCTTTGCATCTCATTTAAATCATCTGATAGAGACCGTTGTATTTGTTTTACAATCTCAGTATAAATTATTGGCAAAAACATTGAATAATATCGTATCGAATCTTCTAAAACAATGATTATTTGGACATTTCCTGTTGCCGTATCATAATTAACGTTAATTTTATCTTCAACATATTTAACAATTGCAAGGAAAAGTCTTGTGTCGCCATTCCAAAAAAAGGCCTTATCTATCCCTTTCTCACATATCCGATCTTGGCATATATAAAGATCTGCAGAATCTGTCGCAAGGATAATTACAGGAATACCTGGAGAAGACTTCTTCACCTTCCGTCCAAACTTAAAAGGATCGGTGCCAATGTTTTTTGACATGGTTATTACAAGATCATATTTTTTGGATTTTAACTTCTCAAAAGCTTTTTTACCTGAAGAAACCCTTGTGACCCTTGGAGGTGAAGAAAGTAAAAGATCTTGATATTCCCCAACAACCATCTCAGAAATTAATCCTTCCTCTTCAATTATGAAAGCATCATATAGACTTGAAACAAGAAGGATCTCGCGAATTTTAAAAGGCATTAAATTATGTAATATCTGACTGGGAAGTTCATAATCCCCGCTAGCTTCATTTGAAAAAGTTAAACTTGCATCTTCATTCATTTTCATTTTAGCAAAAACATAATGAACAGAATTGATAAGAAGGTTTTGCAAGAAGATAAAAAGAAAAAAGAGGTGTTGATCGTTATTTAAACGACACCCTGATCAATCATTGCATCTGCAACCTTAACAAAGCCTGCAAGGTTTGCTCCACCAACATAATTTATATAATCGCCTTGTTTGCCATATTTTACACAAGCATGATGTATATTTTTCATAATGGTTTTTAGTTTTTCATCAACTTCTTCAGAAGTCCAATTGTATCTCATGCTGTTTTGACTCATTTCAAGACCTGAAACAGAGACACCCCCAGCATTTACTGCTTTTCCCGGTGCATACATAACCTTTGCCTCTTGGAAGTTTTTAATGGCCTCAGGCGTGCAACCCATATTTGACACTTCTGCAACCAATTTGCACCCATTATCCATTAACTTCTTTGCATCTGAACCATCCAATTCATTTTGAATGGCAGAAGGCATTGCAATATCTACTTCAACTTCCCATGGTTTTTTGCCTTTAATGAAATCAACACAAAATTTATCTGCATAATCTTCAGACCTATCATTATTTGAAGCTCTCATTTCCAATAGATAATCGATCTTTTCACCAGATACGCCATCAGGATCATATATGTATCCATCCGGACCAGATATTGTAACTACCTTTCCACCCAATTCCGTGATTTTTAATGCTGCACCCCATGCTACATTTCCAAAACCGGATAATGCAACTTTTTTATCTTTAAATGAATCTTTTTTGGTTTTTAGCATTTCTTGAGCGAAATATGTTCCTCCAAAACCTGTTGCTTCTGGTCTGATGAGTGATCCACCCCAGTTTATTCCCTTACCAGTGAGAACACCTGTAAATTCATTTTTTATTTTTTTATATTGACCGAATAAAAATCCTATCTCTCTGCCACCAACACCAATATCCCCTGCAGGAACATCTGTATTTGGTCCTATATATTTGCAGAGTTCAGTCATAAACGACTGACAAAAACGCATTATTTCTTGCTCAGATCGCCCTCTTGCATTAAAATCTGCTCCACCTTTTCCTCCACCCATAGGGAGAGAAGTTAAAGAATTTTTGAAAATCTGCTCAAATCCAAGGAATTTTAGGATGCTTAAGTTTACACTTGGATGAAACCGAAGACCGCCTTTGTATGGGCCGATAGCGCTATTGAATTCAACCCGATATCCTCTGTTAACATGAATCTCACCAGCATCATCAACCCAAGGAACACGAAATATGATGGCCCGTTCAGGTTCAACAATTCGTTCAAGAATTTTGTATTTTTGATATTTCGGATTTTTTTTAATGTAAGGCATTAAACTTTCAACTACTTCTTCCACTGCTTGGTGAAATTCGTTTTCACCCGGATTGTTTTGTTTAACTTTATCCATGAATGTTTCAATTTCTTTTTCTACGCTCATTCTGTTTCACTCCTTATGATATGAGTCACCGAATCAATATGTCATATTAAAAGATTATGATATCTGATTTGATTATTTTGTAAAAAAATTGTTATATTTCTTACCTTTTTACCAAAATATTTCGTTATTTGCCGTAAAAAGGATAAATAAATCAAATAGATAGATAATGTTAAAAAAACGCAGTCGATATCTAATTTGTTCCATATTAACAACTCAAAATAACACACTGGATGAGGGCAAAACATCAAACAATAAGTGAGGAATGAAAAATGAATGATACATATACCGAAGAAAAAATTATCTCAAAAACTCAAGAGGAAAACGTGTTATTTATCAGACTGCAATTTTTAGATATTTTAGGCATTCCCAAAAACATCGTTATCCCTGCAAAAAGATTGGAAGATGCGTTAACTGATGGTATCCCATTTGATGGGTCATCAATTGCAGGATATGCAACCATCGAAGAATCAGATAAAATCGCTAAACCTGACCCAACAAGCTTTGTCATTCTCCCTGAAAAACTTGAAAAAAGAAAAACCGCTCGATTAATCTGTAATATCTATGAACCCGATGGGGAACGCAGCCCAGCTGACACAAAATATGTGTTAGAACGAGCAATGGAAAAAACCGATGAAAAAGGCTACATTTTCAATACCGGCCCTGAGTGTGAATTCTTCCTATTCAAAAAAGATGGAGATGAATCTACATTAATTCCCAATGATAAAGCAGGCTACTTTGATCTTTCCCATCGAGATCTGGCAGAGGGTGTAAGGGCAGATATCTCACTTGCATTAGAAGAACTTGGTATTCCAATACATACCTCACATCATGAAGTATCTGACGGGCAACATGAGATCAATTTCAAATATGCTGATGCGGTAACAACAGCAGAAAATGTTACTACGTTGAAATATGTCACCAAAATCATTGCCAACAAACATGATTTGCATGCATCTTTCATGCCTAAACCAATTTATGGATTGAATGGATCTGGAATGCATACTCATCTTTCTCTTTTCAATAATTCCGGAGAAAATATGTTTTATGATGAACAGAATAAATTTCATTTAAGTGATCTAGCCTCTTGTTTTATTGCAGGATTATTGCGACATATAAAAGAAACCACTGGGATTTTAAACCCAACGGTCAACTCCTATAAACGATTGGTACCAGGTCACGAAGCACCAACATATATTTCATGGGCAAATAGTAACCGAAGTGCACTTATTCGTATACCTGCAGGAACAAAACAAGGCGCTAGATGTGAACTTCGCAGTCCAGACCTTTCAGGAAATCCTTATCTACAATTCGCGGTGATGTTAGCAGCAGGAATGAAGGGAATAGAACAACGTTGGATATTGCAAGAACCTATTGAAAAAAATATTTACCAGTTAACAAAAGCTGAAAAAAAAGCATTTGGAATAGATCGATTACCTGAAAGTCTAGGCCATGCACTTGCCCTTCTTGAAGAAAGTAATCTTGTAAAAGAAACGCTTGGGCCCCATATCTATGAAAACTATATCCATGTGAAAAAAGAGCAATGGGAAGACTACCGTAAACAGGTTACCCCTTGGGAAATTAACAAATATCTTTCATTGATCTAAAGAAATAACTAATCATTATTTTTCATATAGGCAATCAAATACTTTAAAAGAAAATGAATGATTAGCTATGCTCTGAAGGAAAAAAATATGGTATTTGAAATTCGCATTGTCAGTAATACTCCACTCGTTGGAGAAGAACATATCGAAACCGCAGCGAAAACCTTTCTTTACCAAATAGGATACCTTTCAAAAGGATTGGACCCAAAAATACCGTTTTCTCTTTTTACGGATTTTTTTATCAAACATCCTGAAAAACCATGGTATGTTGAGGAATTGGCAATGCAACTTAACGTATCAAAACCAACTGTATATCGTCATCTCAATAAATTGAAAGGATTGGACCTACTTGAGGAAATCCACGTGCTTGACGAACATACAAAACAACAAAAGAAAGCGTATCGACTACGATATGGAAATCTAAAAAAGGCATGGAATTTCGTTGAAGCACATGTAAAAGTTGCCATTGAAAACTATGGGAAAACCGTTGACCATATCCAGCAACTCATGGAAAATAAAAATCTGGAGTAATACTATGAAGAATAAACCAGAACTTGAACTTACAAAAGGATCTGAATATAAGATATATTCATTAAGCAGCCGAAACAACACAATGGAAAGTGTGGGTATTTTTAAAGGATACACCGGTATTGGTTCCGACGAAATCGGTTTTATATTACAATTAAATCATACTGAAGAAAATAATGGTATTATGAGAATAATCCCCCTCCATGCGGTTCTTGCCATCGATGTTATTAAAGCGGAACCAAAAGATACTGAAAAAGAGGATAATGAAATCCCTCATTATGTTGGATAAATACAGAAAAAATCAATCCTTTTTTCTTTCATTTTTATTTCCTTGCTTTTTAACCTATCTAGATTATATGTAAGCATGATTTTTCTTTTCAAATTTGTAATAATTATAAAGGTTTATGTAGCTAAACTTGATATCTTTATTAAACAAAAAATGGGGGATATAAGACGGCTTTTTTCCAAGTCAGTTTTGTACTCTATCCTGATTCCTTACCCACAGGATGGTGGACGTAAGAATGTTCATTTCTTCTTCGTTCTTCACCTCCACCACCATCCTGTAAAAAAAATTTATTTTGGAAAATGCTTTAGAAGAATCAGAGAAGTCTTGTCTGGGATTTAACCTTATAATTGCTTAACTCTGCATAAACTGAATCTTCTTTTAATATCTCAAACAATTCATCCGAAGGTGAAGAAAGTTTGATTTCCCGAGTTCGTCCATAGCGACCCTTTGATATCACACGAGCAGTGATTATTCCAAGCATGTCAAGTTCAGAAATCAGATCAGCTATTCTTCGTTGGGTTAACGAATCCGTCCGAGTTCGTTTACAAAGATCTTTATAGATTTCGTAGACTTCTCCAGTGGTCATCGCGCAAGGAGATCCTGATTTTTTATCATGTTCCTCTTGCAATAAAATAGCTAAAAGAATAAGTTTTGATTGCGTTGGCAATGTGCGAACTACCTCATTGATTCGGTTAATTTCGATTTTGTTTTGGGCGATACGAACAAATTTCTTAGTGACTTTTATCATTCCTTGCCTATCAGTTAACTCAGCAGCCATTCTAAGTAAGTCCAATGCTCGTCTTGCATCACCATGCTCTTGAGCTGCAAGAGCGGAACATAGTGGTATGACATCATCGTCAATTGAACCTGGTTTCAATGCAATTTCCACACGTTGTCTTAAAATATCTTGCAATTGGCTTGCATCATAAGGTGGAAAAATGAGATTTTCCTCACCAAGGCTTGATTTTACACGAGGATCAAGAAATTCAGTGAATTTGAGGTCGTTAGATATACCAACTATTGAAACTTTGGATTTTGATAATTGTGTGTTTATACGAGATAAGTTATAGAGTGCTTCATCTCCTTTGAGCTTATCAATTTCATCTAAAATAATGACAGTTACTCCACCATTCTTATCGATCATTTTTTGTAATTTTGTAAAGACCTCATCGGTCGGCCAACCAGTAAATGGTATACGTTCTGACCATTCATTGATAAAATGATTTGCTATGTTCTGAAGAAGTCTATATTGGGTATCTACCACTTCACAATTTATATATACAAAGTTAACGTGCTTTCCAACCTCAGTCCCTTTTTTTAGAAGTTCTTCACCTACAAATTTAGTGACGATGGTTTTGCCGGTACCAGTTTTTCCATACATGAAAATATTTGATGGTGTTTCACCTCGTAAAGCTGGTACGAGAATAGCTGCCAGCTCATTGATCTGTTCTTCTCTATGTGGAAGAATGTTTGGCATATAAGAAGGTCTCATTGCTTCTCTGTCTATGAATAATCCATCAGATTTGAGTAATCTACCGAATATATCGCTGTTTATGGTTTTTGCTGGAAAGAAACTCACCCCAAAAGGTGAATGAAAAAAAGTGTATTTAACATTACGTATTTATTTGGAAAAAATCCTAAGTTGGATAAAATGAACTATTATAAAATTTATTTACAGATACAACAGGAACAGACAGGCCCTTATTTCCACTGGAGATTTAAAATACTGATCTGATTAAGATATACGTTATAGTATAACATGATATAATTATTTAAATTTTATATATTTTAAAAATTGGAAAAAGTTCAAATATAACTAAATAAATACATAAACGGATATACTCACGTTTTAATGTATTTTTCTAATGTTCATACTCATAAATAAAACGTTCCAGTGGAAATAAAGGGGTGTCTTTAACGAGTGTATCTGTTAACTTTTTTTCCTAAAAAAAATAAAACCAAAGATGTAACTTATCTAATCAATTTAAAAACCCATTCAAAAAACATAAAATTAATCAATTAAAAAAAATAAGGAAAAAAAAGATAAAAGCACTACATAGTTTAGCCACCAATAATGACAACATCTTTAACTGATCTAATAGTGCTAAATGGAAAGACAAGATTGCCTTGTTTATCCAGATGATATAATCTTGGATCAACATCATCTGACGGTTCAACTAAAACATCAATCAGTTCACCAGTACGCTCATCAACAGTAGAATTCCTTAAAATGCCAAGATACAACCCTTCTTCACTCATAACAGTTTTCCCACGTAATTCATTTTCCGTAATTTTTATGATATAATCCCACCTCACTTTTCTTTATTTTTATTAAATCACATATATTGAATATCTTTGTCTCTTTTATCCTTTTTGGCTATTCCGCTGCCTAATTCCTTTGAAACCTTTAGATAATAATTAATGATATCATCAGTCAATGTTGCACGGATGGATTTCATCGCTTTCATAAAATGATTCTTTGTCACTTTCTTCACATCAATATTTTCACGTAATGCAATCATTGCAGCCTCTCGACACAATGCTTCAATATCTGCACCTGAGAATCCATCGGTTTCCTTAGCCAACTCATTTAAAGAAATATCTTTTGACAGTGGCATATTCTTAGTATGAATTTTAAAAATCTCTTCTCTAGCTGTACGTTCTGGAGCAGGAGTAAGAATCAGACGATCAAATCTTCCAGGTCTCAACAGACTTGAATCGACAATATCAGGCCGGTTTGTTGCACCAATTATTATCACACCTTCCATGCTTTCAAGCCCATCGATACTAGTTAACAATTGATTTACCACACTTTCAGTAACATGAGATCCAGAATAGGCACCACGACGTGGAGCAATAGCATCTAGCTCATCTAAAAACACAATAGAAGGAGCAACTTGCTTTGCTTTTTTGAATAACTCTCGCACTGCTTTTTCACTTTCACCAACCCACTTGCTCATTACTTCAGGTCCCTTAATGGAAATAAAATTAGCATCAGATTCATTGGCGACTGCTTTGGCAAGGAGGGTTTTTCCAGTTCCAGGAGGACCATATAGTAATATTCCGTGGGGTGCATTAATACCCAACCGTTTGAACACTTCAGGTTGTGAAAGAGGCCATTCAACGGATTCTCTCAATTGTTGTTTAACATCTTCAAGCCCACCGACATCTTTCCAACTAACACGAGGAACCTCTACGAAGAATTCTCTCATTGCTGATGGTTCGATACCTCGTTGTGCGTTCTTGAAATCATCCATAGTCACTTCCATCTTTTCTAGTATTTCCACTGGAATTGGTTTATCAAGATCGATTTCAGGAAGATACCGACGTAATGCATTCATCGCTGCTTCCCTTGCAAGTGCTGCTAAATCAGCACCGACAAAACCATACGTCCTATCAGAAAGTTTATCCAAATCAACATTATCTGCTTTCGGCATCCCTCGTGTATGGATCTGAATAATCTCTTTTCGGCCATCTCTATCTGGAGCATCAATACGGATCTCACGATCAAATCTTCCTGGACGACGTAACGCTGGATCCAATGAATCGGGGATATTTGTTGCACCAATCACAATCAGTTTTCCACGGCCCTTTAATCCATCCATTAAGGTAAGTAGTTGGGACACAACTCTTTTTTCAACTTCTCCGTGGGTCTCACTTCTCTTCCCGGCTATTGCATCAATCTCATCGATGAACACGATTGAAGGGGCATTATTTTCAGCTTCGTCAAAAATCTTCCGAAGATTTTCTTCACTTTGCCCATAGAACTTGCTCATGATCTCTGGGCCATTAATTGTATAAAAACTTGCACCGGATTCATTTGCAACAGCCTTTGCAATCAATGTTTTTCCCGTGCCGGGAGGACCATGAAGAAGAACACCTTTAGGAGGATCTATCCCTAGTCGATTAAAGATTTTTGGATGTTTTATAGGTAATTGGATCATTTCTTTTACTCGTTCAAGTTCATCCTTTAAACCACCTATATCCTCATAGCTTACCCGTGGTCCTTCTGGTTCCATTTGTTGAGCTGCTTCTTCTTTTACTTTAATGATTGTCTCTTCACTAATGGACACGATCTCACTGGGGCTAGTATTGATAATTGCAAATGGAAGGGCACTTCCAAAAAGAGCAATTCCAGGTATAATGATATTATCTCCTTTCGTAAGTGGACGTTTTAATAAACCCTTCTTTATTAATACTTCTATTCCACTGCCAAATTGGATTTGCTGTCCTTTGGATATTAGAGGTGCAAGAGTGACCGTTCTAGCTGTTTTTACTTCAGCTTTTTTAATAGTGACATTGTCCCCCAATCCAACACCAGCGTTCTTACGTGTTAGATTATCAACTCGAATAATCCGTTTTCCCTCATCAGTAGGATGAGCTCTCCATACAACTGATGCAGTTTGTTTTTGACCATCTATTCGTATAACATCTCCGATGGATAGATCTAGTTCCATTCTAGTTTGATGATCTATTCGAGCTCTTCCATATCCTACGTCTTGCTGAAATGCTTCCGATACCTTTAAACTGACTTCTTTTTTAATCATAAACCTCACCAAATTAACAAAGAACAATATTCATATTAGGTGTTATTATATCCTGTATCTGCAAACCATGTAAATATGTTTGTTTTCTAAAACTAAACGGTTTAATTGATTTTTTCTTTTTTCTATGAATATTTCTCTGACGAATCAACGTAGTTATGAGTGGTAAGAAACACAGCTTATTTGCTGTTTTGGGTTTTTCTTTTGAAATTATCTTTACCATTATACCAATCAGATTCACAGTGAAATTTATTAACAAATATAATCACTACTATAAATATTTAACTAAATCTGTCAGTGCTTCGGAATGTAAGATTTTATTGAACGAGGTCTCTAATTTTTGATAACCAACCTAGGGAGAGATTGTTTATCAATCATCTTCAAATTGTACAAATTTTACCTCTTTTAAAGATACTTTCCGAAGTACTGATCTGTGGTGTGACATTCCGAAGTATGTTTCTTCTTTTCATATGCTAGCCTAATTCACCGGTTTTTGTTGATTTTCAGTGTTCTTATCTTCTTCTTCATTCTTTTCACGATACCTGCAGTTATGCCTCTTGAAAAAAGATTTTCTGAAGAAAAATGGATGGCGATTTCATTGGTTTGGAAAAACGGTATCACTTTATTCTATAATTATTTTTGTTTTATTATAAATCCTTTTTTCTTATTTTTAAGATTAAAAAATAAAAATAATTTATTTATTTTAATTTAAAATTAACATAAAATTTATAGTAAATATAAAATTTAAAAATTTTTTGTAACTACAACAAGGATTTTAAACATTTAATTAATATTATATTTTAACCTTATGAAAATAAATCGCTCGTTACTACACAACATTCTGGAAAAAATACCTCTCAAATATATTACTTTAATTCTAGCAATAATGGGGGTCATTTTTCTATATGCACTTTCCTTACTTCAACAACCAATTGTCCTTACCACTGTAGACTCATTGGAAGAATACGATGGAAAAGAAGTAACCCTTACCGGAACAATATTAGACTACAGCAACACAAGATACGGCAGCCAACTCATAACAATTCAATGTAACTCCACCACGTTAACCGTTTTTTCAGAAACACCGCTATCGTTTTTCAAAGGTGATATACTCCAGGCAACAGGAACCATTCAAGAATACAAAAATACCTGGGAACTTATCCTTTCAAATCCAAAAGCAGCAACAATACAAACCACTTGGCAAAACAAAACAACGACCATAAAAGATATTGCTGATCATCCACAAGATTACCTCAATATCCCCCTAAACATCACTGGATACGTAGACATGACATATGATACAATTATCTATCTTAAAGATGGAGTTGGAAACTACACCGTACCACTTATACCTCCTACAAGTTCAATACCGCCTACCGGATCTTTAATATATGTACATGCAACGCTCACCTATGATTCCACCCATATCCGGTACATTCTCACCGGCTGTAAAACGATTCAGCAGATTCCTACAGACACTCTGGTGAAGAAATAATGATATTTCCACTAATTTTACTTATTACCTTTTGCGTTCTTGGCGTACTGACCGGAATTCTCACCGGACTTCTCCCTGGCTTACATGTAAATAATATTGCACTCATCCTGTTATCGATTTCACCAGCAATTATTTTGATCCTGCAACCATTGGAAAATGTTGGGATCACACAAACCTTTACGTTAGTTCTCATAGCAGTATTTATCATAAGCGTGTCAATATCTCACACGTTTCATGATACGATTCCAACAACATTTCTCGGCGCACCAGATGAAGGAACCGCATTGTCAGTCCTTCCTGCCCATGGGCTGTTACTAGAAGGAAACGGTTACGAAGCAGTCTACCTATCTGCAATGGGCAGTCTTGGAGCCATCTTTACCTCACTACTCCTTCTTTACCCTGTCAGATATCTGATTGGAATGCCCATTCAAGGCTATGAAACAGTACAAGGAATCATGTTCTTTGTTCTTCTTTGCATCACTATTTTAATGATTGGAACCGAGAAAGCAAGAATCCCTGAAGACTCACCAAAAAAAATCCAGTCTACCTTTGCAGGCATGGGTTTTGCATTATTCATATTCATTCTTTCGGGGATCTTTGGAATTATTATTTTGGATATGACCGTGGATTCACCAATAGGATTAAACTCACCGGTTCTTTTTCCAGCACTATCTGGGTTGTTTGGTTTACCAACATTACTCACATCCTTAGCGACCCAACCAACGATTCCTAAACAAATCATTCAGGAACCGATCATTGACAAAAAAGCAAAAAAAGATAGCACACTTTCCATCATCACCGGATCTTTTGCAGGACTCCTTGTTTCAATAATTCCGGGTATCACTTCTGCCACAGGAACCATCTTAGCGATGAATGCAAGGGGTGAATCAGATTCGAGGCAGACCATTGTCACCCTTTCAGCAGTAAATACCGCTTGTGCCTTTTTTGTAGTAGCCGTTTTATTCATCATTTTACGATCTAGAAGTGGAGCAACCCTAGCAGTTATGGACCTCATAGCGATAAAAGAGTGGACCAGTGTATTGATGCCTGCTAATCTAATTTATCTTCTCATTGCACTGCTTCTTGGTGGGACACTATCCTTTTTTTCAACGATATTTGTTGGAAAACTCTTTGCTCGTTTCTTTCATAAAATACCCTATCAAAAAGTAGTTCTAGCCACCATCCTCCTTATCATAGCCCTTGTTTTTTTATTCACTGGATTACTTGGTGTCCTTGTCTTATTCGTTGCAACCTTTATCGGTCTTCTCACAGTACAATGGGGTGTTCGAAGAAGCCATGCAATGGGCATACTTTTACTTCCCATCATGCTTTATTTTTTTCAGATGTGAACATGTTGTTTCGAACCAATGGAATCAAATCTTGAATGTCACACTTCTTTTTCTTAGCTAAAAAAATCGCAGCTACTTCTTCTGAAAGCACATTTTCCTTTGCAAGCAATTCGATATTGTTTTTTATCTCGTTTTCAGTCAGGTTTGTCTTATTTTTTATTCGTTTGATCATTTGGCTAACCACATCGACATCGGCTGGATCAGTTTCTGATACCTCTTCATTCATAAAAAAGTTCTTAGATGGTTTAAAACCCGTTGGAATGCTAACATCATCCACTTCAAAAGAAGGAGTCACTCCATTATCCTGTTCAATAAGAATACCTGAAAGAATTTCATTTTTTACAAAGTTCTTTGCTTCTTTTGGGGAACACCACTGAAGTTCCATTGATATAGCTAAATACACATCGGATGCCGGTAAAATTTTTTTACCACTTCGTTTAAAAATAAAGGCAAGTACTTGTTTTGCTTCTTCATTCATGGGTATCAGCTACCTTATCCATATCAACAATACGGGTATTTAATCCAAATATATCCCATTCTTTTCCATGAGTGTTCATAGAATCAAAGACCACTATTCGTTCTGCGGAATACGTATCAACTAAAGATCTAATACGATCTCGAACATCAAATGCCATCGGTTTAGGTACTGAATCTGCATAAAGAACAATGCCATCGGCTTCACTGAAAAGTTGTTTTTTACTTGCATTGGTTTTTTGATCAATAAGATCAAACCAAACATAAATTTTACTTTCTGAGATATCTCGTATCGTTAGACTATCTGGCTCATCCCAGATTGACGGTCTAAGAACGATTATTTCTGCTCCAGCTAACAAAATATCCACAACATCTCCAATATGTCGACATCCTGCATCAACGATGGTTTCAAACCATCGGGTAGCATATTGATGTAGCTCAAGAGCAGGCTTATTTTTTTTAATACCTGCCGTATCAAGAAGATAGACCTTTGGAGAAACATCCTGATCGGTTTTTAATATATTAAAGAGATCAACAATTTGTTTCTTATTTTTGACATCATTGGTTTGTAATATAGCAATTCTATTCATAACTATTCGTAAGCTAAAAACAATATTGATTTGTTAACTGTTTCTATGGCTAAAATATAATAAAGAAAAAAAAGAGTTATGCGGTTGCAACCGCAATGCTTTGTTCTTTTTCAGCGATATTGATCCTTGTTTTAGCTACCGTGTCAGGATTCAATGAGATGCTATCAATTCCCTGTTCCACGAGAAACTCTGCAAACTCTGGGAAATCCGATGGCGCTTGACCACATATGCCGACCTTTCTTCGGGGAACATGATTATGAGCGGTTTCTATCACTTGGGCAACCAGTCGCTTAACTGCATCGTTTCGCTCATCGAAAATATGGGCGACTAAATCAGAATCTCTATCAAGACCAAGGGTCAACTGTGTCAGATCGTTGGATCCGATACTGAAGCCATCGAAGATATCTGCGAACTGATCTGCAACGATAACATTAGATGGAATTTCACACATTACATATATTTCAAGATCATTTTCACCTTGTTTTAACCCATATTCATTCAAAACATCGATGACCTTTTGTCCTTCTTCTGGTGTTCTACAGAAAGGAATCATTGGCTTCACATTCGTTAGACCCATCTCATCACGAACCTTTTTCAATGCTTTACATTCAAGTCCAAATGCTGGTTTATATTTCTCGTCATAATATCTAGATGCCCCGCGCCACCCGATCATAGGATTATGCTCCTTAGGTTCATACAGGTATCCACCAACAAGATTTGCATATTCATTGGTTTTAAAGTCGCTCATGCGAACGATGACGTCATTTGGATAGAATGCAGCTGCGATTTTTGAAATTCCTTGGGCCAATGTTTCAACAAAAAACGTTATCTTGTCATCATATGCAGCGCTTTTTTCATCTATGGTTTGAATGACTTTTGCTATTTTTGGGTTATCATCGGTTAATTTTCTTAATTTTTCGTATTCAAGTAGTGCCAATGGATGAATGCCGATATGGGAATTGATAATGAATTCCTCTCTGGCTAGACCAACGCCATCATTTGGAATTTGAGCTTGTTGGAATGCTTTTTCAGGAATCGCAGCGTTCATCATGACCTTTGTTCGTGTTCTAGGAATGGTATCGAGTTTAACTGTTTCCACATGATATTTTAATCTTCCCTCATAAATATTTCCGGTTCCTTGGGAACAATCAATGGTTACTTCCTCATCATTACTCAATCGTTCCGATGCATCACCGGCTCCAATCACACAGGGAATCCCAAGCTCTCTAGAGATAATTGCGGCATGGCAGGTTCGTCCACCTCTATTTGTAACGATTGCACCTGCGATTTTCATAATTGGTTCCCAATCTGGGTCGGTCATATCTGTGACAAGGACTTGACCTTCTTTGAACTGATGGATGTTCTCAGCGGATTGTATGACATTGACTTTCCCTTGTCCTATCTTACTACCAACGGCTTCCCCTTGAACCAACAGTTTTCCTTTTTCATCCAGGACAAACGTTTCAAGTACGGCCATATCCTTTTGAGAATGAACCGTTTCGGGACGAGCTTGAACAATGAACAATTCTTTTGTTTCCCCATCTTTAGCCCATTCGATATCCATTGCTTTACCATAATGGTCCTCTATGATAACTGCCCATTTTGCAAGAGTTATCAGTTCGTCATCGGTAATGACAAATTTATGTTGATCTTCTTCTGATACTTGTTGCTGAAGCGTTCCTTTCTCACCGTAAATCATTCGTTGTTCCTTGGATCCGAGCTTTTTTTCCAAAATAGGTCTATAACCCTGTTTTAACGTAGGTTTGAACACGTAGAATTGATCGGGGTTTACTGCACCTTGAACGACGTTTTCACCAAGACCATAGGCCCCCGTGATATACACCGCATCTTTAAATCCGCTTTCTGTATCTATAGAGAACATGACTCCTGAAGAGGCAAGATCTGATCGGACCATTTTTTGAACACCGACGGAAAGATACACACTAAAATGATCAAATCCTTTGTCTTCCCGGTATGAGATAGCTCGGTTTGTGAATAGTGACGAGAAACATTCTTTTACCCGTTCCAATAATTCCTCTTCACCTTGAACGTTCAAATAGGTTTCTTGTTGTCCTGCAAAGCTTGCGTCAGGCAAATCTTCTGCAGTTGCGCTACTACGAACAGCAACGTCAACATTTTTACCGTATCGATCTTCCATTTGTCTGTAATGTTTTCTTATGTCTTCGGAGAGCTCTTCAGGAAGAGAAGTATTTTTTATTAACGTTCTGATTTTTTCTCCTCGTTCTGCGATATTTCGCACGTCATGGGTGTTTAAATCTGATAGAATACGTTTGATCTCTTCATCAATTCCTGCCTTTTCTAAGGTGTATTTATAGGCATAGGCAGTAACAGCAAAACCGCCAGGGACAGAAACTCCCTTTTTGCCAAGATTTCGAATCATTTCACCAAGTGATGCGTTCTTACCTCCTACTGAAGGAACATCTTCAATACGAAGTTCTTCGAACCATTTTACAAATTCTTCGATCATAATGCAACTCACCTCGTTATGTGTTGTTTTAAAAAGGTAACAACTCACTATATAAAGCATTTTGCAACTTTTCAAATAATTTCGTGAAGTTTTTTCAGTTATTACATATCATTTTTTATAGTGAATCACTCAATAAAAACAGCTACTGCAACAACGGTTGACCAGAGATTAGAATTCGTATGATCAAGGATTTCCGCAACGCTTTCTGTTTTCATTTGATCCTTGAATCGTTGAACGATTTCTTCGTCAGACCATGGCTTTTCACCAGGTGATCTTTTTGCAGCCATCCCTTTTGTTGTTGCAAGCATTAATATAGCAAGATCCTCAACATTTCTTTTAAGGGCAAGTTCAGAGATATCTGTTTCATGACACTCTGCAATATAACCATATTCATCTGATGAATTTGGGATTGCAACACCAATTGATGCACAGATGGGACTGGGTTGTTTTGTTTGCACCTCTGAAAGCACGCAATACGTGATTTCCCCTGGATGAAGTAGAGATATTCCTTTCTCTTTAGTTATCAGTTCACAATGTGGTGGAACAATACTTGAAACATTTACAAGATTACAAGATGCAATCCCTGCCTTTCGTAGGGCAAGTTCAAAGGACTGCAATCGATGATGATGTGTTCCATGCCCTCTTGTGAGAAACATTTTCTTTGGAATCATATTTTAAACCAAGTAATTATTTTTTAAAATCTTGACAAGGTACAAATCAATTGTTTTTTAACCTTTTGATGATAAACTCCCTGATCATGTGAGCCGCGATCTCATCTCGTTTTCATTCTTCGTTTTCAGTTTGCAGGTCAAGTTCTTTTTGTTTTTTTAATAGATCACGCATTTCTTTTTGCAGATCCCGTTGTTCCTCTTGAAACTTTACTTGCTCTTGCATATATGGCGTGGTAACACTGCCTTGGACGAGATTTTCAACTACTTTTTTAATATCTTTAAATGGGTATACGCCATGGAGCTCATAATAACTTCTTGTCCGGGGAGTTTGTACGCCTTTCCCGCCACCGAAAAATCCCAACAAGCCAATTCGTTTGGTCACCCCTCCTTGAACACCACCACCTGCAAAAGATTGATCATTTCCAAGACCGAAACCTGATTGACTGATCGGTATGACTGTTCCAAAACCAAAGATCTGTCCAAGAATCCCTTGTTTTGTATTGATATCTGATATTTTATCATACCTGAGAGTTCGTTGTTCTTTGGTGATCACTCCGCCTTTAAACACGATTCGTTGATTTGAGATAATGTATCTATGGGATCTTCGAAATAGTTCAACGATTAGAAAACCTATGATTGATGCAATAACCGTGTAAACAGGTAGAAACACTCCTGATGCGTCTTGAAGATTGAACCAAAAAATAAAGGCTATTGCTATAAGGACAACAAAGAGATATAAGAAAAAGATCCGCCAAAGTACTTTGAGGATTGATGCGGCAACGGCAACGACAAGTATCACAAGAGCCCATACTGCTATTTGTAAGAGAACATTGTCAAATAACTCAATAAATTCAGAAAAATTCACTAACCATCCAAAGATAAGACCCCATGCGATAAGAAAGATACATAGGGATTGTAAACCCATAAATGACAGCGGGTGAGGCGAGAGGCTTTTCTCTATTTTCTCCTGAGTTAATAATTCATCATCATCCATCATTTTTTCCCACCACTTTTTTTGGTTATCTGATTCATCGATAACAACGTTTTAAACTTATTGGTATATCGATATAATAAAAAGAGGGTAAAGAGAAGGGTAACTAGAATTGTACCCCAAAAGGATACTTGTGGGGCAAACGGCCAGGATTGAAGGTAAAAAACCGCTCGAAACAACACATATGAAAGGAGAACGACTGCAACAGAGATATATCTGGCACCAAGCGGAAGATCATCAAGAACTAGGATCCAGAACAGAAGGGCCTCTGCATAAAGCAAAGCACATATCGCAAGAATCGATGCCCATCCAAAAAATGAAAAAACTGACACGTAAAAAGATTGCCCAAAAAGCACGTTCACGTAGGAAAATATGTATGCGCCTAACATCAGAAGTAGCACATATAACGGTTTTTGCAACAATCCATATCTAATATTTTTCAAATCATAAAACATATCTACTTTTTCGACTGGCCGTTTTCCAATATAGCTTGGTCGTATCCCAAGGCCAAGGACGATAAACAAAAGAAAAAATCCAAGATGTGCCGGATGAAGTAAATCGATGGACCCTAAAAACAAGATGAAATCTTCTGAAAAATGATATAGATTGCTGCCGAATGCGATAAAATTTTCAGCAAAAGTAAATTGATCCTGCATCAGTAACGGAATAGCATTATCGGATAATACAAAAAAATAGGAAAGAAGCAAGAAAGGGGGAAGGAAAAAAGGCCCGACGAACAAGAATAAGTTGACCAACCATTCAAACACACCTGATTTTTTTTTCTTTGGATCCACCTTTCCATAATCAACGCTTAAAAAAAAACTTGAGATCCCGCTTCTAGTAAGGGTATAGCCAAGTGCATGACAAACGGTCTGGAAAAAAATCCCAATGAAATTTGTAAATCGGATCAATGCATCATGGGATGGTCGCAGACGATTCAGCAAGTTTTTTTGCAGTTCGATGAAAAGTAATTGAATAAACCAGAAAAGCACCAAACCAAAGAGAGGTGCTAACGGAGCAAAAAACACAACATCGAAAGCTTCCTTATTCATCCCAAGCATCACCATGATATATCATAAAACGATATATAACACCTTAAACAACGCTGCCTAAATAAGTTTTAGGTCAATGGAGTCTCCGGTGCCATTGTATGCTTGCCATGATTGATGTGAGAACGGATGAGCCATGATAATGTGCACCTGTCCATACCTTCGAAATAATTGCAGATCTGCTTCTGAGGGATAAAACGATCCAGATGGATGGCTATGAACGGTTCCCATGATGCTGAAATCAACAGGTTTCATATGGAACTGATATAATGCATGTCGATTCCCACTTATTGTTCCGGGCAGAAGGACAATCTCTGTAATTATCTGTTTTCTTTCATCATCCACACGGAGCAAGCCTGCGAATTCATTGGGATATATCGATCTTGCACTTTCACTGATAAGGGAGATGCATTGATGTGTGATGAACCACTCCTTTTTTTTAGCAGGTTCTTGTTTTTTCCTTTTTCTGAACCATGTCATGACTTTTATCGCACCAGTTTCAATCGTACCATCTGATAAAAAGATTCTCCAAAGCGGATAAATCGAGCTTTCTTTTCGGAATTTCTCACTGTGATCTTCTGGTTTGGCTTAACATCAACAGCAATATTTCCATCAATGACTAGTTTTGTCTGCTTACTTTTTGGAAGAACTTGTAATTGAATCTTTTTTTGCAGTGGAACAACCCATGGACGAGCGGACAATCGGAATGGGGCCAACGGTGCAATGATCATTGCTTCAACAGTTGGGTCCATAATCGGCCCTCCTACACTCAAAGCATAACTTGTTGATCCTGTGGGTGTTGCCACAATCACACCGTCTGCACCCATGGTTTCAAGTAATTCATCTTCCACGAAAATATGAAAATACATAATCTTTGCAATACGGGCGGTCTGTAATGTGACCTCATTGATCACATCTGGAAGATTGTCTTGACCTTTGATCTCAACTTGTAATTTAGCTCGTTCCTCAACATTATATGTTTCATTGATGACCTTTTTTAATCCCTGTACTGCAAATTTTGATTCAACTTCAGATAGAAAACCCATACCTCCTGAATTGATGGAAAATAATGGCTTTTCCACTTCTGAAAGTGTTCTGATGATGGTTCCATCGCCACCAATGGTTACAACAATATCGCAGTCCTTATTAAGCTGAGAAAATGAAAAACCCTGAGTTGATAATGATTTTGCAATGGTCTCTTCGGGAAATACAGACCCATAGTCCTTTAAGAACGATATTACTTCATCAGCTAACGTAATCGATCGTTTCGTATGAGCACTGCAGACCACTCCCCAGTTCATGTTAGTCTCCTACTCATTTCCTCTTTTTTTTTCAGATAATTTCATTAACGGTTTTAATTTCATTAATAACGTAGGATGTTTTAATACCAGTGCTTTTATCAGGCTCAGCGTACTGAATTCCTCGAACCTATAATCCTT
Source organism: uncultured Thermoplasmatales archaeon (assembly GCA_964406955.1). Classification (GTDB taxonomy): domain Archaea; phylum Thermoplasmatota; class E2; order DHVEG-1; family DHVEG-1; genus EX4572-165. The sequence goes on along the minus strand of CAYOTP010000006.1, from coordinate 3,688 downwards.
CAATGAGTCTGCAAGCATGTTTAACGTCTTATCATCAAAGTCTAACATGATCTCTTTTACCATATAGTCTCTAAGGAGTTTCTGACCAAAGGCCTGTTTCCATCGTTTTTCATAACGTTCTAAGAACTCTTTTTCAAATTGTTGATTTTCAACTGCAGCACCAATTACTTCACCTGCGATTTTACCTCCTTCCAGCGCTGTAGTCAATCCTCCACCGGTGATCGCATCGGCATGTCGGGCAGCATCTCCAACGATCAACAAATTATCTCGAACTGTTTCAATTGGTTTAGCCACAGATACCGCCCCGGTCAACATTCGGACAGAAGACCCTTTTTTTAATCCAGGGTGCGTGTTGATAAACCGATCCAAAAGGGCTTTTGCTTTTCCCGGTGAACTAAGACTTGCTAAGATACCAATGCCAACGTTGAACTCACCATTTCCTTTAGGGAAAACCCATACATATCCGCCTGGTGCTCTTTTCTTTCCAAGATAAAACTCAGCATAATCATCAGGCCATTCGACATTTTCCAACGTGTATTGAAAACAAGTTTCAAGGTCTTGGGGTTTCACAGTGGTATTTATTCCTGCCATTTTCCCTATTTTTGATTCAACACCATCAGCGGCTACAATGATATCTGCCTCGATGTCGAATTCCTCACCGAATTGATTCACTCTAATCCCCTGAATTGCATCTTCTTTTTTCAGGAGGTTAACCGCTTCGGTTTTCAACAAGATCTCTGCACCAGCTTTCCCTGCCTGCCTAGCTAACTCCTTATCAAAGCGATCTCTGTAAACCACATAACCGGTTTCATTCCCAGCCATTTCTTTTGAAAGAGTAACCATGGTATCATCTGGAGCATAGATCCTTGCTCCATCCATCTTAGTAGCAATCCAATCGGTTCCCTCAAGCATGTTCCATTTATCAATACGTTGACTTATACCTTCCCCGCAGAGAACCGGTATACCGATCTCAGGTCGCCGGTCGATAAGTAAGACCTTTGCACCTGTTTCAGCTGCAAACCTGGCCGTGACACTTCCAGCAGGCCCTGCGCCAACAATCACAACATCATATTTCATAATTCAAAAAACCTCCATGGATATTGCTCCAACAGGACAAGTATTCACACATTGCTCACAGGAAATACATTTTTCAGAATGAACGAAGGCTACTTTGTTTTTCATGATAACTGCATCAACTGGGCAAACAGATACACAACCGCCACAGGAGAGACAATCATGAACATTAACAACTGCTTTACGCTTTCCCATACGATTCACCTCTTGATATACCTGACGCGATGATATGAGCAACGCGTATTGGTTCAGGTATCACGCCACGTATCGTTGCAAGCGTTATTATTTCTTTTGCTTCAGCCAGAGATACACCTTTACATTTAACGAATAAAGGATTGTGAGTTGTTTTAACCATGTGAAGAGTGCCTTTTTCTAGAATCAAAAGTCTTTTTTTCCAATCTGAAAAATGTGTTTGCAATGCACGACCAATCATTTCAAAATCAGGTTCCTTCCTTGTGATGGTGATAATTGGGATTTGGGTGTTTTTCCAAAGTGTTTCAACGTCTAGAACATTAAATCCCCCTAGTGTTGCACCATCAAATAACGCCGCTTTTAATTGTTGATAATGCCTGGTTTTTGTAATCATTTTTTGACAAACACTTGTGGCATCAGTTCCATCAATGGTTATTCGTTCATGTAAAACTCCTTCAATATATTGATTCCCACGCATCACAACACCAATGAGATCGGTACAAAGATCATTAAATGAAAATGAGGCATCATCAATACCAAGAATTCTAATTTCTGATTTCATTGAATCTGAAAAAGATTTAAACAAAGGATCCTAATAAATTTTTGTTTAGAATTAACGTTTCACTCTGCGAACAAAAAAAATGAGGACGTAAAAAACGATAATAAACTCATTTTTTACGCACAGCGATTTTTGCAGTTACTTTTCCTTCACGGGCAAGCCAGCCAATTGCGGAGTAACAATCACGTTTTTTCACTTTTGAAAGCCGGGCAATACCTGTAATATCTAAATCATTACGTTTATGTAATACTTCCCAAACTTTTCCAGCACTGTCTCCAACTTTTTCAGTTAAATTTGTTTCTCCGATACTAAACGTTCTTTTTTCCTTTCGGATTTTGTTTTCCCTGGCAAGCCAGCCAATAGCGCCGAAAAACTCTTCTTCGGCCATCTGCGTTTTTTCAATGATTTTTGATCGAACTTGTGGTCCTTCCTCATTTAGAAAGGTCCATATTCGACCTGCATTATTTCCAATGGTTTTCTCAACATCAGTCATCTCATCCAACCTCTGAAACAAATTACATGGCAATAACATGAAATGATTAAAAATATTTTGGTATTTTTAAGTCATTTTTCCGTTCAAAAATGAAATGATTTTTCAATAGTTTTATATCGATTTTAAAAAAGTCAACAGGCTTAAATAGATTTAATCACATCCATTTTTTGGAGAATTCTTATGAAAAACATACTGAAAAAAGGAGCAATCATTGCTGGATTTTTTGCACTTATTCTTTTAAGTGTTTCAATTTCTGCAGAAACGATTACAGATGAAACTGATGATGTTTGGGTTTATGAACTTGGTGGTTCAGGTATGACATATCATCAATATTCAGGATCAAGAAATAATGTTGATATCACAAGCGTTAGCTATGAGATATCTGATTCTACGGTGACTGCTACGTTAACTGTCGCAGGGGAAATAGTAAATGACGCATATCATACATACATGATTTATCTTGAAAATCCATCAGGTCAATATTATGCATCATATTCGGCAGGAGGTGGCATATATATGGGTACCGATAAATACATGAGCGCAGTGGGTCCACTCAACGATCCAATATCTGGTGATACATTTACTGCGATTTTTGAGATTGATTATCCTGAAGATAGTTTTGAACTGTATGGATTTGCATCTGAAACCGTTGATGCAACTGAGCAATATCATGATTATGCACCTGATGTTTTTGCACCATATTATGAAGCAAGTTCAGATGATGATCCCGTTGATGATGACGAAGTTCCAGTAGACAATGGAGGAAATAATGATGAAGGTTCTGAGGATGAACCCGTTCTTGATTCAGGAGAGAACAATGATGATACGAATCAACAAAGTAGAGATGATTCCAGCGGAACACCTGGTTTTGAACTGTTTGCATTGATCGCTGCTTTTGCCGCTGTTGTTTTTATCATCAAAAAGAGAAATTAGAAAACATATACTGTTTTCATTTTTTTCTTTATTTTTTTCAATACTTTTTTTCATTCATTACAAGATGTTGTGTTTGTGGTTTTTTTTCGATAGATATATATGAAAGATAAGGATAACCATCTGAAAAAATGGAGAAAACTATTATGAAAAAAATATTAGTTATGTCGATATGCTTTGCTTTTATAGCAACCGTAGGAATAACCGTCTCAGCCCAATCTGGATCAATCACAGATTCAACTGGTGATGTCTTACATTATAGGGAGCAGGATGGAAGTTGGAGCTGGGGTGCAAACATTGAAAACAAACCAAATATTGATATTACTGAATTAAACTATGCGGTGACCGGTGATACACTCTCTCTATCATTAACGGTAGCTGGAATAATCAGTGATTCTGAATTAGTGGGCTATTATGCATATTTGATTACAAGTGATTCG